>JAFXDG010000099.1 GCA_017521285.1 Bacteroidaceae bacterium | reverse complement strand
GCTATTTTCTGAACCGCCAAAACTTTTTCGGAATATTTTTCGGATTTTATACGGTTTGTGGCGCAAAACGGTGGAAATGAAGGAGGAAAAACATGTTCTATAACATAAAAAGGAGAATTATGGGCGGAAACGGAGGGGGAACGGATACCTTATTATATTAATATATAGGGGGAGAGATGGGGTTGGTGGGGTTAATGGGAGGGATGGGAATCCGCGACGGGACGCGCGGAGATAGAATTTTTACCCGGTTGGGGAAAATGTTTTTCCGGACAGGGGAAGAAAAAGAACCGGGTAATAGGAGAAAAAAAGGGCCGCTAAAGCCCTTTTTTCTTTGCTTCATCCCAAAGGGTGTCCATTTCTGCGAGAGACATATCTTTTAGGGAGCGACCTTGACGGATGGAATGTTCTTCGACGTAAGTGAAACGGCGGATGAACTTCTGATTAGTGCGTTCGAGGGCATTATCGGGATTGATGTGATAAAGGCGGGCTGCATTTACAAGACTGAACATGAGGTCACCAAATTCGGCTTCGGCTTTATCAGCATCCATATTGGCTACTTCGGCTTGAAATTCATCAATTTCTTCTTTTACCTTATCCCACACTTGCTCACGCTCGGCCCAATCAAAACCTACATTGCGAGCTTTATCCTGTACCCGATAGGCTTTGATGAGAGAGGGAAGCGCAGAAGGAACACCACTGAGGACGGTTTTATTACCGTCTTTTTCTTTCAGTTTTATCTGCTCCCAATTCTGAGAAACCTGGCCGGCCGTTTCGGCTTGTGCATCACCGAACACATGGGGATGGCGGAAGACAAGTTTGTCGCTCAGCTGATTGCAGACATCGGCCATATCAAAATCGCCTGTCTCCTCCCCTATTTTTGCATAAAAAGCCACATGGAGAAGGACATCCCCCAACTCTTTACAGATGTTTTTCTTATCGCCCTGGATGAGCGCATCGCACAATTCGTACACTTCTTCGATGGTGTTAGGACGAAGGCTTTCATTCGTCTGTTTTCTATCCCACGGGCATTTCACTCGCAACTCGTCCAATATATCAAGGAAGCGTCCGAAGGCGTCCAGTTTTTCGTCTCTTGTATGCATATTATTTATAATAATTCTTCTATTTATTTGCCCGCAAAGATACAACTTATTTATAAAATATGAAGAATTTGGCCAAGTTACTTTGTCAATCGGCTCGTTTGCCGTATCTTCGCGGACAGAAAATATAACCATTGATATAAATGAAAGAATTTTTTCGCATACTCACTCGATTCATCCCCCCTTACAAGAAATTTCTGTTTCTGACGGTATTTTTCAATCTCCTCTCAGCTGTACTGAACATCTTTTCATTCATGTTCATTGTACCAATCCTACAGATTCTCTTTGAGATGGACAACAATGTTTACGAGTTCATCCCTTGGGATTGTGCCGATATGGGAATGAAAGACATCGCCTTGAACAACTTCTATTACTATGTGACAGAAATGATCCAAAGCCAAGGAGCCAGCACCACCCTGCTGATACTCGGCCTTTTCCTGGCTTTCATGACCATGCTGAAAACGGGAGCTTACTTCCTCTCTTCAGCCACTATCATCCCCATCCGTACAGGTGTAGTAAGAGATATCCGAGTACAACTTTACAAAAAGATATTGAGTCTGCCCCTGGGATTTTTCAGCGAAGAGCGCAAAGGTGACATCATAGCCCGCATGAGTGGTGATGTTCAAGAAATTGAGAACTCTATCATGAGTTCATTGGACATGCTTTTCAAGAATCCTATCTTGATTATCGCCTACTTCAGTACACTGATGATGATAAGTTGGCAACTCACACTTTTCACCATTTGTGTACTTCCCCTGATGGGATGGCTCATGGGCTTTGTAGGCAAACAATTGAAGCGAAAATCACTGATTGCCCAAGGACAATGGAGCGACCTGATGAGCCAAGTAGAGGAGACTTTGGGAGGTTTACGAATCATCAAAGCCTTCAACGCAGAAGAAAAAATGGACAAGCGATTCATGCAATCCAACAATCTGTATCGGGGCACCATCAATCGCGTAAACACCCGCCAACAACTGGCTCACCCAATGAGTGAATTCTTGGGCACCATACTGATTGTTATAGTTTTGTGGTTTGGAGGAACGTTGATATTGAACAACGAAAGCAACATCGATGCCCCTTCGTTCATCTACTACTTAGTCATCCTTTATAGTTTGGTAAATCCTTTGAAAGAATTTTCCAAGGCCAGCTACAACATTCCCAAAGGATTGGCTTCCATGGAGCGCGTTGACAAGATTCTGATGGCTGAAAACAAGTTGATAGAACCTGCCCAGCCGAAAGAGATAAAGGAATTGGCACAAAGCATCGAATACAGGAATGTCAGCTTCAAATACGACTCCAAATGGGTATTGAAAGACATCAATCTGACAATTGAAAAGGGTAAGACCATTGCTTTAGTCGGACAATCCGGCTCAGGAAAATCTACCCTCGTTGATTTGCTCCCCCGTTTCTACGACGTGCAAGAGGGCGAAGTCCTTATCGATGGTGTAAACATCAAAGATGCCACCCTACATGGCTTGCGCAGCATCATGGGCAACGTCAACCAAGAAGCCATCCTGTTCAATGATACCTTCTACAACAACATCACTTTCGGTGTGAAAGATGCTACTATGGAGCAAGTCATCGAGGCTGCCAAGATAGCCAACGCCCATGACTTTATCATGGCCAGTGAGCAAGGCTACGACACCATGATTGGCGACCGCGGAGGAAAACTCTCCGGTGGCCAACGCCAACGCATCAGCATCGCACGAGCCATCCTGAAGAATCCGCCTATCCTTATCCTGGACGAAGCCACATCTGCTCTCGACACTGAGAGCGAACGTCTTGTACAAGAGGCTCTTGAGCGATTGATGAAGAGCCGCACCACCATTGCTATTGCCCACCGTCTGAGCACAATCCGAAATGCCGACGAAATTTGTGTGCTTCACGAAGGCCAAATTGTTGAACGCGGCACACATGAACAGCTTCTCGCTCTCGACGGATACTACAAGAAGTTGTGTGACATGCAACAAGTATAAGACAGAATGAAGGTGTGTCATAACTAACTTTTCAGAAGCGGATTATGCGGATTTATCTTAATTCTTATACCCGACCATACCTTAATGAAAAAATCAAAAGAGGTTTTCGATGAGCCGAAAGGGCGAATATAGGCCATAATTTATCCGCGTAATCCGCGCCTATTTTTTTGCAACCTTTCAATAAAACAAAAGGATGAGAACATTCGTTATCTGTAGAAAAAAAACGAATGCCTCATGATTATAAAAGTATCAGACATGCGCGACCCTGACAATATCCGCGCAATTGAAGACATCGGAGTCGATTGGATCGGATTCAATTTCAATCCATTATCCGAGCGATATGTAGCGTCTCCCCCCTCTTATCTTCCTAAATATGCCAAACGTATAGGAGTTTTCAAAGAAACATCGATTGAAGAAATCATCGCACACATTGAAAAGTTCCAATTGGACGGCATACAATTAGACGGGCAAGAGACTACCGGATTTTGCCATTTGCTTCGAAAAGGGATTATTCAAAAAGGATTATCGCCATTCATCATCAAAAGAATCGATATCTTTCGCCAATCAGACATCAGACAAGTTATTGGCTATGAGAAGTATTGCAACTATTTCCAATTAGAAGTACAGTGCCACACCCAAGAAAAAACATCTTTTTACAACGAAGGTATTACACATTACCCCATAAATACCCCTTTTTTGATCAGCGGAGGTATTACTCCGAACAGTAAAAAGATGTTCAACACCATCCATCATCCGGCTTGGATCGGAATAAACATCGATTATCATTTCGAAATCGCGCCCGGCATAAAAGATGTTACACTCATTGAACACTTCATACAACCCAAAAACGTCTTCTCCACCAATGAAATTCTAACTATTTGATAGCAAAAACAGATGAATAACAGAGGCGCACCATCATTTTTACGTCTTTTTGTTCATCGAAACAGGTTTATTTTGTATCTTTGCAACGTCTAAGACAAACAAAAAAAAATCGAAAAGATTGTAAAGTATGCTACAAACAAATATACCATCCGTCATGCTGATATACACCGGAGGTACAATCGGCATGATAGAAAATCCGGAAACAGGAGCTTTAGAGAGTTTCAACTTTGACCATCTGCAAAAGCATGTCCCTGAGTTGAAGCGATTCAATTACCATATAGCCACCTATCAATTCACCCCCACCATCGACTCGTCGGACATGGAGCCTGCCTTGTGGGCGAAATTGGTACACATCATCAATGACAACTACGACCGGTTTGATGGTTTTGTCATTCTTCATGGCACCGATACGATGGCTTATACGGCATCAGCGCTCAGTTTCATGTTGGAAAATCTCAGTAAGCCTGTCGTATTGACGGGAAGCCAATTACCCATCGGCACTCTGAGGACTGACGGAAAAGAGAATTTGATTACCGCTATCGAGATAGCAGCTGCCAAACACCCCGACGGAAGTCCCATTGTACCCGAAGTTACCATATTCTTCGAGAATTGCCTGCTACGCGGAAACCGGACAACAAAGAGCAACGCAGAGGGATTCAATGCGTTCAATTCGTTCAATTACCCCACCCTTGCACATGCAGGTGTACACATCCATTATGCTCTTGACCACATCCGGCGTCCGAATCCCGAGCGTCCCTTGAAGCCTCATTTCCTGTTTGACCAGAATGTCATTATTTTATCACTATTTCCCGGCATACAGGAAACCATCATAGATAGCGTATTACATGTGCCAGGATTGAAAGCCGTGGTCATGCGCACATTCGGTTCAGGCAATGCCCCACAAAAGAAGTGGTTGATAAAGAAACTGAAAGAAGCGACAGACCGAGGACTGGTAATCGTCAACATCAGCCAATGCTTATCCGGAGCCGTAGAAATGGGACGTTACGAAACAGGAATACATTTGGCAGAAGCCGGAGTCATAAGCGGTTATGACAGCACCGTAGAGTCAGCAGTCACCAAACTGATGTTCCTTTTAGGACACGGACTTTCTCCTGAAGAAATCAAGACACAGATGAACCGAAGTCTTGCCGGAGAAATCCACTGTCCCTAAATACCATTAACCAATTTCATTCTCTATCGGGTATATAAATCAATCGTCTCTTGAATGGCTCGTGTGCAGACGGGACAATATACGTCCATGCGGTGAAACCAGTTCATCATGCAATTGGGCCAAGGGCGATAGACTCCCTTTTGCAGGTATCCCCCACCCTCATATACACCCAATGGCCAAGGCTTCTTGGGATTGAAGTCAGGAGAATCGGGATTCTTCGGATTCAACTCCCACGGGCTTTCCTTCACGGGTGTAGGTACGGGTGCATCGCCAAGCATCGTCTTCCAGGCTTTTGCCTCAAGGTTCGTTAGTGTAGTGATGTTCGGCTCCCACGGCTCGACGTCGGGGAAATAGAGGTCGCTCATCTCGGTACCACCCACATATTCGTCGGCCAATCCGGCAAACAGATGTCCCAACTCGTGGCTATAGGTCTTGCGCGTAGAGGCTCCGGGGATGTCGGCCGCACTGATGCCATAGAAGTTATAGATGCCTCCGCCACCATATTTCTGCGAATTGGTGAGGATGTAAATGATTTCGTAGGGCACATGCGAAGCGGCATCGAGCAATGTCTGGTAATCTTCGGTCATCTGGTAGCGTTCGGAGTCGAACGTGTAGTAATGGGTCTTCAGTGCCGTATTCTTCCAGACGTGCTCACCAGGGATGGAGATACCCGATTCCTGGCTGGGTGTCCACACGGCGCGGATGTTGAACTTGTCCTGATTTTCAGTGTAGGGATGGTAGCTCAAGATATGGTCGGCAAAGGTGTGACAATCACTGATGAACTTCTCCTTCTCGGCTTCGGTGTATCCGTCGGCTAACACCACGATGTCCACCCGTTGGGCTGGATTGCCCGTATAGCGGATGTCCACGGTGCCCAACGTCTGCTTGGCCTTGCGGATGAAGTAGCTATCGACATCTATCTCATGCACAAACTTCCGATGCAATTTGCCCGTGCGGTTTTCGCGGGTATAGATTTCCACCACCACATCGTTCTTCGGATAAGGGAAAACCACTCCCTCGGGCATTGCCTTGCTGACGGTCTTTGCCTCGGGTGTCGTCTGCCACTCGTTGAACAACGAGCTGAATCCGCGCGAATAGATGAGTGTGCCCGTGGCTTTGTCTATCACCTTGAAGAGGTGGTTGCCCATGTCGCGCTCATCGACCAAGTAATTTTTGTTTCCCGCCCAATAAGGCTCTTCTATCACCTCGTCTGCGAAATAATATTCGGAGGTGGCACTTCCGGCATGATAGTAGTCGAAGCGCATGGTTTTGGGAAGGAAGTAATCGTCGAACTTCACTTGTGCACCGGCCGAAAAGGTGGTGGCAAGGGTCATCCATGTCAGTATGATTTTTCGTAGTTGCATAGGACTATTTTTTTCAGGTTAGAGAAAACTTTTTTCAGGTTAGGGAAAAATATTTTTCAGGTTAGGCAGAAAATGCTCTGCACTTCTGCACTTCTGCGTCTCTGCGTTTTTATCATAAAAGTCTTTCGCCGAACAGTTCAGGGGCAGTGCAAATTTACTAATAATTCTGAAGATGGTGAAAAGATTCAGGCAAAAAAGCCGTTTTTTTTTGCGATGAACAGGAAGTTGTGTCTGAAAACCTCCATTTTTACGCAAGTTCTTCGTATCTTTGCCCTATGAAACCTATTCAGAAAATTTCTCTTGCCTTGTTGCTTTGCCTGCATGGTGCCTGCACTGGAGAGTCGGACCGCTCGTGGCCGTTGTGTGGCGACCTCGAAGCCTTCGCCATGTCCGTGCCGGGCGATACGGTGCCACTCTTCGGCATACGCCACCTGCCGACGGGCGACACCCTGGCCGGAGGTCTGCGGTTTACCGAGGTGGAGGCCGACACGTTTGTCGTTCGCGCCACCCTGCCCGACGGGCGCATCATGGCCTTCTCGCCACGCGGACTCTCCATCGGAGGCCACCTCTACGACTCGTTCACCCGACTGATGTGGAACGACAGCATCGAGAGCACCTACTATATAGCCACCGCCTACAAGCGCTCCTACTACTATTTTCCCCGTCTGCGCCGCTTTATCGACATATCCCATGCACGCATCCATCGCGACGGATTCAACGTCCCCACCGCTAATGGCGACTCGGTGTGCTATGACCATCGCGGAAATATCGTCAACGAATAGACAAACGCACAGGTGGATTCCGCTACAAGGGGGGTGTCAAAATGCCTTCTTTTCATCCGCGTCATCTGCGTCTAAAAAGTTAATTATAACACACCCTCTTACTTGCGAAACTCAAGCGAACTACTTTTTAGGAGTATAAATTGTATCAGTTAAAATTCCTCGTATATCTTGATTAAGGTAATCTCCATGCAATTCCCATTTAAAGATTTTTCCAGGACCTTTAGTTTCATCCCCTTCAAAATCTTCAAATTTATCTGTCCAAAAAATATTAGGTCGATACTCCTCAAATCCAATTATCGTATCATCAATACAGAAAAAACGATCATAATATGAAACAGTCCACCAATACCATCTAAAAAATGTATCATTTGCATTTTTAACGTATTTCAACCATTTCTCACAAGTCTTGACATACTTTTTATAATACCAACCAACTATTAAACTATCTGGATTAAAATTATAATCTTTTAATTCTGCTCCATACGATTCGTCATATACCCCGGCCTTATCATCTCTAAGTACATTATCTATCTTCTCTATATATTCCACATCCGGAACTTGCATACTAAGATGTAACTCACAATGTAAATATTTACGGTCATAAATTTCTCTAAAACCACCATAAGCTACACTAAAATCTGGAGAAAAAACTAATACTGTATCCATTGCAAATATATCATGATTTACAGCAAAAGTATACAAATATTCCAACCAAAACCAAGGCGCTCCATAAAACTCATCCGTTTCAACATGTCCATCAGAATAATGCCTATCCCGATAAACTTCGCATTGAGAACGAGGCTTCAAATTATCATGCCCTTCGTAAAATACTTGGTCTTTACGATATGTAATATTCACAAGCTCAACTATTTCGGTAGCATTGATGACACCACCCACATAATTGACCTCAAACACTAACGTACTAACAAGCTCATCGCTCACATTAACACCCTTGAGTTCAACCTCAAACTTGGCTTTTACATCGTAATACACTGTGTCGTACACAAATGCGCGGGTCGCGTCATCCTGTTTCTGCGCCGTAACCTCTATCCCCATGCATTTGGGTTCACCAATCATCAAATATGGCATTTCATCGCCACTTTGAGCAGTATAAACCTCATACATTGTTTCAAACAAAAATTCTTGCGACGAGGTGGCAAAAACTCGTTCATACAGAGTGGATGTAGGATTGTCGCCATTAGTGGAGGCCTCAGGCTCCTCTGTTTCAATCCATGTCGATAAAAGTTCGTACTTTTCAACGAAGGCTGTGTCATTCTTCACCTTCAAGCTAACAGCAGCTTTTGGCTCAAATGCATAAACCGACGTGTCTGGTGTGGCATAGGTGCTTTTCTCTTTAATCTCCAACAATAGTGAATCCGCACCATTGACAATGAACGGAGATTTCACCTCCCCCTCCTTATCATTAATCGTATAAACCACACTTCCATAAAGCTCGGTCACATTTTCCACCACACCCACATAAGTGACATCAAACTCCAATGTCTCTTTGTCGGCGCTCTTGGTATTGACGCTCTCCAGCTCAAGATTGAACTTTGCGCTCACCTCAAACAGGATAGAATCTGT
This sequence comes from Bacteroidaceae bacterium, assembly GCA_017521285.1. GTDB lineage: Bacteria > Bacteroidota > Bacteroidia > Bacteroidales > Bacteroidaceae > Phocaeicola_A. The sequence goes on along the minus strand of JAFXDG010000099.1, from coordinate 79,425 downwards.
AACACTGGCTCTGGTCAGCGACAAAGCGCGCAATGTGACAGAGGGTGAAGCATTCCTTGTATCACCACTTTCAGATACATTGCCACGACCGAAGTTGGCCTTATTCACCTTGACATAGGGCATTTCAATGACATCCGACAATGAATTGACATGCGAATAGACCTCATGGCCCAAATCAAAGACAACCTCCTGACCACCTATCACAAACTTCTGATTGGTGGTATAGAGAACAGGATTCGTGCCACTCTGAGAGGTCGTCACCTCAGCATTTTCATTGATTTTCAACAATGCTTCAATGTCCTTTGCATAAATGGTATCCATTGTTGCAAAAAGCCCTATCGTGGCCTTAGGCTCGCAGGTAAACACCGTGCCATCAGGGTCGGTGTAACTGCTCTTCTGGCAGACAACCACATTGAGCGTGTCGCCCGTAGAAATGGCAAGGGGCGCATTGCCTATATTGTCGTCTCCGGCCTGCAGGGTGAAGTGGATGTCGCCCTCGGTGGGATAGTCGATGGGTAGCGCGGTCTCTCCTTCGTCACATGTCACGAAAAGTCCGCAAAGCAAAGCGATGAACAAACATAAGGGGAAGAGGGTATTGTTTCTTTTCATAATCATTAAGTTAATATGGTACAAATTAAGTCATTTATTTCTGGTATAAGAAAAAGGGATGGGGAAATTTAGCATTTATTAACACGATAGGCAAAAAAAAGAAGGACTATGAGGTTCAGTAGTAACATCTGCGTCTAAAAAGTTAATTATGAAACTTAAGACCTCAAACCTTATCCCCCCTCAAACATCCTTACATCAGTTGGTAATAAATCCCGCATTTCTATTCCCTCTCTATTTCATCAGAGGACAATGCTTCGTAACAGGACGTTTTTTGTATATATATGCAATACACAAAGGCTGGTAGAGTGAAACTCAACCGGGCGTGTGCACAAGTGCGACCGACCGTGTGCACACGATAGGCGGAGTTTCTTCAGACATACTGCTATAGGGTGTGCTTACGGTCAATAGAGGGTGTGCACACGAGCAAGGGAGGATGTGATTGCAAACGGGCGAAATGTATAATTATACAATCCGACTGTATAAATATGCAAAAATGACCGTGCGAGAATCGCGTATATGCACGCGACTTTTCTTTCGGACGAAAATATGCGAGAATTTCAATAAGGTGGATAAGCCACTGAACATCAACCCATAGATAAGGACACATCATCCCAAGGCTAAGCCTACCTTAACCCTGAGATGAACAAAGGGGGAGAAGGGGATTTTTTTAATTCTTTACAAGGCGCGTTGTGAAATGTTTACAAAGGGAGACTTGAGCCATTCAGCTGTTCTTTTATTTCGAACGCAGAGACGCTGAGGCGCAGAGGTTTTTTTTTAGAGTTTAACAGAGACTTGGAGAGTAAAACGCCCTACGAACGTTTTGAGGTGTGCCATTGGCTGACTTGTTGGCCCAAACTCTGCGCACTCAGGATGCTCTTTGTCGAATGGAAAGCTTCTCTGCGCCTCCGCGTCTCTGCGTTTTTATAATAAAAGTCTTTAGCTGAATAGTTACCATCCGCGTTATCTGCGTCTAAAAAATAAAAAGTTGCGCCAATGAATGATTGACACAACTTTTTGCATTTTCTCTCTCTTCGTCGGGGTAGCGGGATTCGAACCCACGACCCCCTGCTCCCAAAGCAGGTGCGCTAACCGGACTGCGCTACACCCCGAAACGATGCTTTCCTTGAAAAGCGGTGCAAAGGTAGTGTATTTTTTCGGTTTGACAAACTTTTCCGACGATTTTTACATGCGAGTGTTTGCAATATGGAAAACATTGCGTATTTTTGCACGTGGTAATTAGTAAAAAGTGAAGAACGAAGAGTGAAGAGTGAAGAATCCAATAGATGCAAGCCAAACATTCGGCTTTAACTCCTTTAACTCCTGAAATAATTGATAATTGATAATTAATAATTCATAATTAAACAATATATATGTACAGAACGAATACGTGTGGAGAGCTCCGCCTCTCTGATGCAGGCAAAAGCGTGACACTGGCCGGATGGGTACAACGTGCACGCAAGATGGGAGGTATGACCTTCGTCGATTTGCGCGACCGCTACGGCATTACCCAGTTGGTGTTCAACGAAGAAATCAATGCCGACCTTTGCGAACAAGCCAACAAGTTAGGACGCGAGTACGTCATCCAAGTGACGGGTGAGGTGAACGAGCGCTCGAACAAGAACAAGAATATCCCCACGGGAGAGATTGAAATCATCGTGAGCGAACTGACGGTGCTCAACTCATCCGTAACTCCCCCCTTCACTATCGAAGACAATTCGGACGGTGGCGACGACATCCGCATGAAGTACCGCTACCTCGACCTTCGTCGTCCGTGCGTGCGCGAAAACCTGGAGTTGCGCCACCGCATGACCATGGAGGTGCGCCGCTATCTGGATAGCAAGGGTTTCCTCGAAATCGAGACTCCCATGCTGGTAGGCTCAACGCCCGAGGGTGCACGCGACTTCGTGGTGCCCAGCCGCATGAATCCGGGCCAATTCTATGCCCTTCCCCAAAGTCCGCAGACACTGAAGCAATTGCTGATGGTGAGCGGTATGGACAGATATTTCCAAATCGTAAAATGTTTCCGCGACGAAGACCTTCGCGCTGACCGTCAACCGGAGTTTACGCAAATCGATTGCGAAATGAGCTTCGTGGAGCAGGAGGACGTGATCTCAACCTTCGAAGGTATGGCCAAGCACCTGTTCAAGGAGTTGCGTGGTGTGGAGCTGACCGAGCCTTTCATGCGTATGCCGTGGGCTGATGCCATGAAGTATTATGGTAGCGACAAGCCCGACCTTCGCTTTGGCATGAAGTTCGTCGAGCTGATGGACATCATGAAGGGACACGGTTTCCCCGTGTTCGATGGTGCCGAATACATCGGTGGTATCTGTGCCGAAGGTGCAGCCACCTACACCCGCAAGCAACTCGACCAGCTGACCGACTTCGTGAAGCGTCCGCAAATCGGTGCCAAGGGTATGGTTTATGCCCGTGTGGAGGCCGATGGCAACGTGAAGTCAAGCGTTGACAAGTTCTACTCTCAGGAAGTGCTCCAGCAAATGAAGGAGGCCTTCGGTGCCAAGCCGGGCGACCTCATCCTCATCTTGAGTGGCGACGATGCGATGAAGACCCGCAAGCAATTGTGCGAACTCCGCTTGGAAATGGGTCGCCAGTTGGGCTTGCGCGACAAGAACAAGTTCGTTTGCCTGTGGGTGGTTGACTTCCCCATGTTTGAGTGGAGCGAAGAGGAAGGCCGCCTGATGGCCATGCACCACCCCTTCACGCATCCGAAGGAAGAGGACATCCCCTTGCTGGATACCGACCCTGCAGCCGTACGTGCCGATGCCTACGACATGGTGGTGAATGGTGTGGAAGTGGGCGGTGGCTCTATCCGTATCCACGACTCACAATTGCAAGCCAAGATGTTCGAAATCCTCGGCTTCACCCCCGAAAAGGCACAAGAGCAGTTCGGCTTCCTGATGAATGCCTTCAAGTACGGTGCACCCCCTCACGGAGGTCTTGCATACGGTCTCGACCGTTGGGTATCGCTCTTCGCCGGCCTCGACAGTATCCGTGATTGCATCGCCTTCCCCAAGAACAATAGCGGACGCGACGTGATGCTGGATGCCCCTGCCCCACTCGAGCAGAAGCAACTCGACGAGCTGAACCTGGCTATCGACATGAAGGAGTAAAGAGAGAAATCTCCTACACATTATTAATATAATAGGCACGGATTACCGAATAATATTTATTCGTCACTTAAGTTTCCATGTAGAAACGCCTATGTTTATTCGCCTGCTCATCGAATAACCTTCTGACGGTCTCTGTCATTCTGAACACAGTGAAGAATCTGTGGACACAAGCAAAAGTGATTATGCTGACATCATCAGATTCTTCGCCAAGGCTCAGAATGACAGAGACATCATACAAATAAATCACTTCGAAAGTTGAATTCGTCAGAATGCCGTAATCCGTACCCTTTTCTTTCCCAAAAGCGATGAAGACTTCTGAAGAAATCAAGCATAGTTGCGTAGATTGCGGTACACAGAATTGCAAATTTAAGGACCGCACGTATCCCGAATTCTGTCCAACCAGCAATTTGGACGAAACTGATTTGCAATGGGCACTCGAACGATACGACGAGGGGCGCAACCACGACATCATGGTGGCCAGTGCCGAAGTGGAGTTCGAAGGCTATTGCCAATGGACACGTGTACAGGAGATTATGGAGTTTGCCCGTAAGATTGGCGCCAAGAAAATCGGAATAGCCAATTGCATAGGTCTCATCAATGAAGCCCGCACCTTTGCACGCATCCTTCGGGCGAATGGTTTCGAACCATACGCCATCATCTGCAAGGTGGCAGGAAAAGAGAAATCTTCCATCGGTATCCCCAAGCAATGCGAAGAGATTGGTGCCGCCATGTGTAACCCCATCCTGCAAGCCCGTCTATTGAATGAGGCAAAAACTGATTTGAATGTAGTCATCGGCCTGTGCGTAGGACACGACAGCCTCTTCTACAAGTACTCCGATGCTTATGTGACCACTCTGGTGACCAAAGACCGGGTGACGGGCAACAACCCCGTCGCTGCCCTCTACACCGCCGGGTCGTATTATAAGAAGAAGTTCGGAGTGTGAATATGACATCTTGTCAAATTCCGTTTCGACATTCGTAGATGAAAATCGTCTGTATTTTGCCTTTTGGATGCAAAAATCAACATTTGTTGTATCCTTTTCAACATCTGTTGCATCTGTAAGCACGGGATTATCTGTATTTTTGCATCCAAAAATTGTATTATCCTTTAATTACTGTATCATGAAACTGAAAAACAAATGAACCATCAAATAAAATCTATCATGAAACCAATTATGAAAAAAGCACTATTTTCTTCCGCTTTTGCATTCGTTTCAGCGATATGCTTTGCACAAAACCCTATTATCAACACATCATACACTCCGGATCCCGCTCCGTTTGTACATGGTAACAAACTGTATTTATTCACCGGACACGACGAGGATGATGCCACCTACTTCAAAATGAACGATTGGCAGGTGTTCTCTACCGAAGACATGGTAAACTGGACGTATTTGGGGACTCCAATATCTACAGAAACGTTCAAGTGGGCCTATCATGGTGACCGCGCTTGGGCCGCTCAAGCGATTGAAAGAAATGGCAAATGGTACTGGTATGTCTGCCTCAATGATGCCAACAAAAAGGATGTTCTTGCCGTAGCTGTTGCTGACGACCCCCAGGGACCGTATGTGGATGCTATCGGTGCTCCTCTTGCTACGGGATTTGCATTTATTGACCCTACTGTGATGATTGACAAGGATGGACGTGCTTATCTGTTTTGGGGCAATAAGGGATTATGGTACGGCGAACTCAACGACGACATGATATCCTTCAAAGACGGATTCAAGGAAGTGCCAGGATTTCATGACCCGAAATGCTTTGGCCCCCAAAAGATGAAAATGAATTGGGCAAAAGGCAAGGAAGAACTCATGGTTGGGTTCGAGGAAGGACCCTGGGTGAGCCGAAGAAGCGACCTGTATTACCTCACATATCCTTCAGGTGGGGTTCCTGAACACATGGCTTATTCTACAGCTCCTACAATTAATGGACCTTGGACCTATCGGGGACGTATCATGGACGAAGCAAACAATTCTTTCACGATTCATGGTGGCGAAGTTACCTTCAAAGGACATAACTACATGTTCTACCACAACGGCAGCCTCCCTAACGGTGGCGGATTCCATCGTTCTGCATCTGTAGAGGAATTCACTTATAACCCTGATGGAACAATACCATTCATTCCTTTCACCAAAGAAGGAGTATCTCCAATCGGGACACTCGACCCATACCAGAGAATAGAGGGCGAGACAATGGCAGACAGTTGGGGAGTAAAAACTGACCGTCTTGCCGGCAAAGACCATTATGTAAGAAAGATTGACAATGGAGATTGGATTAAAATCCGTGAGGTCGATTTCGGGACAAGCAGTCCTGCATCTGTAACTGTACAGACTCTTAATTTCCTGAATCCGGGTACTATTGAGTTCTACCTCAATTCAATAGGAGACAATCCTTTTGCCAAAGTCGAAATCAACGGAAAGGAATCTACACAAACTGTAAAGATAAAGAGCAGACGTCCTATTACAGGAAAGCATGATGTCTATATCCTTTTCCGTGGCGGAGACGAACAACTCTTTGATTTTGATTGGTGGAAGATGAATCGATAAGTTGAGAAAGTTTAAGCATATAATAGTTTAATAAAAATAATTATGAAAAAGAATTTAACGATGACATTGTTGGGAGCATTAGCCTTCATGGCTGGATGTACATCCCAACCAGAGGGAGTACCGGTGACATTGAACGTGGCCGAGAAAGGAGCATCCGTTTCACCCAGCATGTATGGTGTATTCTTTGAAGAAATCAATCATGCAGGCGATGGAGGTCTCTATGCAGAACTGGTGCAAAACCGCAGTTTTGAGGAAAAGGAAATGCCCGAAGGTTACCACGTAGAGCACGGGCGATTAAAGCCTGCACCCGTAAAAAACCATTTGAGCGGACAAGTGAATCATGGGGCCAGTTTCCATTGGAATAATGAGCCTGTTCGCGCATGGAGTTTGCAACCGGCAGATGAAGCGATTGCCACCATGCGCTTGACAAAGGAGAAGCCCATGTTTGAAACTGCACCCAATAATTTGGAAGTAACCATCAATAAGGCAGACAAACCTGTGCAACTCATCAATGAGGGATATTGGGGGATGAATATTGAAAAAGGTCAAATTTACACGTTGCGTGTCATTGTCCGTAAAGCCCCTGATTACACTGGTACCATCACCGCCAAATTGTTAGCCAAGGATGGAAAAGTCATCGGACAGACAAACATTGATGTGAAACAAACTGATGCATGGGTGGATGAATTGAAAGTGATAGAACCTACAAGTTCAGACAACGAAGCACGCTTGGCTTTAGAGTTTGACACTACGGGAAAAGTCTGGTTCGATTATGTCTCTCTTTTCCCACCGACATTCAATAGCCGTTATAATGGTATGCGCCAAGATGTTGCACAATGTTTGGCCGACCTGAAGCCCGCCTTCTTCCGTTGGCCGGGCGGATGCGTAGTGGAGGGGATTTCACTTTCCAACCACTTTGATTGGAAAAAGACATTGGGCGACCCTGCCGCACGTCCGGGCGAATACAGCACTTGGGGATATCGTTGCTCATACGGCATGGGATACCACGAAGTCCTTCAGTATTGTGAAGATATAGGTGCCAAGATGATGTTCGTTTGCAACGTTGGCCTCGGATGTCAGTTCCGTATGGGAGATGCAAGCCCCGAGAGTGAAATCCCGACCTATCTGGACGATTGCATGGATGCTATCGAATATGCCATAGGCGGACTTGACACCGAATGGGGAGCACTCCGTGCCAAGAACGGACATGCAGCCCCCTTCCCCTTGCAATATGTAGAAATAGGCAATGAAAACTGGGGAGCTGAATATGACCGACGCTTCGACATTTTCTACAAAGCCATCAAAGAGAAATATCCCCAACTGACACTTATCTACGATGACATGAGCGGATTGCGCGAAGAGAACCGCGCCATCGAGAAGACTGACATGATTGACCCACATTGGTATGTGGCTCCTGATTTCTTCTATCGCAACACTACCTTGTTCGACACAAAGCAACGTGGCAAATGGGAAGTGTACGTAGGTGAATATGCTTGCAACCAAGGAGTTGGAGGTGGAAACATGAATGCAGCCCTTTCGGAAGCAGCTTTCATTTCGGGTATGGAGCGAAACGGTGACTTGGTGACCATGACTTCATACGCCCCTCTCTTCGAAAACGTAAATAACCGTGAATGGGCTACCAACCTCATATGGATTGATACTGACCAAGTGATGGGACGTACTTCATACCATGTACAGAAGATGTATGCAGAAAACCGACCGACTTACAACATCGGTGCAAGTGCCACAACCATTACCCCTGATAGTGTAGAGTACAGAAGTGGAGCTATCGGATTGGGCACATGGGACACTGAAGCTGAATACAAAGATATTCGTGTGACGGAAAATGGAAAGACAACTACCCTGCCCGATTTGGCAAAAGCTACGGAGGTACTGACAAAACTTTACGACGGCACTTATGGAAACAATTACACCCTTGAATTGAAAGCACGCAAAATCAGTGGAGCCGAAGGTTTCCTTATCTTCTTCGGAATGAGTGAAGATGGAAAACAAGGTTATCGCTTCAACATCGGAGGATGGGGCAATCGTACTACCGCCTTGCAACAACTCTATGCACAGGGCGACCAAGTGGTGAGCCGTGAGATTCCCCAACGAATCGAAGAGGGACGCTGGTATGACATTCGCATTGAACTGACCCAGCGTGTTGTCAAATTGTATGTAGATGGAAAACTCATCATCGACAACGAACTGAAGCCCATCCCACAGAAATTCCTCGCATCAGGTTATGATGAAGAAACGGGAGAGGTCATCATCAAATTTGTCAACTCGGCAGACAAGGCACAAGTAATAGACTTTACCCTTGACGGAGTGACCAATGTGACATCTGAAGGACGCGCCATCACCTTGAAGGCCGATGACTTGGGCGACGAAAATTCAATGGACAATCCTACAAAAATCGTACCCGTAGAGAAGGCTTATAACAAGTTTGGCAAAACCTTCTCGTATGAATTCCCGAAATATTCATTCACCATCTTGAGAGTGAAGGTGGAGAAGTAATCTTTTTCAGACACGGATTATACGGATGTTGGCAATATGTATTTGCTATAATACCGTATAATCCGTGTATTTTGTACCCAAAAACCTCTAATTTTGCCAAAATATCAAACTAATTGTCACAATATTCTTTGTTTTCCTAATAAATTGCTATCTTTGCGCCTCAAAATTTAGCAAGAACAACAAATAACAAAGAAAAAGCGAATGAATACGACCGCGAAATTATTGCTTCATTGCCCCGACCGGCCAGGTATATTGGCTGAAATAACCAACTTTATTACCATCAATGGAGGGAACATTGTCTATATCGACCAGTTTGTAGATCGTATGGAGAATGTATTCTTCGGACGCATCGAATGGGAATTAGAGGGCTTTATGATTCCGCGAGACAAAATATTGGATTACTTCAACACACTGTATGTAAAGAAGTACAACATGGATTTGCGTCTCTATTTTAGCGATGCAAAGCCCCGTATGGCCATCTTTGTCAGCAAAATGAGCCATTGTCTCTATGACATGCTGGCCCGCTATACGGCCGGAGAATGGGATGTGGAAATACCTATTATTATAAGCAACCATCCCGACATGCAACCAGCAGCAGAACGTTTCGGTATCCCCTACCGTGTCTTCCCCATTACCAAAGAAAACAAATTGGAGCAAGAGCAAGCCGAGATGGAGCTGTTGCGCGAACTGAACGTTGACTTCATCGTACTGGCCCGCTATATGCAGGTGATTTCGGAGCGCATGATTGAAGAATACCCCAATCGCATCATCAACATCCACCACTCTTTCTTGCCTGCCTTCGTGGGTGCAAAGCCCTATCATCAGGCATTTGAGCGTGGAGTGAAGATTATTGGTGCCACCAGCCATTATGTGACGAATGAGCTGGATGCGGGACCTATCATCGAACAGGATGTAGTGCGCATCACTCACAAGGATACCCCGCAAGACTTGGTGAACAAGGGTAAGGACTTGGAGAAAATCGTACTTTCGCGTGCCGTGCAGAAGCACATTGAACGCAAAGTGTTGGCATACAAGAATAAAACCGTACTTTTCAACTGATTCAATGGACGTAGCAATCGTAAAATACAATGCAGGAAACATTTGCTCGGTGGTGAACGCCATGCACCGATTGGGAGTGGAGCCACTTGTGACGGATGACCCAGAAAAATTGATGTCCGCCGACCGCGTCATCTTCCCCGGACAGGGTGAAGCCAGCAGTACCATGACTTATCTGCGCGAACGGGGTTTAGACGAAGTGATTCGCTCGCTCCGCCAACCGGTGTTGGGCATCTGCATAGGTATGCAACTGATGTGTCGCCATTCAGAAGAGGGAGACACCGAGTGTCTGGGCATATTTGATGCCGAGGTGAAACGCTTCCGTCCCCAATGCCACGAAGACAAAGTGCCTCAAATGGGATGGAATACCATCGTAGATACCCGTAGCCAACTCTTCAAAGGTTTTCACGAGCCGGAGTTTGTCTATTTCGTACATAGCTACTATGTACCTATGAATGAGCATACGGCGGCTTGCACCGACTATACCCGTCCTTACAGCTCTGCCTTGCACAAAGAAAACTTCTATGCCACCCAATTCCATCCGGAAAAGAGTGGCCCGGTAGGCGAACGGATATTGCGGAATTTCCTCGAGCTCGAACCATAAGCAAGCTTAGCCTTGGGTTAAGGTAACTTCAGCCCTGAGTTAAGGTAGCCTTAACCCTGAGGTAACCTCCTTTAACAAATAAAGACACTGAATATGATAGAACTGATACCCGCCATAGACATCATCGACGGCAAATGTGTCCGCCTCACCAAGGGCGACTATGCCACCACCAAAGTATATAATGAAGACCCTTTGGAAGTGGCTTTGGAGGTAGAATCATACGGCCTCCAACGTCTGCATGTGGTTGACCTTGATGGTGCCAAGTCGAAGCACGTGGTAAACTACCGCACGCTACATCGCATTGCAAGTCGCACCTCATTGAAAATCGATTTTGGCGGAGGCATCAAGAGCGACGAAGATATGGTCATTGCTTTTGAAAACGGAGCACAGATGGTGACCGTAGGAAGCGTGGCCAGCCAAAAGCCCGAGCTCTTTCTGAAATGGATGGAGCAATATGGAGGCGAGAAAATGATTTTGGGAGCCGACACTCGTGACGGACTCATCTCCGTAAACGGATGGCAAGAGGAAAGCAAACAAGAGCTGCTCCCCTACTTGGGCGAATACATCAAACATGGAGTGAAGAACGTGCTTTGCACCGACATTCACAGGGACGGCATGTTGCAAGGCCCATCAATAGAACTATATAAACAAATAATGAGCGCCTACCCCACCCTGCACCTGATAGCCAGTGGTGGAGTAAGTTCATTGGACGACATCCGCCAACTCAACGAAACGGGTATCCCGGCCGTAGTGTTCGGCAAAGCCCTCTACGAAGGACGCTTCACCCTGAAAGAGTTAAGCGAGTTCATAACTCATAATTCATAATTTATAATTCATAATTAGTAACTTGTGTTAGCAAAAAGAATAGTCCCCTGTCTGGACATCAAAGACGGACAAACGGTAAAAGGCACCAATTTCGTAAATCTGCGCCAAGCGGGCGACCCTGTTGAATTAGGACAAGCCTATAGCCAACAAGGGGCCGATGAACTGGTGCACCTCGACATCACCGCCAGTCACGAAGGACGCAAAACATTCACCGACTTGGTGCGTCGCATAGCAGCCACCATCAACATCCCCTTCACCGTGGGTGGAGGCATCAATGAATTGAGCGATGTGGATCGTCTGCTCAATGCCGGTGCCGACAAGGTTAGCATCAATTCAGCAGCCCTCCGCCGACCGGAATTGATTGACGAGATAGCCCGCCACTTCGGAAGCCAAGTGTGCGTGGTTGCCATCGATGCCAAAGAGACTGAAGAGGGTTGGAATTGCTACCTCAACGGTGGCCGCATACCTGCCGGACGTGGTTTGTTCGACTGGGCACGCGAAGCAAACGATCGTGGTGCGGGCGAAATACTCTTTACCAGTATGAATCACGACGGAGTGAAGACAGGCTTTGCCAACGAAGCCCTGGCACGATTGGCCGATGAGGTATCCATCCCCGTCATTGCATCAGGTGGAGCAGGCACTATGGAGCACTTCCGCGATGCCTTTTTGCAAGGAAAAGCTGATGCGGCATTAGCTGCCAGTGTTTTTCACTTCGGCGAAATAGGTATTCCCGAATTAAAGTCGTACCTTTGCGCCCAAGGAATTGAAGTGAGAAGATAGAAAAAGTGAAAAGTGAAGAACGAAGAATATCAAACTTAAACATTTAGGAACTAAAAAATAACACATATATGGAATTAGATTTCAACAAAATGGGAGGCCTTGTGCCCGCCATCATTCAAGATAACACCACCAAGAAGGTGCTGATGTTGGGTTTCATGAATCAAGAGGCTCTTGACAAAACCATCGAAACAGGTAAAGTAACCTTCTTCAGCCGCACCAAGAACCGCCTTTGGACAAAGGGCGAGGAAAGCGGAAATTTCCTCAACGTAGTTTCAATCAAGGAAGATTGTGACAAGGATACGTTGCTCATCAAGGTGAATCCCGTAGGCCCCGTATGCCACACTGGTACTGACACTTGCTGGGGAGAGGTGAACGACGAGCCCATCATGTTCCTCAGCTATTTGCAAGATTTCATCGCCAAGCGTTATGCAGAAATGCCTGAGGGTTCATACACAACCTCACTCTTCAAAGCAGGTATCAACCGTATGGCACAGAAAGTTGGTGAAGAGGCCGTAGAAACCGTCATTGAAGCCACCAATGGCACCGATGACCGCCTTATCTACGAAGCATCAGACATGATTTACCACCTCATAGTATTGCTCACCAGCAAAGGTATGCGCATCGAAGACCTGGCTACGGAGTTGAAGAAGAGACACAAGTAAGTGAAGAACGAAGAGTGAAGAGTGAAGAGTGAAAAATTTATGGAAGGACGACACTTGATTGATTACCGCAACGTGACGGTAAACCAGCAGGAATTCTGCATCTTGGATGGAATAGATTTCCATTTGGATGCAGGAGAGTTCGTCTATCTCATCGGTAAAGTGGGTTCAGGAAAGACATCGTTGCTGAAGACCTTTTATGCCGAATTGGAGATGCAAGATGGCGAAGCTGAAGTGTTGGGTTACAACATGCGCACCATCAAACGCAAGCACATCCCCACTCTTCGTCGCAAGTTGGGCATTGTTTTCCAAGATTTCCAATTACTCATCGACCGTACAGTGACGGAAAATCTCGATTTTGTCCTTCGCGCAACTGGATGGAAAAACAAACAAGCCCGTGTGAACCGTATCAACGAAGTGCTCGACATGGTGGGCATGTCCACCAAAGGATACAAACTTCCACATCAATTGTCTGGTGGCGAGCAACAACGCATTGTCATTGCCCGTGCAATCCTCAACAATCCCGAAATTATTTTGGCCGATGAGCCAACAGGAAATCTCGATGCAGAGACGGGCAAACATATCGTAGAATTGTTGCGCGACATCTCTTCACGAGGTACGGCCGTGGTAATGACCACCCACAACCAACAGCTATTGCACGAATATCCAGGCATCGTTTACCGGTGCGAGGGACGCAAGATAGAAGACATCACCCACGAATACAACCGGTTTCAGGAATTCGATGGTGAAACAGAAAAAGAACAAAATAATAACAATCTAAATAAAGAAGAAGAATGAAAGTATTAAAGTTTGGAGGAACATCCGTAGGCTCTCCCGAACGGATGAAGAGTGTAGCCAAGTTGATTACCGACGGTGAAAAGAAAATTGTAGTTCTTTCAGCCATGTCAGGTACAACAAATTCGTTGGTAGAAATCTCGGACTATCTGTACAAGAAAAACCCCGACGGTGCAAACGATGTCATCAACAAACTGGAGCAAAAGTACAAACAACATCTGAAAGAGCTGTTCACGACTGATGAATACCGCCAAAAGACTCAAGAAGTGCTCGACGGCGTGTTTGCTTCCATCCGTGCCTACACCAAGGACCTCTTCACTTTATTTGAAGAAAAAGTAGTGTTGGCACAAGGTGAACTGATGTCCACCAACATGGTGACCAACTACCTGCAAGAACAAGGCATAAATGCCGTGCTCCTCCCCGCTTTGGAGTTCATGCGCACCGACAAGAATGCCGAACCCGACCCTGTATATATCCGCGAAAAATTGACTATACAGTTGCAGAAATATCCCGATGCAGACATCTACATCACGCAAGGGTTCATCTGCCGCAATGCTTATGGCGAGATTGACAATCTGCAACGTGGAGGTAGCGACTATACCGCTTCACTCATCGGTGCGGCCGTTGATGCCCAGGAAATACAGATATGGACAGACATTGACGGTATGCACGACAACGACCCGCGTGTGGTTGACCATACTTCACCCGTTCGCCAACTCAACTTCGACGAAGCGGCTGAGTTAGCCTATTTCGGAGCCAAGATTCTTCACCCCACCTGTATCCAGCCGGCCAAGTATGCCAACATCCCCGTGCGTTTGCTCAACACCATGGATCCTACTGCACCCGGCACCATGATTTCTAACGACACCGAACATGGTAAAATCAAGGCCGTAGCTGCTAAGGAGAATATTACCGCCATCAAGATCAAGTCGAGCCGCATGCTTCTTGCTCACGGATTCCTCCGCAAGGTGTTTGAAATATTCGAGAGTTATCAGACCTCTATCGACATGGTTTGTACCTCCGAAGTGGGTGTCAGTATGTCTATTGACAACACCAAGCACTTGAACGAAATCATTGCCGACTTGAAAAAGTATGGTACCGTTACGGTGGATAAGGACATGTGCATCATCTGCGTGGTAGGTGACCTCACATGGGAGAACATCGGTTTCGAGACCCTCGCCATGAAGGCCATGAAGGACATCCCCGTCCGCATGGTTTCTTACGGAGGTAGCAACTACAACATCTCCTTCCTCATCCGCGAGGCCGACAAGAAACGTGCTTTGCAAAGCTTGAGCGACACATTGTTCAATCACAAGTAAAGTTGTTGATGCGTTTATGCGTTGATACGTTGAAAAGTTATTCATTGAAAAAGAACTTTTCAATATATAAACGCATAAACGTCTCAACGCATCAACGAATCAACAACGAAAATGAAAGGAACATTCCCCATAGAGCGGTTTCAATCCATACGTACACCGTTCTACTACTACGATACCACCCTGCTACGCGAGACATTGGACACCATCCGTCGCGAAGCTGGACGCTATGCGAATTTCTGTGTACACTATGCCGTCAAGGCCAATGCCAACCCCAAGGTATTACGCATCATCAAAGAGAGCGGCTTGGGAGCCGATTGCGTGAGCGGAGGCGAAGTGCGTGCAGCCCTTCAAGCCGGATTTCCCGCCAACAAAGTGGTATATGCCGGTGTGGGTAAAAGCGATTGGGAAATAGGATTGGGTTTGGACAACGACATCTTCTGCTTCAATGTAGAATCAGTGCCCGAACTGGAAGTCATCAACTCCTTGGCCACTGCCCGTGGCAAAGTGGCACGTGTGGCTTTCCGCATCAATCCTAACGTAGGTGCACACACCCATGCCAACATCACTACCGGCTTGGCAGAGAACAAATTCGGTATTGCCATGGAGGATATGGATCATGTGATTGACTTGGCACAATCGATGGAGCATGTAAAGTTTGTTGGACTTCACTTCCACATCGGTAGCCAGATACTTGATATGGGCGATTTCGTAGCTCTGTGCAACCGTGTGAATGAATTGCAAGAAAGATTGGTGCAACGCCATATCATTGTGGAGCACATCAATGTAGGCGGTGGATTAGGTATCGATTACCAACACCCAAACCGTCAGGCCATTCCCAATTTTGCAGAATATTTTGCCACTTATCACAAGCATTTGAAATTGCATCCTGGGCAAACCCTTCACTTTGAGTTGGGACGCGCCGTAGTGGGCCAATGCGGTTCACTCATCACCCGTGTGCTTTATGTCAAGCAAGGCTCACACAAGCAATTTGCCATTGTCGATGCCGGTATGACCGATCTCATCCGCCCAGCCCTCTACCAAGCTTATCACAAGATAGAGAATATCAGTAGCGAAGCCCCCACAGAAGCCTACGATGTGGTAGGTCCCATCTGTGAATCATCCGACGTGTTCGGCAAAGCCATCGACCTCAACCGATGCCAGCGTGGTGACCTCATAGCCCTTCGCTCTGCAGGTGCCTATGGCGAAATCATGGCTTCGGGTTACAATTGCCGTACCCTCCCCATCGGGTATCTCTCTGAAGAGATGTAATCAACTTCTTTGACACAGATAGAGAATGTGTCAAAATGCCATCACTTCATTTTTTAGACGCGGATAACGCAGATAAACTATAACCTAATCGGGTATAATAATAAAGATAAATCTGCGTCATCTGCGTCTAAAAAGTTAGTCATGATACAACTTCCTGAAAAATTATTATGACTTTATTTCTTGTTTTCAGAAACAGGATAGCAGTCCCTTTTCCTTCCCACTTCCCTCCTACTTCGTCTCCAACACATTGGCTGAAAGGCCATCGGCAGCTTGGAGAATTCCTATCAGGGGAGTCTTTTCACGGGCAGCATTGAGTGAACCCATCAGTTCGTAGCTTTGAAAAGGGAGGTCCCAAGCGGACATGTGCCAACGGATGGCCAATATCTCTTCCTTGGTGAGTTCAAGACCCGATTGCAGAAGTACGATAACGGACTTTTCGCCATGTCCGACGGGGAAGTCGGAATAATCAACATCGTATCCTTCGTAGTCTTCCCAAATGCCGCGCTCATTTTTGCGTCGTTTGATGGCCCGTTTGTAAATTTCGGCCTTACATACATCGTGAAGCAATGTGGTGAGAATAATACTCTCCACGGAAAGTTGGGGCTCCAATTCTGGTTTTACCAATAACACTTGCTTGCGCACCATCAAGGCAATGCGGCACACACCCAACGAGTGCTCCAACAATCCACCTTCGTAAGCCAAATGAAAACGTGTAGAGGCGGGTGCGTCGAAAAAACCCTGTTTTTCCAAAGTCTCTATCACGTCATCCACTCCACGGCGTCCCGTTGATTGCAAGAGTTCGATGAACTTTTCCTTGTTGGCAGCTATCACTTCTCTGTTTGTCGGCATATTGCTATATATTAATAAAGGTATAGGTTCACTAATTCATTCTGCCGCGAAGATACGAACATTTCTGCATTTTTTCTCCCCTACCTGAAAATTTTTTCTGCCGGACAGAGAAAAAATATTTCCCTCGTAAGGCAGAAAAAACATTTGCGGAAGATGATTGTTTTCTTATCAACATATAAACCATAAAAAAGCATCAGCATTATGTTCAAGAAAGTATTTTCCGCCTCCCTTCCTTCGGCTTGGATAGCCTCCACCCTGTTATTGTTGGCTCGTGTGTTCATCGGAGCCATGTTCCTTTGCCATGGTGTGCAGAAATGGCTCTACTACGGCACCCTTTCGCAAGACTTCCCCGACCCGTTGCACGTGGGTAGTGCATGGTCATTGATACTGATTATCATTGCCGAAGTGGTGTGTTCATTCTTTTTCATCTTCGGATTCTTGTACCGTTTGGTACTCTTGCCCATGATTTTCGCTATGGGTATGGCCTTCTTCGTAATTCACGATGGCTCGTTGGACGGTGGCGAACTCTCGCTCATCTACATGATGATTTTCGTGTTCATGTACTTCATCGGCCCGGGCAAATTATCGATAGACGCCTGGCTGAAACGAAGATTTGAAGAATCCATTGAAAGAAAAAGTATGTGATTTGCTTGCGTATCTGTCCGACATTTCCTACTTTTGCAACATTTGCAAAAGATACATATGGAAATAATTGAGAAATACTTCCCAAACCTCTCCGACGAGCAGCGTACACGCTTTGCCGCGTTGAAGGATTTGTACGAGGATTGGAATAGCAAAATCAATGTGATTTCGCGCAAGGACATCGGCAATCTGTATGAACACCATGTGCTTCATTCCTTAGGTATTGCCAAGGTTATCAATTTCAAGCCGGGCACTACGGTGATGGATCTTGGGTGTGGCGGAGGCTTTCCGGGCATCCCACTGGCCATCCTTTTCCCCGAAGTGAAGTTCCACTTGGTGGATAGCATCGGTAAGAAGATACGGGTGTGCAACGAGGTGATTGCCGGCACAGGCCTCTCCAACGTGACCACCCGCCATTGCCGTGCCGAAGAGGAGAAGAGCCAATTCGACTTCGTAGTGAGCCGTGCCGTGATGCCCCTTGCCGACTTGGTGAAACTGGTGCGCAAGAACATCCGTAAGGAGCAGCACAATGCCCTGCCCAACGGACTCGTCTGCCTGAAAGGTGGCGAGTTGGAGCACGAGGCCATGCCATTCAAGCATCAAGTGATGATAACAGACTTGAAGGACTATTTCACCGAAGAGTTCTTTGAAACCAAAAAAGTAGTGTATCTGGGATTATGAAAGTCAAGCAATTTGAATTCAACATGTTGCCCGTAAACACCTATGTGGTGTGGGACGAACATACACATGAAGCAGCGGTTATAGATGCAGGATGCTACACGCCCAAAGAGTGCGAAACCTTGAAGGAATTCATCTCCGAAGAAGGACTGACGGTGAAATACTTGCTGAACACCCACCTGCATTTCGATCACATCTTCGGCAACGGATTCATGTACAAAGAATACGGAGTGAAGACATGTGCCCATCCTGCCGATGAAGAATGGCTGGTGGAAGCTCCACAACGCACCCGCATGTTTGGCCTTGAGTTCCCTGGTACACCCGCACCCATCGGCACCTATTTGGAAGAAGGAGACAAACTGATGTTGGGATATTATTCCTTGCAATGTATCCACGTACCCGGCCATTCACCTGGAAGCATCGTATTCTATTCTCCCGAAGGAAGGTGTCTCTTCGCAGGCGATGTCCTTTTCCAAGGAAGCATCGGCCGCTCTGACTTGCCCGGAGGCGATATACGGACACTGATTGACGGCATCCGCGAAAAGCTTCTTACTCTACCCGATGCCACCCTTGTCTATCCCGGACATGGCGATGCCACCACCATCGGATATGAGAAGCAATACAATTTTTATCTGAAATTTTAAAAAGTTTGAGCGATAGCTAAAAAAGCTACTTTGCCAACATAAAAACTTCACTATTAGCCAGCAAGCCCAGCTTGCGATAACTCCTCCTCTAACTCATAGCGAAGCGATAACTCCTCTAACTCCTAAAAAAGACCCGCATGATTTCCCAAGTAGAATTTACCCTGAAGCCCCGCACACGGGGCTTTCACCTGATAACCGACGAGGTGACGCGCCACCTGCCCCATCCGCTTCCCGAAGCCGGATTGCTCAACCTCTTCATCAAGCATACCAGTTGCGCCCTCAGCATCAACGAAAATGCCGACCCCGACGTGCGTCACGACATGGAGGCTATCTATAACCACCTCGTGCGCGAACGCGAACCTTACTATTACCACACCTTCGAGGGCGACGATGACATGCCGGCTCATGCCAAAAGCAGTCTTACAGGAGTAAGCCTCAGCATCCCCATCACCCGTGGCCGTCTGAACCTCGGCACATGGCAAGGCATCTATCTGTGCGAATTCCGCCACGATGGTGGAAGCCGCCGGGTAGTGGCAACAATTATAGAGTGAAGTCCTCTTCACAAATTAATAAATTAGGCGCAGATTGCGCGGATGATACGGATTATATTTCTTATATTTGAAACTTTTCCGTGTAATCCGCGCAATCCGCGCCTAAAATACAAATACAGACCTACTTCTTACGCAAACGTCATTGCCATCTGCTCCACCACACACGGATAATGCTCGTGTTCAAGCTGGTGGATACGGGCGGCCAATGAGTCAGGCGTATCGTCGGGGAGCACTTTGCACTGAGCTTGGAAGATGATGCTTCCCGCATCCAGTTTCTCAGTGACATGGTGGATGGTGATTCCACTGACGGTTTCATGAGCGGCTATCACAGCCTCGTGCACATGGTGTCCCCACATGCCCTTGCCACCATAGTTGGGTAGCAACGAAGGATGGATATTGACAATGCGTCCTTCGTAAGTCTTCACAATTGCTTCGGGGATATAGGCCAGAAATCCGGCCAACACAATCAAACCGATGCCTTCGCGATGCATCAGATCCAACACCTGTTCACCGGTAGAGCCGGGTTGCCACTCCGCCTTTCCTATCGTGTGGCATGGTACCCCATACTTCGCCATGCGTGCATACACGCCGGCTTTCTCTTTGTTGCATACCATTAACGCCACTTCAATGGTCGGATGATTCAAGAAGTGAGCAACAAGCGCTTCGGCATTGCTCCCTTCCCCCGAGGCCAATATGGCGATTCGACATTTCTTATCTGCAGTTTCCATTGGAAAATCAACTAAAATCAAAGTTCAAGGTTCAAAGCCATTACCATTGCAAAGTCTTAACCATACACTTTTGAACCTTGAACTTTAAACCTTAAACTTCTTATTGGAACAACTCCTCCAACTCCTGCATGTGCATCTCCACTTCCGAAATGCTCTTGCATGGATCATAGTCTTCGGGTATGCGGAAGGTCTCTTCCTGAGAATATCCGAGTGACTTGTCGGCATACACCTTATTCATATAGAGTCCCCAGATGGGAAGCGCCATCGAAGCTCCCTGTCCGTAATACATACCGTCGAAATGGATGTCGCGATCTTCACCACCCACCCAACAACCACTGACGAGCGAAGGGGTGAAACCCATGAACCACCCGTCGGAGTTGTTATTCGTTGTACCCGTCTTTCCACCCATGTCTGCCGTAATCTTGTAACGGGCACGGATGCGTCCGCCCGTACCTTCGTTGATGACGGCACGAAGCATGGTCAGCATCTTGTACGAACTCTCCTCGCTGATAACCTCCTCCATCTCGGGAGTGAAGGTAGCCAGGATGTTTCCGTCGTTGTCCTCGATGTGGGTCACAAACATCGCCTTGGCACGTATTCCCTTGTTGGCAAAGGCCGTGTAGGCACTCACCATCTCGCCCACCGATATTTCACAAGGTCCCAAGCAAAGTGCCGGAGTCGGCTGGATGTCGAGATTACGGATACCGAAGCTATGAAGCAGATTCTTGAACGCATACGGATTGAGTTTGCTCATCAGGTAAGCCGAAATCCAGTTATTCGACTGGGCAAGTCCCCATTTCAGCGTCACCATCTCGCCATATCGGTTGCGGTTGGTGTTGCGCGGACTCCAGGGCTTTCCGTCCTCGGTGATGATGGTCTGCTCCACGTTTCGTGTCTCGTCACACGGGCTGAATCCGTTCTCCATAGCCAGTGTGTAGAGGTAAGGCTTGATGGTCGAACCTACCTGACGACGACCCACCATAGCCATATCGTATTGGAAATGGGTGAAGTCAGGGCCTCCCACGTATGCCTTCACATAACCGGTAGAAGGCTCCATCGACATGAATCCGCAACGCAGGAAATGTTTGTAGTAGCGGATAGAGTCCATAGACGACATCACAGTGTCAATCTCGCCCCGTTCATAACTGAACACAGTCATTTCGTGCGGTTCGTCAAAAGCCTTCCTTATCTGATCGGCCGTATATCCGGCATTGCGCATCAGGCGGTAGCGTTCGCTCTGCTTCATGGCGCGAGTGAGGATGGTCTCCACCTCGTCCGACGACAATTTGTTGGTATAGGGAGCCGTGCGTCTGCCCTTCTTCTCCTTGAAGAAAGCCGGTTGCAGATATTTCTTCACATGCTCGTCCACCGCCTCCTCAGCATAGCGTTGCATACGGCTGTTGATGGTGGTATATACCTTCAATCCGTCAGTATAAATGTTGTAGGGGCGTCCGTCCTTCTTGAAATTCTTGTTGCACCAGCCATACAGGGGGTCGGTCTCCCATGAGAGCGAATCTTCATAATACTTCTGGTATTGCCAGTCGGGATAATAGCTGCGCACAGGCTTCTTCGCCATCATGCGGTCGCGCAGATACATACGCAGATAGGTGGCAATACCCTCCTTGTGGTCGGCACGGCGAAACTTCAGTTCGATGGGCATCGCCTGCAACGAGTCACATGCAGCCGCGGTCAGATAACCCGCCTTCTCCATCTGTGAAAGCACCGTATTACGACGGTTCAACGCATTCGTCTTGAATCGGCGCGGATTGTAGAGCGAGGGGTTTTTACACATACCAACCAGCATGGCGCTCTCCTCCACATTCAAGTCCCAGGGATCCTTACCGAAGTAGGTGTTCGATGCCGTCTTGATACCGATGGCATTGTAGTTGAAGTCGAAATAGTTGAGATACATGCTCAGAATCTCCTCCTTCGAATAGTATTTCTCCAGGTTCACGGCAATCACCCACTCGATAGGCTTCTGGAAGAGTCGCTCCAGCGTGCTTCCCGCCACTTCGGAGTAGAGCTGCTTGGCCAACTGCTGGGTGATGGTAGAGCCACCGCCCGCATTCTTGTCGCCCATCAACCCACGCTTCACCAGCGCACGCATAAAGGCACGGAAGTCGATGCCCGAATGTTCGCGGAAGCGCACATCCTCGGTCGCCACCAGCGCATCAATCAAGTTCTTGGGCAACTGCTGATAGCTGACGTACACACGGTTGTTCTTCTGGTACGACCATGTACCCATCGTCTCGCCATCAGCCGAAATCACCTGTGTGGCAAACTTGTAATTCGGATTCTCCAACTCCTCAATGGGCGGCATATAGCCAATCCATCCCTTGGAGATGGCATAAAACAGGAAAAACACACTGCCCACGGCCAGCAAGAAAAGCACCCAAAGGGTATAGATTATTTTCTTTCTCATATTTTCAAAACAATGAAGTCCCGCAAGCATTACTTGCAGAATCTAAATTAATTAAGGTGCAAAGATACGCAAAAGTGCAATAATAACGAAAGAAAGCCGCAAGATTATATTTTTTTAGCGGAGAAGCAAGTCTCCGCAACTATTCAGCGAAAGTTGAATTATTTAAAAAACGCAGAGACGCTGAGGCGCAGAGGTTCCTTCCATTCGACAGGATATGTCCTGAGTAGCAGAGTTTTGGCCGACAAGTCAGCCAATGGTACACCTCAAAACGTTCGTAGAGCGTTTTACTCTCCAAGTCTCTATTAAACTCTAAAAAAGAGACCTCTGCGCCTCAGTGTTTCAGCGTTTGAAATAAAAAATACCCCCGCAACCTTCTTGATGGATTGGTCCGACAGATTGGTTACGGGGATTGTCTTCTCAAGGAGGAAGTACACTAATTTTTCAATGAGTTGACCTCTTGTACCTTTTCAGCCACTTTGTCTTTGGCATTGTTCCACATTTCTGTGGTCTTGTCACCCATCTTATGCATGGCGTCACACAATTTGTTTTTCAACTCCTTTGCCTGCTGCGTACGCGAAACATGGCAACACACTGCACCCAGGACAGCTCCCAATCCGAGGCCAATCCAAAAGTTTGATTTACTACAACAATCCATAATCTTTTACCTATTTTATTTTAATAACTGATTCTTGGATGATGCACTACGCTGGAGGCTACCTCGTCAGGCCATGGCTTCTCTTCAAAGGTTATACCCTCCTTCCCTGCCCATCCTGAGCTACAAACGCAAACCGACAGGAATGGTTCATCCCACTGTATGAAAGATTAGATTTCCTACTCATCTTTTAAGGACTCTTGGAAGGTTATGCAAGGAATGTGAAAAAAACCTCTGCCGCTACACCTCGCGTATCAATTTAATTTCGTACCTTTACACCCAATTACATAAAATTGGTAGAACGTATATACCTAAATAATATGGAAAACAGAAGTTTAGTTACCATTGCAGAGCACTCCAAGGAGAAAATCATGTACCTCCTTGAGATGGCCAAACTGTTCGAAGAGCATCCCAACCGTAAGATTTTGGACGGACGGGTGGTGGCCACCTTGTTTTTTGAACCCTCAACACGCACCCGCTTGAGTTTCGAGACAGCTGCCAACAGATTGGGAGCACGCGTCATCGGATTTACTGACCCGAAGGTGACCAGTTCATCAAAGGGTGAGACACTGAAAGATACCATCATGATGGTTTCTAACTATGCCGACATCATCGTGATGCGCCACTATCTGGAGGGTGCTGCACGCTATGCCAGCGAAGTGGCTCCCGTGCCCATCATCAATGCCGGAGACGGTGCCAACCAACATCCTTCGCAAACGATGCTCGACCTCTACAGCATCTACAAGACACAGGGTACACTGGAGAATCTGAACATCTATCTGGTGGGCGACCTGAAGTATGGCCGCACGGTACACTCGCTGCTGATGGCCATGCGCCACTTCAATCCGACTTTCCATTTCATTGCTCCCGAGGAGTTGAAGATGCCCGAGGAATACAAAGCTTATTGCCGCGCACAGGGTATCCGCTACGAAGAGCATACGGAGTTTGACGAACAGACTATCGCCGAGGCTGACATCCTATACATGACCCGTGTGCAACGCGAACGCTTCACTGACCTGATGGAGTACGAGCGGGTGAAAGATGTATATATATTGAAGAACAGCATGTTGGCATCCACACGTCCCAACCTGCGCATTCTGCATCCGCTGCCCCGCGTGAACGAGATTGCCTACGACGTGGACAGCAACGAAAAGGCTTATTACTTCCAACAGGCACATAACGGACTCTTTGCCCGTCAGGCACTCATCTGCGACTGCTTGGGAATCACCATTGACGAGGTGAGAGAGGATAAAACGATAATTAAATAAAAAGAACAGACCCCATCCCAACCTTCCCCAAGGGGAAGGAGTGAATAGTATAGCAACACATTCTACTCCTCTCCCAAGGGAGGGGTAAGGGGAAGGGTCCTATATGACTACATATTATGGACAAGAAAGAACTTCAAGTAGCCGCCCTTGAAAATGGTACGGTTATTGATCACATACCGGCAGAGAAAGTCTTCACCGTGGTTTCACTCCTCGGCCTGCAGGACATGAAGACACCCATCACCATCGGAGCCAACCTCGAAAGTAAGAAGTTGGGAAGCAAAGGCATCATCAAGGTGGCCGACCGATTCTTTACCGACGAAGAGATAAGCCGTCTCTCCGTAGTGGCCTCCAGCGTGAAACTGAACATCATCCGTAACTACGAAGTGGTGGAAAAGAAAACAGTGAACATGCCCGACGAAATGCGCGGCATCGTCAAATGTGCCAACCCCAAGTGCATCACCAACAACGAGCCGGGCATGGACACACTCTTCCACGTAGTGGACAAGGAGCAGGGCACACTCAAGTGTCACTATTGCGAGAAGACACAACAGATTGAGAATGTGAAATTGGTATGAAACAAGACTGGAAACCGGGGACAATGATTTATCCCCTGCCTGCTGCATTGGTGAGTTGCGGAAGCACTCCCGATGAATACAACATCCTGACTGTAGCATGGACGGGCACCATCTGTTCTGAGCCGGCCATGTGCTACATCAGTGTACGTCCCGAACGACACTCCTACCCCATTCTGAAAAAGAACATGGAGTTCGTCATCAACCTCACTACCCGCGACATGGCCTTTGCCACCGACTGGTGCGGTGTACGTTCGGGTAAAGACTACAATAAATTCGAAGAGATGCACCTCACTCCCGGCAAAGCCAAATGTGTGAAGTGTCCCATTATCGAAGAGTCACCCCTCTGCATTGAATGCCGTGTAAAAGAGGTTGTTTCCCTCGGCTCACACGACATGTTCATAGCCGAAGTGCTCAACGTAAAAGCCGACGAGAAATACCTCGACGAAGAGACAGGCAAGTTCGATCTTGTCGCCAGCGGCCTCATGGCCTACGTTCATGGTGGATACTACGAACTGGGCCAGAAAATAGGGAAATTCGGTTGGTCAGTAGAGAAGAAAAAATAATTGAAAAAACAAACATAAATGAAAAGGAACATGAAGAAAATGATGCTCGGCGCCCTGATAGCACTGGCACTGCCAACCGCCGCATGGGCACAGGAGGAAGAAGAGAATGATGTGTATGCCGAACTGAATGCCAATTTGGTGAGCAACTATATCTGGCATGGACAAAACTTGGGCGACATCAGTGTACAACCATCGCTGACGGTAGGATGGAAAAACTTGTCGTTGAACGTATGGGGGTCAGCCGGCATTGCCACTGACAATCACCGCGAGATAGATTTCTCGTTGGGATATGAACTGGGCAACTTGTCATTGGCCGTGACAGACTATTGGTTCGTTGGCTCGGGCGAGACTGACAAGTTCTTCAACTATTCTGCCCACTCAACCCTGCACACATTGGAGGGAAGCATCGGATACGATTTCGGATTCCTCTCACTCCAATGGAGTACCTACTTTGGAGGATATGATTACGACGACGAGGGCAAACGCGAATACACCTCGTACATCCAGGCCGAAGTACCCTTCACCTTAGCAGGTTTCGAGGGTGTAGCTTCGGTAGGTGCCACACCATGGGGAAGCTCCACCTACGAAGCCAACCGCTTCATGGTATGTGAAGCAGCTGTGGGATTGAGCAAAGAGGTGAAACTGACACCGGCCATCTCTTTCAACGCCACAGGTAAAGTGATAGTGAACCCTGCTACAGAGAATACCTTCTTTGTTTTCGGTTTGGAATTCTGAGCTGGGCAAACTCAGAAAAAAGGAGTGACATAATTAACTTTTCAGACGCAGATGACGCGGATTTATCTTAATTATTATACAATTTATCTACACCATCCACGTCTAAAATTACTCTCCGCGCATACCTATTAATATATATATATGCAAGAAGAGAACGCGACTTACCGCATCCGACGACGGAACTCGGCACAGATGATGGCCGTAGCAGTAGCAACATTAAGCGATTCGGATGTCTCCACTCCAGCGGGATAGTTGGGAATAAAAAGGCGTTCACTGACGTAAGAAGCCACTTCGGGTGAAATACCATTTCCCTCGTTACCCATGATGACAAGTCCATGGGGAGCGAGGGATTTTTCGTAGAGGTCTTCCCCATCAAGAAAAGTCCCATAGACGGGCACAGCTGCCGCCTTCAACTCTTCAAGCAAAGGAGGCAGAGGAGCATAGTGAAGCTTCACACGCGCCAAAGCTCCCATCGTAGCCTGTACCACCTTGGGATTATAAGCATCGGCCGTGGCTGGAGAGCAGAAGATGTGGCGGATGCCGAACCAATCAGCCAAACGGATGATGGTACCAAGATTTCCGGGGTCTTGCACATCATCGAGAGCCAGACAGAGTTCGGAAGCAGCTACAGAA
The DNA here is from genome assembly GCA_017521285.1 of Bacteroidaceae bacterium. GTDB lineage: Bacteria > Bacteroidota > Bacteroidia > Bacteroidales > Bacteroidaceae > Phocaeicola_A. The sequence goes on along the minus strand of JAFXDG010000099.1, from coordinate 52,381 downwards.
ACCGGGCATTCCTCCTCAGCCTCCATAGCAAAAACGGCCAACACCTCTTGTGGTGTCTTCAGGAAACTGGCACGGGTAAGTTCGTCAGACTTCACCGTCACTTTCTCATCAGCCATAGCATCGGCATGTAGGCGGTGCCATTCGTCAGTAGCCACCAACAGACGACAGAGAAAGTGAGGCAACATGTCGCCCACCACCTTCGGTCCTTCGGCCACAAAGGTCTGCTCTGCCTTGCGGTTCTTCTTCAGTTCGAGCGAACGGATATACTTCAATTTGGCTTTACTCAGCATAAAAATGATATTCTTTGATTAAAAGTCAGACAAAGCTACGAATATTTTTTTTATTTGAACTATCTTTGCGGATATTTTCACCAAGGAATGAGAAAATACCAGCGATACATACACATATTGGTAATCGTGCTACTCTGTTGGGGAGCAGGAATGCTTGCGTCGTGCTCATCGACCAGACACCTTTCCGAGGGAGAATACCTGCTCGACAAAGTGTCTGTGGAGTGTGCCAAGAAAGACATGAACCTTCCCGAACTGTCCGGCTATATAAAACAAAATCCTAATGCCCGCTGGTTCAACGTAGCCAAAGTTCCGCTGGGCATTTACAACATGTCCGGCCAGAAAGATACATGGCTCAACCGTACCTTGAAACGAATCGGAGAAGAGCCCGTAGTGTATAAACGGGAAGAAGCCGACCGCTCGTGTACAGAGTTGAAACTGGCCATGCAAAATTTAGGTTATCTGGGCGGACGGGTTGAACTGATGGAGTTCTACAAAAAACACAAAGTGACACTGACGTATTGGCTACATCCGGGTGAGGTATATCGGGTTGACAGCATCCGTAGAGAGATAGCCGACACCACGATAGCCCGAAAGTTGGAGGCTATCATGGACGAGTCTCTGCTGAAGCCCAACATGGTTCTGAACATCAATACCCTGGACAAAGAGCGCGAACGCATTGCAAACTATCTGAAAAACAACGGATACTACAAATTCAACAAAAAATACATCACCTATACCGCCGACACGATACAAGGAACCAGACGAACAGGTCTGACTATGCACCTGGCACTGTATCAAAAGGATGAACACTCTCCCCTCAGCCCCCACCCGCAATACAAGTTGGACAGCATCCACGTCGTAACCGAGTTCGACATGGGAAACATCAACAGCAACCAACTGAAACAACTGAACCACATCTCATACAATGGATTGGATATACATTACAGGAACTCACTGACACTGAGACCCCGCATTCTGGCCGAAAACAATTTCATCCAGAAAGGAAACCTTTATCGTACCCAAGACGTGGACAGGACATATTCCTACTTCGGCCAGCTGAATGCATTGAAATATACCAATATCCATTTTGTGGAAAAGGCGGATTCCAACCTTCTGGACGCATTTATCCTGACAGCTCCGGCACGCGCACAGAGTTTCACAACAGAAATTGAAGGAACCAATACGGCCGGCGACTTTGGCTTTGCCGCTTCGGTGGCCTACCAACACAGGAATCTGTTCAAAGGAAGCGAGACTCTCACCCTCAAAGTGCGTGGTGTTTACGAGCTTATCAGCGGTTTGCAGGGATATTCAACCAACAATTACACGGAATACGGTGCCGAAGCTTCACTGAACTTCCCCCGTTTCATGTTCCCATTCCTCTCCACAGAGTTCAAGCGACACATTCACGCATCGTCCGAGTTAGGCATTCAGTACAACACGCAGGAGCGACCGGAGTTTTCCCGTCGTGTATTAGCAGCCTCGTGGAGCTACCAATGGACCATGCAACGCATGTTCCACCGAGTCGATCTGCCCGACATCAACTATGTATATATGCCCTCCATTTCCAAGACTTTCCGCGAGGAATACTTGAACAATGTGGCCAACAACTCCATCCTGAAATACAACTACGAGGATCTGTTCATCGCACGTTTGGGATACTCCTTCTCATACAATTCACAAGGAACAAACTCCATACAGGCAAACAAGCAGCAACGGAACAGTTTCTCCATCCGCACCAATATAGAGTCATCGGGTCTCCTGCTGAGCCTGATTTCGCGCACCATGTACGACAAACGGACGGCCAGCGGACAATATGCCATAGGAAACATCGCATACGCACAATATGTGAAGGGCGACATCGATTTCACACAACACATCGTGATTGACCGACGGAACAGCATAGCTTTCCATGCGGCGCTCGGCATTGCCTATCCCTATGGGAACTCAACGATTCTGCCATTTGAGAAACGTTATTTCTCGGGAGGAGCAAACAGTGTGCGCGGATGGTCAGTCCGTTCATTAGGTCCCGGAAGATACTCGGGAGGCGACAGGAAGATTGACTTCATCAACCAATCCGGCGACATAAAATTGGATATGAGCATTGAATACCGCACTTCGCTTTTCAGCATAGTGAACGGAGCCGTATTCGTTGATGCCGGTAACATCTGGACCCTGCGTGAATACAAGGAACAACCGGGCGGAGCTTTCCGTTTCAACAATTTCCTCAGCGAAATAGCCGTAGCATACGGTATCGGATTCAGACTGAATCTGGATTTCTTCATCCTGCGAGTTGACGGAGGTATGAAAGCCATCAATCCGGTCTATTCAGCCGACAACAGCAAACATTATCCCATCCTCCATCCCGATTTCGGACGCGACTTCACCTTCCATTTTGCCGTCGGATACCCCTTCTAAGAGAAAGAAAAAGGGTAACCATCCATTATCATAACGGATTCTTGACGCGCCAGTTATTATCATGTTCCTTGACCAAAGTAAGTTCTATCGTATCACAAGGAACCCCAAAGAGTGAGTCATTCATATAATTGATTCGCATGAAGTTTGAAATCTCAACGTCCAAATAGGCTATATCATTTCCCGTACTTATTTCACATTTGAGAATTTTCACTTCAGCCTTTCCCAATGTTTTCTTATATGCCAAATCACGCTCCGTCAGATTATTGTGTCTGAAATCCATGATTGTATGCAATTCCTGAGAACAATATTCCTTCGCTTTTCTTATCTCCAAATTATAATAGGCTTCCGTAAACTCCTTTGCTACATGGCAAACAATTTCTTTCTCCGTTTTTTCACAGGCAGATACAGCAAAAGAGATAAACAACAGCCCCCATTTAATGATTGAGCTATTTTTCATCATACCAAATATCTTCTTTATCTTGATAAATAGATTACAAATTCTTTATAAAGAACGAAACCGAGTCCAAAAATGTTCATCTTTTTACTATTTTTACCATATTTATTTCGCATTGTGAACGAATTGCACTATCTTCGTCCGACCAAAAAGAGATTATATCCTACATGAAACTGAAATTCATCAGCCTGGCCAGCGGCAGTAGCGGCAATTGCTTCTACCTCGGCACCACCTCATACGGCATACTCATCGATGCCGGCATCGGCATACGCACCATCAAAAAAGTGCTGCGCGAACGCGGCATAGCCCTCGAAAGCATCCTCGGCATATTCGTCACCCACGACCATGCCGACCACATCCGTGCAGTGGGCAACCTGAGCGAAGGATGCAACATCCCCGTCTTCACCACCGAAACCATCCACAAAGGCATGACCAAAAGCTACTGCATGACCAAGAAAGTAAGCCCCGTCAACCGGCGTATCATACAGAAGGAAGAGACCACCATCCTGCGCGACTTCAGCATTACTCCCTTTGAAATCCCACACGACGGGACGGACAACGTGGGATACAGCATCCGGTGCGGAGAGACAAACTTCTGCTTCATCACCGACATCGGACACATCACCGACACGGTCAAGCACTACGTGGCCAAAGCCAACTACCTGATACTGGAAGCCAACTACGACGAGCAGATGCTGGCCGAAGGCCCCTATCCTCCCCTGCTGCAGGCACGCATCCGTGGAGGCAACGGACACCTCTCCAACCGGGAAGCGGGCGAATTCCTGGCCAACCACTACCCGCCACAAGTGCGTCAAATCTGGCTGTGCCACCTGAGCAAAGAGAACAACAAACCCCATCTGGCTTACCACACCGTAGCGGAGGCATTAAAATCTATCGGAAAAACAATTGATAAAGACATTCGCCTGATGGCCCTTCCCCGCACCTCGCCCACACAGATTTTCGAGATAAACGAAGAGGGAGAAGGGTACTATCCAGGGCAAATGAAATCCCTGTTCGATTGATACCTAAAAAATCTACAGACAGAAGGCTCTAATAATCAATATAGTATAAATTCTGCTATAAAAACTTTCGCCCAAATGTTTGGTAGGTTCAAAAATAATGCCTACCTTTGCACCGCATTTGAGAAATGAACCATGCGTTCTTAGCTCAGCTGGTAGAGCAACTGACTCTTAATCAGTGGGTCCAGGGTTCGAATCCCTGAGAGCGTACCACAACGAAAAAGCTCAAATGCACATGCGTTCTTAGCTCAGCTGGTAGAGCAACTGACTCTTAATCAGTGGGTCCAGGGTTCGAATCCCTGAGAGCGTACCACAGGACAGGATGTTTCGAGAAATCGGAGCATCCTTTTTTCTTTATCTGCGCACAGGCGCCCTATTCTTGAGACAGTCCGAATGAAGATCCAATTGTTGCAATTTATGCAGTCTTTGTCATTCTGAACGCAGTGAAGAATCTGTTTATGCAAGCAGAATACTTAATGCTGACGTCCACAGGAGGGTGTGTCATAATTAACTTTTCAGACGCAGATGACGCGGATGACGCGGATTTTTCTTGATTATTATACCCGATAGGTTATAATTTATCTGCGTTATCCGCGTCATCCGCGTCTAAAGAATGAAAAGAAGGCGCTTTGCCCCCCCGACAGAGACATCATGTAAACCAATTTATATAACCGATCTTTCGGGCAGAATCCTATTCTTGTTCTTCCCACGTCATTCTTTGCCGATATTGTAAACATTTCACACCTCAACATGTAAAGAATTAGAAAATTCCCCTTCTCCCCCTTTATCCATCTCAGGGTTAAGGCAGCCTTAGCCTTGGGATGATGTACCCTCATCTACAAGCTGATGTTCAACCATTTATCCACCTCTCAAAATTCTCGCCTATTTTCGTCCAAAAGAAAACTTCCGCCCATATACGCGATTCTCGCACGGTCAGTTTTGCATATTCATGCAGTCGGATTGTATAATTATGCATTCCACCCGTTTTCAGTCACATCCCCTCCTGTCCGTGTGCACACCCTCTATTGACCGTAAGCACAACCTATAGCAGAGTATCTGAAGAAACTCAGCCGACCGTGTGCACACGGTTGGCTGCACGTGTGCACACGCATTTCCCGCTTTCTGTCTTCCGGCCTTTGTACATTGTATATATATGCATAAAATCACCCCTCGTAAAGCATTCCCCTTTGATGAAATAGGAACGGAATAGAAAAGTGGGAATTATTACCAGTGGATGTAAAGCATAGTGACAAAACAGCTATTGGCTATGGCTGATGGCGATGGCAGATAGCGATGGCAGATAGCGATGTCTGATGGCGATGGCTAATGGCGATAGCTGATGGCGATGGCAGATAGCGATAGCAGATGGCTTCGACCTTAGACCTTTGACTTTTGACTTTTGACTTTTTACCTTTGACCTTGCACTCAACGAATAAACGAATATTCGCCTCAACGTCGAACGTTTCAACGAATAAACGAATAAACGAATCAACAGAAGCTATCTTCTCCGGCACTTATAGCTATCTTGTTTGGCCCGAGAAGCTATCTTGTTTAGCCCGAGAAGCTATCTTGTTTGACCCGAGAAGCTATCTTGTTTGGTCAACTAAGCATATCTCGTAATGGCAATGGCTGTTGGCGATGGCTGATGGCTTGGAACCTTGAACTTTGAACCTTCGCTCTTCAACCTTTGACTTTTGACCTTTGACCTTGAACTCAACGAATCAACCTCTCAACGAATCAACGCATCAACCTATCACCACAAACACTATAACCATCGCAATAGCCATCGTAGCGAAGTCGCCCCATTTTAACGCATCAACGCATAGTCGTCTCAACCCTTCAACGTATAAACGCATCAACGTATAAACGTCTCAACGAATACTCGTCTCAACGTCGAACGCATCAACCTATAACCTGTACCTTGTAAATGGTAAATTGTACCTGAATTTGTGTTCTTCAACATATTCCACAAAATTCTTCATAATTCATAATTCACAATTCACAATTAAATCGTACCTTTGCCTCGCCTCTCATGTGCCCATCCTTCTCTGTGAAGGGGCAAGCCACGAGTGGCGGACATATTAAAAGAAGACGTTTACTCAGCGTTTTGTCTTTGGCTTATCAGAACTTAGGAACTTTTGAATAACTGTCGGAGATGAATCAACGGTAGGTGTCTGCGGGATGTGTATCCAATTACGCATCCCTTTACGTTGTCATACCTGTGTAGCCCCAACTGTACCCTTACAGTTGGGCGCACATTTGGCGTAGAGGGTTGTTATATACATATTGACGTGGGCCTGATGTTGTTGTTCTACAGTTATGGGTTTCCTAAGACCTTGATAAGCAGAACATACAACGAGTCAGATTCCCCACGTCTTTTTTGTATGTACTGATCAAGGTAAAACCACCAAGAAAAACTGTTCGCTCTCGGGGAATTGGCGGATGCTTTCGTCATGCGTATGACCACAAGCAGCAAATTCTTCAACAACACGCCGGGCAACACCCTCTTCGACAAACTCAAAGGGATAGCCCAAAGCATGGCAAACTTCGACCGCTTTCTGGCAGTGGTCGGATTTTTCCGTTCGTCGGGTTACTTCAAACTACGTCGCGAATTGGGCGATGTTTCCGAAATAAAGATTCTGGTAGGCATCAACATCGATGACATATTCCGCAGTCACAACAAAGCCCTGCTGATGTTGGCCGACGAAGAGAAGGCCAAGAAGGTCTATAGCGAAGAGTTCAAGAACGACATCCTGCAGGCACAATATTCTCCCGAAGTGGAGCAGGGCATTCTGCAAATGTGCAACGACCTTGTGGATGGCCGCCTGCAGATGCGTATCCATGCCACCAAGAACCTTCATGCCAAGTTCTACCTCTGCTTGCCACAGCACCATAGTGAACATAGCGACGGGTGGGTCATCATGGGCTCGTCAAACATATCCGACTCAGGACTTGGCATCAAGCAACCGCCACAGTACGAACTGAATGTGGCCATGAAGGACTACGACGATGTAAAATTCTGTTCCGATGAGTTCTGGACGCTGTGGAACGAAGCCATCCCTCTGACCACTGACGATATTGCAGCCTACAAAGACCAGACCTTCCTTGGCTACCAACCGACTCCGTACGAACTATATATAAAGGTATTGATTGAAGCCTTTGGTGACCAGGTGGAGGATGACTTTACCATCCAATTGCCCGACGGTGTGAAGGACCTGAAGTATCAGAAAGATGCCGTCATCCAAGGCTACCAGATGCTGATGCAGCACAACGGCCTTTTCTTGGCCGATGTTGTGGGTTTGGGAAAAACCATGATAGCCACCATGATAGCCAAACGGTTTGTGGAGGCAAACGGTAAGAACACCAATATCCTTGTCGTTTATCCACCGGCATTGGAAGACAACTGGCGAAACACGTTCAAACTGTTCGGTATCTACAAGAAAGCACAGTTCGTCACCAATGGCAGTCTGTCCAAGGTGCTTGACGGGCGCGACCAATACAAGGACAAGGAAGAGTTTGACCTCATCATCGTCGATGAAGCCCACGGTTTCCGCAGCGACAGTTCGGGCAAGTACGACGAGTTGCAGAGAATATGCAAGTCTCCCCGATGCAACAGCGGCCTTGTGCGCGACACACAGAAGAAAGTGATGCTCCTTTCGGCCACCCCGCTCAACAACCGCCCCGATGATTTGCAGAACCAATTGCTCTTGTTCCAGAACAGCCAAAGCTGCACCATCGACGGTGTGCCCAACCTGAAAGCCTTCTTCTCCGGCCACATCTTGGACTACAAACGGTTGATGCGCGAACGCGACCAGCGTGATGTCACCGCCGAAGTGGATAAGATATACGAGCAGATACGCAGCAAGGTGATTGACAAGGTGACCGTCCGCCGTACACGCAACAACATCCTGAACGACCCCGATTACAAGGCCGACATCCAGTCGCAAGGCATCATATTCCCACACATCCTGCCACCCAACGAACTGGAGTATGTGATGGATTCCGACACAAGCAACCGTTTCTATGAAACCCTGAAGCAACTGACCGATGGCCCGTCAGAAGACAATCCCAAAGGCAAAGGGTTGACCTATGCCCGCTACCGTGCCGTAGAGTTCCTGAAACCTGAGTATCGCGACAAGTACAAGAACGCCGTACACATCGGCCAGACATTGGCAGGCATCTACCGTGTACACATGGTCAAACGGTTGGAAAGCAGTTTCTATGCTTTCAAGAAGTCACTGCGCACCCTGCTCCGCATCACCACCGACATGATCAAGATGTTCGATGAAGACAAGGTAATCATTGCCCCCGACCTGAAGGTGAAAGACCTGCAAGCAAAAGACATGGAGCTTGACGAGATTATCGAATATGCCATCACAAAGGGATATGCAGCCGAGGACATCCTCTTCTCTGCCGATGCTTTCAGTCCCGATTTTCTGGAAATGCTCCATCATGACCGTGAGATATTGGAACGCCTCAATGCCGATTGGGAGAAAGAGAACGACGATCCGAAGTTCGACAAGTTCCGCGACAACCTCATCCAAGTATTCTTCAACAGAAGCATCAATCCGGCAGGCAAACTGGTACTGTTCTCTGAAAGTGTCGATACCCTTACCTATTTGTACGAAAGGCTCACCAAGGAGCTGGGACGTACCGACGTGCTGATGGTCACAGCCTCCAACCGCAACCGTTTGGGACAAACCATCAAGGAGAACTTCGATGCCAACTATGCCAGCGATTCTATGCGGTACAACATCATCATCACCTCCGACGTGTTGGCCGAAGGTGTCAATCTGCACCGTTCCAATGTGATTGTCAACTACGATTCCCCTTGGAACGCCACCCGACTGATGCAGCGCATTGGTCGTGTGAACCGTATCGGCTCTGTGGCTCCCAACATCTACAACTACATGTTCTATCCTTCGCAACAGGGCGACAAGGAAATCCAACTCTACAAGAATGCCCTTGTCAAACTGCAAGGTTTCCATTCGGCCTTTGGCGAGGATGCCCAAATCTATTCCAAGGAGGAGATTGTAAAAGAGTTCCAAATGTTTGACAACCAGGTGAAGGACAGTATCGACAAGAAGATTGCCCTGTTGCGCGAGGTGCGCGAACTCTACAACAGCGACCGCAAACTGTATCACAAAATCAAGGCACTACCCATGAAGAGCCGCGTAATGCGCGATACTGGCAAACATAGCGGGAAGTCCATCATCTTTGTCTCTTCCAACGTGAAAACAGAGTTCTATCTGGCCACTCCCACAGGTGTTGATGTGATAGACTTCCTTGAAGCAGTGAAATACCTCAAAGCCAGCCCCGAAGAACAGGCTGCATCCTTCACGAATGAAGCACAGCACTACCAACATGTGAACAGTGCCTTGGCCCGATACACCACCGAGTATGTGGAAGCAGCCGACACTTCGTCCATCAACCGCACCGACCTTGACAAGACTTCGCTCGAAGCCAACAAGTTCTTGCGAATCATCAAGCAGATAACGACAGACAACGAACTGAAGTCGCAATGCGATGTACTGATGGCATATATCAACGAAGGTATCTATGCCCAACTGCCCCGTTACCTCAAAGCCTTGTCGCGTGAGTACAAGAACGACCGTGCCAAAATGAAGCAGGACGAATACCAACTGCAAGGCAAAATAACCAGCCTGCTCGGCGAGTACCAAACCCAAAACAAAGAGCAACGCCGCGAAGCGCAACATGCCTCTGACCCACAAATCATTATTTCAGAAACTTTCGTATAGGAGAGTACACTATTACTATGCATCATTATTTATCAGGACACAGAGACACAGAGGCACAGAGAGCTATCATAAAAGATTCTCTGTGTCTTCGTGTCTCTGTGTTCCAATAATCTAACAATCATAACATCATGACTTCAACTTACACATCAGATTCATTAAGAACTATTTTCCAGTCATCGTTCAACCTTGCCAAATGGTACACTGTCCTTCAAAACCTGTTTCAGGCAAGCGAGTTGAAAAGCACGCCAGAAAAGATTATCAATAATACCACTGATGAGGGTTACTATTTAGGCTGTATCGACACCACCGACGGCTACCGCATCGGTCTGTTTCACTACAAAATCAGTCAAGGCTCCGTTGCCAACAGGCGTGTGGGGCTTCGCAATCTGGTAAAGTCGTTCATCAATCCCACATGGGGTGAGTTTGAAGGTGCCTTGGTGGTATTCGATAGTGGTGACCATTGGCGCCTGTCCTTCATTAGCGACATCAAGGGAGAAGCCACCTCGCCCAAACGCTATACTTACGTGTTTGGAAATGGAAACTTGCTTTACCGCACACCCATCGAACGTTTCAACTTACTGCAAAAGAAGGGAATCTCGTTCGAGAACCTGAAAACGGCCTTCTCTGTGGAAGCACTGTCCGATGAATTCTTTGACAAGTACCGCAATCAGTATGCCGACTTTATCCAATATGTCACCGGTAAACGCTATGTCAAAGTGGGCAACAAGTGGGAAGAAAAGGTACAGGGTACACCCAATGCTGCCTTGATGCAGGCATTCGGTTACGACGAGAAGAAGATACGCGATTACATCAAGAAGATGATGGGACGTATTACGTTCCTGCATTTCCTGCAACGGAAGGGTTGGATGTGTGGCGACTTGAACTATATGCAGAATATGTTTAACCGTTCAGCCTATCAGCACGATTATCTTGATGCAGTGCTCGAACCGCTCTTCTTCGGCGTGTTGAACACCAAGCCCGATGAACGCGAAGCGGTGTTCAGAGCCTACAATTGGGACTTGCAACTGCTTCGGGAATGGAAAGATATACCTTACTTGAACGGTGGACTCTTCGAACGCGATGCAGAAGACGAGCCGGAAAGCCGTTTCCCTGCTGACTATTTCCAACGCCTGTTCCAGTTCTTCAGCGAATACAACTTTACCATCGACGAGAACGACCCCAACGATGCCGAAGTAGGTGTTGACCCCGAGATGCTTGGTAAGATATTTGAAAACCTGCTGGAGGACAACAAGGACAAAGGTGCCTTCTATACCCCCAAAGAGATTGTACGCTACATGTGTCAGGAATCGCTCATTGCCTATCTTGATACCAACACAAGCATTGCCAGCGAAAAGATACGCAAGTTTGTGCTTTCACCCGAAGAGGGAGTGACCGACATCCCCGACAACAAGAAACCCAAACTGCTTGCCGCCCTTGAAGAGGTTAAGATATGCGACCCTGCCATCGGTTCGGGCGCTTTCCCCATGGGCCTGCTCAACGAACTGTTGCATTGCCGTGAGGTGTTGAGTGGTGAGCATTACGACCGTGCCGCACTGAAGAAAAGCATTATCCAAAACAACATCTATGGTGTGGATATTGAGAAAGGAGCTGTTGACATCGCTCGCCTCCGCTTTTGGCTCTCTATCGTAGTGGATGAAGAAACGCCATCGCCACTTCCCAACCTTGACTACAAGATTATGCAGGGCAACTCACTGATTGAAAGTTTTGAAGGTATCGACCTCAGCGAACTGACATACAAGCGAGAAAGCAAAAAGGACAAAGGCGAAGTGATGCTGTTTGATGACGAGAAGAACCGCCATCAGAAAATCGTTTCGCAACTCCTTACCCGTTACTACTCATGCTCCGACCATACCCGCAAACTGGAATTGCAACGTGAAATAGCCGCCACCATCAATACCCTGCTGGAATCACAAGCTATCGATGCAAGCAAACTGGCACAACTGAAGAAACTCAATCTTGCCGAAACCAATCAATTCTTCCTTTGGCACACCTGGTTCAGCGATGTTTTCAACCGAGGAGACGAAAAGAGCGGATTTGATATTGTGATTGGGAATCCGCCGTATATGTTTTTAAGTGGAAAGGGTTCTCCTGTAAAACGGTTAGAGTCAGAAGGGAAATGGACAGAAGCACAAGAACTTCAAAAACTAATTAATGAATACATAAAAGTTTATTTTGATGTATCAAATGGGTGCAGAGATTTTTATAAATGGTTTTATAAATTGGCATTAAACATATGTTGTGAAAACGGAGTTTTAGCATACATTACCCCTGACACATTCCTCAATATGCCCAAATACAAAGATTTAAGGATGCAATTGTTTAAGCATAAAATAGGACTTTTTGCAGATTTAGGTTTTTCTATATTTAATGCACCTACCGTATCATCTGCCATATCAATTATTCAGAAAGACAACTCTAATAGTACGTTTGCAGCGATAGCAGATATTAGATCCTTTTTATCACAGAAAAACAGAACTGATATTAGAATGCTGATTTCTGAACATAAACGATTAGTGGAAGTAATTAATAATGAATTGTGTGCATATAAACATCATATTGCGGAAAAAATATATAATTCATTAGATTATCACGACATATGCAACTATGTTGCATTTATCGAAGGGGAACATGACATTCAAATTGACAAATCAATTCTAACATACAATAAGCAAAATGGATATCTTCCTGTATTAATTGATAGTGAAATGCGACGAAATGGATTTGTCGGAATAGGATATATACCTTCATTATACTGTGCAAAAAACAACTTACATCAAGGAGCAAGAGCACTATTGAGAAAAACAGGAGATACAATCTGTGTTTCTTTACCGCGTTCAGAAGAATTTGCAGTTGCACATCAAAATGTATACATAATAAAAGATAAAATCGGATATTCTATGCTATTTTGGATGGGACTCTTAAATTCAAAATTACTATCTTTTCTATATCAAAATGGATTGTATGGACAAAAAGGTCGTACAATGGCTCAATTTAGAATTTATGCTTTAAATGTCTTACCATTTCCACAAAACACTGATATCAAAGCAATAAAAAACATAGAAAATTTAGTATCTATACTTGTAAACAATAATGAGTCAACAGAACGAAAATGTATAGAAAGTCAGATAGACAAAATCGTTTATGATATATACGGACTAACCGATGCTGAAATAAGAACTATCGAAGAAAGCGTATAAACACAGTAATAGCCTGCGAATTTCGCAGGCTATTACCATGTTATCTCATCCTTGATAAGGCTTCATTCATTAGTGCCTTAAATAGGTTTCCATCATTTACAATTGCAGATATTGCTTTTAAATGATCTCCTGCTGCCTCAATATTACGTTTTATACTGTCTGCTTCTTGCTGACTTTTCGCTTGTGGCATAAACAATGCTTTTGAGATTTCTACAGCTTCATCAATCTGCTGTTCTGGTGTTTTATACATGTTGTTTGGGTACATAATGCTAACAATTATTAGTTTTATGCACAAAGGTAATTATTTTCTCCTAAAATATGCAAAGTTTAAGAATTTATTATTAATTTTGCGATAAAATAAACCATATTAATATTCAAACATGGAGACTAGTCGTATTAAAAGTGTTTCGATAAAGAAGCTATGGGGGGTAAAAAACATTTCAACAGAATTCAACGAATATGTTAATATTTTCATAGGAACCAATGGCTCTAGTAAAACCACATTTTTGAATTTAATTGAAGCAACATTACTCTGTGATATTAACACTCTTGCATCTATTGAATTTGAATCAATTGAAATAAGATTATGGTCTGATCCTGTTTATAGTATTAGACTAACTAAAACTTTCAATGCTGATATGCAAATCATCAAATATGCATTTAATGATATTGCATACGAAATACCTTGCAATGATATGATGTCCCGTTCTTATAGAAGTTATTACTCAAAGTATAGAGAATCCTACCTATCTATCAAATCTGAATTGTCAAAATTAATCAATATATCTTGGCTTTCAATAAACAGAGATAATACACCTTCATATGAAATTGAACGTAGTAGAGAATATGTCGACAGAATAAAAAACACAGTTGATATTAAGTTGCAAGATCTTCTAAAAAAATTAATAGTATATCAATTACAATTGGAATCTGAAGCAAATAAGAGCGCAAACAAATTTAAAGAAAATTCCCTACTATTAATGCTTTACAATAAATCTTTTGATATCCTTGATATTGATTATTTTAAAGAAATCACAACGGAAGATATCAATTTAATGAAAATAGAATTGTACAAGGCTTTTAAAATGTTAGGAATAAAAGAAAAGAACGAACAAATCCAAACACATATAAAAAAGATTAATGACATTCTCCTAGATATAAAAGACTCATCTCGAGTAAGCATAGAAGACGTTCCCGTTCTTTCACTTATAAAAAGAACATTTTCAATTATAAACATATTCAAAATGCACGAAGAACAAAAGGAATTGATATTCAAACCTATGTGTAAATTTTGGAAATGTTTGAAAGAGTTCATGCCAAACAAAGATTTTGTTTTAAATAAAGAAGATGATGGCAATGTTAACATCCTGTTAAAAGAGGGAGAATCCAAAGACGTTTTTATTAATATCACATCTCTATCATCAGGAGAAAAACAATTATTTATATTGTTAACAGAAGCATTATTACAAAGAGGAATACCTCATTTATTCATCGCAGATGAACCTGAATTATCTCTTCACATAGAGTGGCAGCGAAAAATATTGAATGCATTATTAGATTTAAATCCTAATGCTCAGATAATTGTCGCTACGCATTCTCCCGAAATCGCTGGAAATTTTGCAGAAAATATAGTCAACATGAAAAAGATTACATCATATGAATAGCATTGATGATAATAGATTATTGCATTCTAATGAGGCTCTCAACATTACACATCAATTTTATGACAAAAAATTCATGTTATATGTAGAGGGTGAAGATGACATTGTTTTTTGGGATGAAAATTTTAGGAAGTATCTCCCTTCTGACTTTTATGAAATAGAGCCAGTTAATGGGAAAGAAAATTTAGATAGATATATAAAAGGGGTTATTGATGGTACATTAAGTAATATTGTAGTAGCATGTGATTCTGATTATAATAGTTTTAGAGAAAATTATGTTGAACATAAATTTGTAGTAAGAACATACGGACATTCTATTGAGAATACAATGTTTTGCCCTCTTTCTGTAGCTGCTTATATTAGAAGAGCATCAAAAACTTCCAATAATTATTTGCCTGAGGTTTTAGAATGGCTGGAAACCTTCTGTTCAAAAGCAAAAAAGTTAATTCCTTATGAAATTGAGAATGAAATCAATCCAACACATAGCGAGAAGCTTCCAAAAGTTTTTAATATGGGATTCCATTATTTTCAAGATAATCAGAATAAAAGTTGTCTTGATGAAAGAAAAATCAACAATTACATTCAGACTATAGCTAACCAATTTGACCCATTTAGATTATCTGAAATTGAACATAGAATTGACAAACAAGAAAAAGAAATAAGATTTCTCATACAAGGTCATTTTGTAGCAAGTGCAATAATGGAGTATATCAGGAAGCGTGTAAAACAAATAAAAGGTAGTACAAATATTCCTAATGATACTATATATGAATCTATCGTTGATTGTAAATATCCATGTAAACAATTATGCATAGATAAGCAATTTTTAAAATCACAAATCGAAAATATCTTCAATCATTATGCATAAAATTTTCCAATGTCATCATACTCCACAATAAGAATCCCGTCCATTCACAATTACAACGCAGATGTTCCAAGCATAGGCATTTTGTAATGCAAAAGTCTGCAGGGACAGGGTCGTATGTGCGTTTCAAACAAGCGTCTCCATCAACATTTAAACGTGGATGAACGGAGACTTTCGAGTTGCAAAGTTACATAATTTCAAATCTATCCCCAAATTTAATGACCAATTAGAGAGTGCAAGATTTCAACACTTTTCACACTCTAAAATTCCGTATGAGGGTTAAAATCTAACATTTATGCTTTTTAGAAATCAAAACTTAATTGATTAACCAAAGGAGGATAGAATGTTCCAATGATAATAAAAGGATTAGGACCTACATTGTGAAATTTCTTTGTTGTACCCAAAAAGAAATAGATGTCTTTCTTTTGACACATTTCATCAAAATATTTTTCTCTTACTTTTTTACAAGCGAGTTCTTCATCACCATGAGTTGATTTCAAACAATTCCAATATAACATACCAAGTTCCCAATCTTCAATCATAAGTTTACGTTCTTTCCCATCTTCAGAAATGAACTTATAAGAGAACTCATAAGGTAATTTTTTTGCTATACGAAAAATACGTTTAGTTTCTTCCACATCAAAAAGACTTTGCTGTGCTTGATTTGCATATACAGCCTCTAGTTTCTTTGAGTCCCATTCCCTATCACATGGTTCCCATACAAAATCAAGAACTTCTTTAGGTTTAAACACGGCCAATGATGTGCCTATGGATGAATCTTTTGCCTCAGCTATAAGTGAATCCATATTGTAATGGACATTCTTTAATACTATACTCTTCCTTTTTGCCCAATTATTTTCCGTACCAATCTTATCTAAAACTTTGATTTCATTATCAATACTTGTAGGTCTATAGCTTTCCTTTCTGAAATCTTTTGTATTTTTGGTAATATCAATTTCTACCCACTGCCACTTTTGGTATTTACTATCGACTTTCAATTTACGAAAAGGGATAGGATATATTCTAATCCAAGAACCATCTTCTCGAAATCCTGCAGTACAGACTAATTCATCATATCTTTCAGATAAAGTAGGATACGTCTTCACTGATATTAGAACTTTAGTTAAGGCCATAGAATTATAGATGTTTAAGTTCGTAATCAATATTCGGGAAAAGCATGAGATGCTTTGCAACTCTAGACCGATGGCATTGCTTGGGGTTTGCTTCAAAGCAAGTCAATGCAATTCTTTTATCCTGTTCAATAAGGCCACGAATATATAGTAAAGCATCCACATTTTCTTGTAATGTCGTCTTTTCATATAAATCAAAGAGAATATCATAATCTCTTTGTGACCTCAAATTTTGTCGTTGTTCTGAATTTATACCCAATTGAGGTATATGAACGTATTGTATTCCTATACCTTTACATGCTTTCTCCAATTGACTCTTTGAAAAACCATACTTTTGGCTATAAGCATTTTTTCTGACATCACATAATATGCGAATATCATTTATTATAAGTTTGTTAATATACGTTTCCAATGAAATGCCTTCATATCCTATTGTACATAGAATTGGTGTTTCAAATTTTCGTTTTTGTTTTTCTATACGTGCAAGTTCATCTGAAGTTAATATATCTTTAGCTATAATACTTTTTGTTGCATAATAGGGATAATGTATATAGGTATACCGAATCAACTCTTCCTGTGACAGATTCTTGTATTTTGTAACTACTCGTTGCAATGTATCCTGCTCAAAGATATCAAGCAGTGCCTTGTAGTTTTCTTTCTTATTAATACGAATAACAGTAACTGTCTTGTTGCTTTCTTGTTGTTCAACCATTGTCAAATACCCCAATTTAGAAAGAGTCATGAGGTCTTGATTTGCTTGAAAAGAGAAACATCCATAATAATATGGTATGAAATCATAAGACTTATCTTGTTGCTCTCTTGTATATAAAAACAAATATTTCTGGACTTGTATAGCAGTCAAATCCTCTTCTAAAGCTTCTATTAAAGCTAATAAAATCTTTCGTCTATTATAAATCATGCTGCAAATATACGGATTCTTTTTGTAAATTCATTGTTTCTAAGGAACGAAAGGATGATAACCGCATTTTTTAACCATTACCAAATTTACATGATTCAATTAAAATTAATGATGAACAATACAAAGATAATAGATGTTATTATAAAAAAGACTAAAAATTATGAAGAGAGCAGATTGGTTATTTGTGATATTGGTATTTTGTTCACCGATTTTAGTAAATACAATTTTAGGTTTAAAATTAGGAATATCAATACATGGAAGTATTGATGCTTGGGTAGGATTCTATGGTGGATTTGTATCTTCTGCAATTCCGATGTTTATTTTGTATCGTACAAGGAAATGGCAGATAGAAGACAACAGCGAATTACAAAAATCTCAAAGGAATATATTACAATATCAAGCACAAAGAATATGCTTTGAAGGATTAAGGAAGCAACTGGATGAAAATTATCAGATTTTAGACTTTCAAGGAACTATTATAGCTGCAAATAAAATCGTTAGGGATAATTGCCAAGGAGCCATGGAACAATTGATGACATTGATTAGAAATATTGAAATGCAAAGCTATCGTTTTGATATATATTTCAACAAATTTGATTTAAAAGAAAAGGAAAATGAATATTCTAATTGTTATAACGACCTATTAAAGAAATACGGAACATATGTAAATGATTTGATATTCATTTGTGGACTCAAAATGAATGCTGATTCAGAAGACAAAATTAAAGATTACATTACATATACAGTTCTACATCTCCAAAATATGCAAACAAATACTAATATTCTTGTAGAACAAAGTAATTTTATCTTGAAACTAAAACGAATGATAGATTCTGGATGCCAACAGCAGGCATTAGAAGACGCATGCAAATCAAGAATATTAGATGTTAGTTTTATACATATGGGAAAACAAAAATTAATTCAAGTCACAAATGAATTATTAAATTTTGAAGAAAAATCTATAGAAGACATTTTGCTATCATAAATTAAAGCATTTACCTCCGAAAAGGTAATCAAATAATTCAATATTCGGTAATTTGGCACGAAAATTTTCAGTAAATTGGCATCTGTCTTTTCGACAAAATGGCAATACAATTGCCCATAAACCATTAACTCCGTTCACGAACCGAACAAACACGGTAGGCGAACGGAGTTAATACTGTTCAGCCGAACACTATATAGTGTGAGAACGCAACGAATATAGTGCAAAGCCGAACGCTGTATAGTATGGAATACTGGAGTAAGGATAGATTCTTTTTTGATATGCAAATATGCTAATTTGGGATAGAGGAATAAAGAAAATCGTGATTTTGTTTGTTTATTCACAAGAAACTCTCTATTTTTGCGCCATAGAATCAAATTAACCTATGGATAAGACAATTGCACATAAAAGAAAATCTGTCTTCCAGCAGATATTGGAAGACAAACGTGCTATACGTCAATGTATCCAATCAGGTGGAGACATTAAGAAAATAGCACAGGAACGTGGAATCAAATTCGCTACTCCCATATGAAATAATAAAGGAGAACGAATGGAATTATTCCTTTATAACGAAGCATGGTATCATATATCATGCTTATTTTATTGATTTCTCTAACTATCATCCTCTATTTGAACATGTTTATACATTCAATATCGAGCCTGAAAGTAATAGTGTTCATCCTATAGATAATCGGATTGCACAAACTGTTGTGGAAATTCTTAGACGTTTTTTTGCTATACAGGAACATGCCATGATTATGGTGTGTGATAACATGGATGGAAAAGAAGAGAAAAGGGAACGATTATTTTCCCGTTGGTTTGTTCATCACAATGATGGTTCAATCATGAAGTTTGATGCTTCAACATCCGATGATGATTATATTCTTTACGTTTCTATATATATTCGGAAAGATAATTCACAACTTCATGAATTGGTTGCAGCTTTCTATGACTTGGTAAAGAATGATTTTTATCCTATTGACTAATTTCAACCGAACACTATAATCGTGCAAAGCCGAAAGCTGTATAGTATGGAATACTGGAGTTGGACAAGTATTTTGTTGCCTTACTCAAACCGTATGGCTTTCACCGGCTTGATGCGTGAAATGAGCAACGAAGGGCCGACAAGCATCAACACCGAGACGAGCAATGTGAAGAGATTCAGCAGGAGTAAGAGGGGGACATCGATAAGTACGGGCACGACCTCGACGTAATAGGTCTTGGGGTCGAGATGGACAATGCCTCCATACTTCTGAGCCAGACAGAGCGAAATGCCTATCAGATTGCCCCAAAACATTCCTTTCAGAATCAAGAAGGCCGAAAAATAGAGGAATATCCGACGGATGGTAAGGTCGGGTGCTCCCAATGCCTTGAGAATACCTATCATGTTAGTGCGTTCAAGAATGAGGATGAGCAATCCCGAAATCATGGTGAAGCCGGCAACCCCCAACATAAGGACAAGAATCACAACGACATTCGTATCGAGCACCTCCAGCCAAGCAAAGATGGAGGGATAGAGTTGCTCGATGCTCTGGGCAAGATAAGCATTTCCATAACGGTCGGTCTGACGGTTGATGACGGAAGACACCTCGTCGGCACACTGCTCCAACGACGCATCGGGAGAGATTCTCAACTCCATGCCGCTCACCAAATCGCGGTCTTTCCAATTGTTCAGGCGCGAGGCGGTATAGAGGTCAGTGATGAAGAAGCGGTCGTCGTACTCGGTAAAGTGCGTCTGAAAAATGCCACTGATGGTGAACCGGCGGGCACGCACGTTCTTTTCTATATAATAGGTATTGATTTTGTCGCCTACGTGCAATCCCATCTTGTCGGCCACCTGACGCGATACCAACACTTCGCCCGAAGCCACCGAATCAGTAAAGTGAGGGATACGCCCCTCTACCAGGTGGTTGGCCAAGAAAGTGGTGTCGTACTCTTGCGCGATGCCTTTCAGAATGATGCCTTGGAAATTGTCATCGGTCTTCAACATGCCGGGCTTGATGGCAAAGCGCTGTATGTGCTCCACACCCGGAGAGGCTTGGCGGATAACTTGACGGATACTGTCGCTTCCTACGACGGGACGTGTCTCGTACACATCTGTCCGAGTGAAATTGGCCACTTGGATGTGGGAGCCGAAGCCAATGACCTTGTCTCTGACTTCTTGCTTGAAGCCTAAAGCTATGGCTACAGAGAGCATCATCACGACCAGACCTACGGCTATCCCTATCATGGCGATAGTGACGGCCGGACGTGACACTCGTGCGTCTTGGGGAGCACTGCTCCCATAAATGCGGCGGGCGATGAATAATGAGAGAGACAAGGATAATAGGAATTAAAAGTGAAGAGTGAAGAGTGAAGAATCCAATAGTCTGTACATTATGATTCTTCGTTCTTCATTCTTCGTTTATTCACTCTTCGTTTTTTTACTAAATTGTGCGACCGGGATAGGCCTCCAATGCTTTGCGGAGCACGAAGAGGGCACGCACGAGATCGTCTTTCTTCAACACATAGGCAATACGCACTTCGTCGCGTCCGGCACCGGGTGTGGTGTAGAATCCGCTGGCGGGAGCCATCATCACGGTTTCACCTTCGTATTCAAACTCGGCCAAGCACCAGGCACAGAATTTCTCTGAATCGTCCACGGGCAATTTGGCCACGGTGTAGAAAGCTCCCATAGGAATGGGCGAATAGACACCAGGGATGCGGTTGAGTCCGTCAATCAGACATTTACGGCGCTCTACATATTCGTCGTACGTCTCGCGCAGATATTCATCCGATGCATCCAGCGCAGCCTCGGCGGCAATCTGTCCGATGAGCGGAGGACTGAGACGGGCCTGGCAGAACTTCATCACGGCCTTGCGCACCTCTTCGTTCTTGGTAATCAGGGCACCGATGCGGATGCCGCACTCGCTATAGCGCTTCGACACAGAGTCGATGAGCACCACATTGTTTTCGATGCCTTCCAAGTGGCAAGCCGAGATGTAGGGCGAACCTGTGTAGATGAACTCGCGATACACTTCGTCGGAAAAGAGGTAAAGGTCGTACTTCTTCACCAAGTCGCGAATCTGATTCATCTCGCGACGGGTATAGAGATAACCCGTAGGGTTGTTGGGATTACAGATGAGGATGGCTTTGGTGCGCTCGTTGATGAGTTCCTCGAACTTCTCCACCTTGGGGAGCGAGAAACCTTCATCAATGGTCGTCGTGATGGTACGGATGACGGCACCGGCCGAGATGGCAAAAGCCATGTAGTTGGCGTATGCAGGTTCGGGCACAATGATTTCGTCACCAGGATTGAGGCACGAAAGGAAGGCGAAAAGCACTGCTTCAGAGCCTCCCGTGGTGATGATGATGTCATCGGCCGTCAGGTTGATATCAAACTTTTTGTAATATCCCGTCAGCTTCTCGCGATAGCTACGGTATCCCTGGCTGGGGCTGTACTCCAACACCTTGCGGTCCACATTGCGGATGGCCTCCAAGGCCACTTGCGGTGTGGGCAGGTCGGGCTGACCGATATTGAGGTGATAGACATGAGTGCCGCGTGCTTTGGCAGCATCAGCAAGGGGAGCCAATTTTCTGATAGGTGATGCGGGCATCTCTTGTCCGCGAACCGATATAGTGGGCATAGTTGCTCTTGTTCTTTATACTTTTACTTAATTGCAATTAAACGAAGTGCAAAGATAGCGCGAATGTTTTACCCCCGCAAAAATAATGTCAGCAAAATTACCCTTCTGCCCGTTTATTTTCCATTTTTACACCCCGAATGGCAATTCTTTGCTCCTTTTTTGTGCACCAACCGAATAAAATGGTTACTTTTGTCGCTTATTTGAAAAAGTCTATCCAAGGACATAAAAGTATGAAGACAGACAAGTGCAATGACAAAAACAAGGTATTGACCAATTCGTACCTGACCGAAACCATCAAACAGGTGACGGACGGGACACGCACGTTGACGCTCCGCCTGAAACCTGCGTACATCTCGGATGAAGAGTGCGTTGAATCATTTCAGGAAGCTGCCACACTCGGACGTGAGTTGAAGCACCCCAACATACTCCGTATCGGACAACTCCCCTCCTCTGCCCCATCGGATACCGAAGTACCTTTGGAGCCACTCCTCTGCGTCACATTGGAAGATTATCTCCACGAGAATCCCTCCTTTGTCACCGAAGGCAAGGAACTCGAACGAATAGTCAGCGAAGTGATGGAAGCCTTGGATTATCTGCATGGGAAAGGCATCTGCCAACTCGACCTACATCCGCGCAACATCCTGCTGACCAAGAGCGAAAAGCGCGTAAAACTGACCAACTCCTTCTTCACCTATGCCCATCTGACCACACAGTTGGGATTGTCTCCCAATGGATTCATTGCACCCGAACTTTTCAGTGAAAACCCTCCGGAAGACCTGATAGCGTGTGACATCTATGCCTTGGGAAAATTCATCAGCTATCTCTACGACATGGGTACTCTGCCCTACCCTTATCGCAAAGCCGTACAACTGGCTACGGACGAAGACCCTATCCACCGTCCGACCAGCATAGCCGACTTCCGCCGACAAATCAGCAACGGCCGGATGATGCAACTCATCTACAAGGGATTTGCCTGGACAATTGCCGTCCTGCTGGCCGTGGGGATGCTCTTTTGGCTGACCACCTCGACGGGTGAAGAAGACATCCACTTCATCGAACCTACGGCCAACAACACCTACGTCTATGACTCCATCAGCGGAGAGGAATACTACCTCAACGATTCTGCCATGGCCGTACGCGAAGCTGCCTTGGAGCGCGAAAAGAATAAAATGTTGGAAGAATACGACCGCAAGTTGAACGACATCTTCAAAAAAGAATTCCGCAAAAAGGCTATCCCCGTCATCAACGAAATCTACTCTCAAAAACACATGGATAGCGAAACGGGCATATTCACCTCTGTCAGCACCCGAGGGATGCAACAGTTGCAGGAGGCCCAAGAAGAGTTGGCCAAACAATACGAACTGGATCAGATTTCATCGTCCAAAGTGGCCGCTGAAGTGATAGAGGAACTCACCCGCCAACGAATGAACGAACTGAGAAAAGAATAATCAACAACATAACAAATAAAAAACTTAGAAAGGAAAAAAGAATATGACATGGTTTGAATGCAAAATCCGTTACGAAAAGACATTGGAAAACGGCATGGTAAAGAAAGTGACCGAACCTTATCTGGTTGATGCCCTCAGCTTCACCGAAGCAGAAGCACGCATCATCGAAGAAATGAAACCCTTCATCAGTGGTGAGTTCACCGTGAGCGACATCAAGCGTGCCAACTATAGTGAGCTGTTCTTCAGCGACGAAGAGGCTGCTGACCGTTGGTTCAAATCGAAACTTCTCTTCATCACCCTCGACGAAAAGAGCGGTAACGAAAAGAAAGTTGCCTCCAACGTACTCATCCAAGCATCTGACCTGCGCGATGCGGTAAAGAAGCTGGACGAAGGCATGAAAGGTTCAATGGCCGACTACGAAATCGCATCCATGGCCGAAACCCCCATCATGGATGTCTATCGCTACGAAGTCGAGCCGGACGTGAAGCCTGAGTTTCCGGAAGCTTAATGCATGTACAAGGTACAATTTACAAGGTACAATTTTGCCATGCGATGCTATAAGAAATGACATCCGTTGTAAATGGCACTTTATGAATTGGTAAATTGTAAATGGCATCCGTTGTAAATTGTACCTTGTAATTGGTAAATTGTAAATGAATCTATGAGCATTCAAGAAAACATACGCGAAGTACTTGCCACCCTCC
Source organism: Bacteroidaceae bacterium (assembly GCA_017521285.1). Taxonomy (GTDB): domain Bacteria; phylum Bacteroidota; class Bacteroidia; order Bacteroidales; family Bacteroidaceae; genus Phocaeicola_A. The sequence continues at coordinate 27,891 of JAFXDG010000099.1, read as the reverse complement.
CAGCAGGTGTACGCTTGGTGGCCGTGTCGAAATTCCATCCCGTAGAGGCTCTGCAAGAAGCCTACGACGGTGGACAACGCATCTTTGGCGAAAGCAAAGTGCAGGAAATGACGGCCAAGCACGAACAACTGCCCGCCGACATAGAGTGGCACTTCATCGGTCACCTGCAAACCAACAAGGTGAAGTACATTGCTCCCTACGTATCCCTTATCCACGGGGTGGACAGTTACAAGCTGCTCCTCGAAATAAATCGTCAGGGCCAGCGCGTAGGCCGCACCATCCCTTGTCTTTTGCAACTCCATGTGGCACAAGAGGAAACCAAGTTCGGATTCTCACTCGACGAATGCCAACAACTGTTGGAAGAAGGCGAATGGCGCACCCTTCCATACGTCAGCATCCGAGGCCTCATGGGTATGGCCAGCAACACGGACAATATGGTTCAAGTGCGTCAAGAATTTGCCACGTTAGGAAAATTTTTCTCTCAGGTCAGGGAGAAATATTTTTCAGACAGGCCAGAATTCCGCGAGCTCTCAATGGGTATGAGCGACGATTATCCTATCGCCATTGAAGAGGGCAGCACCCTTGTGCGCGTCGGTAGCCGAATCTTCGGTCAAAGAGTGTATTAGCCCCTTACCAATCCCTTGCAAATGAAGAGTGAAGAATGAGGCACTGATACCTTAATAAAAAGGGGCAAAAATAAAATTAGGCGCGGATTACGCGGATGATACGGATTTATATTTCAAGGTTATAATTTATCCGTGTAATCTGCGTAATCCGCGCCTAAAATTTAGAATCAATCCTCCTGACTGAGGTCAACGGCGAAGTTCACTCGCTTGCCTGAAGGCATGATACCTGTGATAAAGAGCACTTGCTCGGGCGATTGCGAAGCGGCTTTCAGCACATCTTCCAAGTCGGCCACCTTACGGAGGGGTTGATTGTTAGCTTTCAGCAGGATAACACCCTTACGGATACCGGCATCCTTCATCTTTCCATCGGTCACACCCGTCACCTGCAAGCCATAGCCAAGGTTGAGTTGGCGTTTCAGTTCGTCAGGCAACTCCTTGAACGCGGCACCGAGGAGATCCATATCCACATTCTTCACCACCTTGGTGTTGCCTTGTGCATTCTTTAACTCTACGGTTACGGTCTTTTCCTTCTTGTCGCGGATGAGTTTCACCTTCACCTTATCACCCGGACGATGCTTGGCCAGCTCTTCCTGAAGTTCGGCCATAGTCTTGATCTTCTTGTTATCAATACCGATGATGACATCATCTGCTTGAATACCAGCAGCAGAGGCGGCACTTCCTTCTACCACTTCTTTAACCCACACACCTTCGCTCACGCCCAGCTCTTCGGCCTTCTTCTTCATCTCATCGTCGAAATGGATGTTGAGAGCCTTTCCACTGATACCCAACAACGCACGCTGTACGGTGCCATATTCCTTGAGGTCGGTAATCACCTTGGTCATAATGCTGGTGGGGATGGCAAATCCATATCCGGCATAAGAGCCAGTGGGCGAAGAGAGCACAGAGTTGATACCCACCAACTCGCCATTGGCATTCACCAAAGCACCACCACTATTTCCCTGATTGATGGCAGCATCCGTCTGAATAAAGGATTCAATACCATTATTATATACACCCAACGAACGCGCCTTGGCACTGACGATACCAGCCGTCACTGTAGAGTTGAGGTTAAAGGGATTACCCACGGCCAACACCCATTCGCCCACCTTCAGAGCATCAGAGTCTCCCACAGGGATGGTGGGGAGTTCGTCTTCGGATTCAATTTTAACAAGTGCTAAATCGGTATTAGGGTCGGTACCGATGATGCGTCCCACAAACTCGCGGCTATCGTTGAGTTTGACACTGATTTCGTCAGCCCCCTCGATAACGTGGTTATTGGTAACAATATATCCGTCAGCAGAAATGATAACTCCCGAGCCAAATCCCACACGGGGTTGTGTCTGCACCTGACGTTGGCGCCCCCCCTGTGGGTTTCCAAAGAAGAAGTCAAAAAGATCCATCGGTTGCTGAACTGTCTGAACTTTACCCAATTGAGTAGATTTTATATGGACAACGGCATTAACCGAAGCCTCAGCCGCCTTGGTCAAATCCATAGCTCCAGCCGACGAACTTCCAAACACGGTGGGCATTACTCGTGCACTCTGAGGGAACTGATCGACGAATGATGCAATTTCCACTCTCTCATCTGGCATCAACGCATAAGTGGTCACTCCGGCCACGGCGGCGCTCAACATGGCAACCGCGAAGAACTTACCTACGTTTTTAGTTGTCTGTTTCATAACTTAATATTGCTTTAACTGTTAATTTCTACGTTTATTTAACATTTACGATTGCAAATGTATGAACAAAAAACGTATGGTCATATGCTTTGGCATATTTTTTTGTCCACTTTTAACAAAGGAGGGCATTTACTTAACAGCCATTAAACGCCTACGGCCTTGTTTTTACATTTATTCAACAAACTGAGGGGTTTTATTGTTCTGTCTTCAAAAAAAGTTGTATCTTCGCACCCTGAAAGCAGTTGGACGGCTTGTCGCTGGCCCTTTTTGGGGAAAGAGGAAAGTCCGGGCAACAAAGGGCATCCCACTTGTTAACGGCAAGCAATCCGCGAGGGTTGAGCAGTGGAGAAGAAAATAACCGCCCCTTCTTCGGAAGGAGGTAAGGGTGAGAAGGTGAGGTAAGAGCTCACCAGCCGTGTGGTGACACACGGGCTGTCTGCCTTGGGAGTTGTAAGAGCATGTAAACCGGCGCTATGAGGGTAGCCCGCCCAAGCCGGAGGGTAGCTCGCTGGAGCCACACCGGTGACGGGTGGCGTAGATAAATGACAAGCGCCTCTCTCGGGAGGTACAGAACCCGGCTTATAGGCCGACTGCTTTCTTCTTTTTGAAAAATAATTCAGGAGTTGATGAAACTGATAATGACCTTTAAAGACCTGCGCAACTTCCTCGACGAAGAGATTTGGCGCGTGACGAAAGAGGATGTCAATCCCCTCACCTACCGGCTATATAATATATTAAAGGTGTTGATGCTGACGGTGCAACGTTTCGTGCGCGACCGCATTGTGAATCGTGCGTCTGCTCTGACCTATAGCACCCTGCTATCCATCGTGCCTATCTTTGCCATCCTGTTTGCCATTGCCCGAGGCTTCGGATTTGCCAACCTCATGGAGATGCAAATCCGCCAAGGATTCGAAGGGCAAAGCCTCGTAGTGGAAACTCTGATGGGGTGGATTGATTCATATCTTGAGCACACCAAAAGTGGAATCTTCATCGGAGTCGGCCTTGTGATGTTGCTTTGGACGGTGCTGACATTGACAGATAACATTGAGCGAAATTTCAATCAGATATGGCAAGTGAAGAAGCCACGTAGCCTTTTCCGTAAAATAACGGATTACTTCTCCATTTTTTTGCTCCTACCCATCCTGATTGTCGTGTCAGGCGGTCTCTCGGTGTTTATGACCACTATGCTGAAAGACCTCGAACAGTTCGAATTGATGGCACCCTTCGTGAAGTTTCTCATCCGCTCCATCCCCTTTGCTTTCACATCCTTGATGCTGATAGCCCTTTACGTGTTCATGCCAAACACTAAGGTGAAACTTCGCAACGCCCTTTTGCCAGGTATTGCGGCGGGTATTGCCTTCCAGTTCTTGCAATATTTCTACATCAACAGTCAGATATGGGTAGCCAACTACAATGCCATTTATGGTTCGTTTGCCGCCATCCCGCTCTTCCTCCTCTGGACACAAATCTCGTGGTGCATCTGTCTATTCGGTGCACAACTTACCTATGCCAGCCAGAATGTGGAAAACTATAATTTTGAAAAAGACGCACGCAACATCAGCCGACGCTATCACGATTTCCTTTGTATATTGATGATGAGCGCCATCTGTAAGCGCTTTTCAAATGGCGAACATCCTTATTCAGCACAAGAACTTTCGCGGATGCATCGTATCCCTATCCGCATTGTGAACGAGATTCTCTATGAACTCCAAGACTTGGATTTGCTCTATCCTGTGACAGAAGATGAAAAAAGCGACAACACCATCTATTTGCCCGCAGAAGACATCGGCCGACTGACAGTGAAAGAAGTGTTGAAGCGCATCGACACCGATGGTTCAGAAAATTTCAAAATTGACCATACGGGTGAATACAGCCATGAATGGCAGGCTCTTGCACGCGCCAAGGAGGCATACTATCACGAAAGCGAAGTATTGTTGAAGGAATTGTAGCGGACCCTCCCCCCTACCCCTCCCAAGGGAGGGGAGTAAAATGTCTTATTCTTAGTCAGAGAATTCACTCCTTCCCCTTGGAGAAGGTAAGGGATGGGGTCCGTTCTTTTTGTTTTTAATACCTATTATACGCAATCACCTTCTCTTTCGGTTTGCGTACCTTCTGTTTCTTCGGCTTCAGGGAGTAGCCGATGGTGATGTCGAGCAAGAGGCGTTTCCTCTGAGGAATGCCTAACAACTCCTTGATACCCTTTTCGTCAAACCATCCGAGGATACACGAGCCGAGGCCTTCGGCTTCAGCAGCTAACGAGATGTGGCTGGCGGCAATGCCTATATCCACAAGGGGAAAATACTTGTCTTTGATTTTGCTACCCAGGAGCGAAGTGATGTTCATGCTCTCCTCCACTATGAGGATGTGCACGGGGGCATCCTTGGCAAACTTGTTCATGCCAAGGCCTGCCGATGCCTTGCCGACTTTTATAGCCAATTCAGGATCGGTTACTACTACAAACTTCCACGGTTGGGCATTACAAGCCGAGGGAGCCAGACGAGCTGCCTCCAATATCCGCTCAAGTTTCTCCGGCTCTACGGGACGGTTCTTGTCATACGCCCGGTCGCTCTGACGGGCTTTGACTAATTCAAGGAAATCCATTTCTTCTAATTATGAATTATGAATTGTGAATTATGAGTTACCATGCGGATTCAGTGACTTCCACATCATAATTTATAATTCAAAATTCAGAATTAGTATTGGTTAATCCGGCTGATATACTTGCCAATGATATCGAATTCAATGTTTACGCGACTTCCCACTTTGAAGGCATGGAAATTGGTATGTTCGTAAGTGTAAGGGATGATGGCCACTTGGAAAGTGTCGTCCGTAGGGTTACACACTGTCAGACTCACACCGTTTACCGTCACCGAACCCTTGTCAACTGTGAGGTATCCACGACGCGCCATCTCACGGTCGAAGGTATATTTGAAGGTGAAGTACCAACTCCCCTCTGCATCGTCGATGGCAATGCACTCAGCCGTCTGGTCAACATGACCTTGCACAATGTGACCGTCCAACCGTCCGTTCATCATCATCGAGCGCTCCACATTCACCTCGTCGCCCACATTCAGAAGTCCCAAATTCGAACGCTCGATAGTCTCTTTCATAGCCGTTACCGTGTAGGTGCCGTTCTCTATTTTCACTACCGTAAGGCACACACCGTTGTGTGCTACACTTTGGTCTATCTTCAGTTCGTCCACAAACGAACACTTCATTGTCAAATGCAGGTTTTCCTGCTCCTTCACCAATGCCACTACGGTGGCTGTTTCTTCTACTATTCCTGAAAACATATTGCAATCTTTATTTATATGTGTCGGCAAAGATACGGAATAAATGACAAATACCCTCTTTGCACTCATCTTTTCTGTTTCTTTCACCCTTTCAGCGTATCCCACAACTCCTTGACACCTTCTGAAGCACCTTTGCGTATAAGGTTAATGGGGTGATGGGTGGCAGTAACGTTCACCTCGTTGGGATCAATGAGGAACACTTCGCATCGCGGTGAGGCATAGTGGAGCAAACCTGCTGCCGGATAAACATTGAGCGAGGTACCGATGATGACCAGTATATCTGCCTGCTCGACATACTCCACAGCCACTTCGATGTTCGGCACAGCTTCACCGAACCAGACGATGAACGGCCGGAGTTGGGTACCGTCTGCGGCCAGGTCACCAATCTTCACTTCCCATTCCTCGGGCTTCAGCTCACGGATATAGGCGGGATTATTCGGCTGTCGGCTCGAAGTCACCTTCATAAGTTCTCCGTGCAGGTGGATGACATGGCTGCTTCCTGCCCGTTCATGCAAATTGTCCACATTCTGTGTGATGACCGTAATGTCATACTCACGCTCCATCTCTGCCAACAAGCAATGTCCCCTGTTAGGCTCCACCTCCTGCAACTGGCGGCGACGCTCATTATAGAAGCGCGTCACCAGCTCAGGGTCACGCGCATATCCATCGGGCGTAGCCACAGCCTCAACCGGATATTGTTCCCAAAGTCCGCCCGCATCGCGAAACGTACTGATACCACTCTCGGCACTCATACCGGCACCTGACAATACAACTAATTTCTTCATGGCCTATTCCTTTATATATTTGAGCACAAAGATAGACATTTCCGATGGATAAAAAGTGATTTATAAGGGGAAAAGTGCCCACGAGTCAAAATATATCGCTATTTTTGCACCTGATTATCTGATAAAGACCATTGATGAAACTAATATTAACTACTAATTCATAACAGCAATCATGAAAAAAAAGATGCTTTTACTGTTTGTGCTCAGCCTCCTGCAGGCCGTAAGCACTGTCACTGTTGCCCAGAAGTCGCTCTACATTCCTGCTGAGTGGAAACATTCGGGTGACTCGCTGCTCTACAAAGAAGCAGACCCCGACAACCGCTATACGTGGTCGAAGTCAAGGAGTCGCGAGAGTGAAAACTTCATTGTCTATTGGGACAAGCGTTACGGCAACACCCTGCCCACCCATGCAGCCTCGCAATACCGCGTGGATATAGACGACCTGCTCGCAAAGGCCGAAGAGTTCTACACCCTCAACGTCGAGAAACTGAAGTTTGCCGACCTCGGTGTCAGCAAGCTCTCGAAGTACAAGATGATGATTATCCTCAACTACTCTACGGATTGGATATGCTACGGTGGCGGATACGACTTCCAGGCTGGTGCCCTGTGGCTCAGCCCCAACACATGCTGGCCCGTGGGACAGGCTGTCGCACACGAGATCGGGCACAGTTTCCAGTATATGTGTTACTCCGACTATGGAGGCGAGACCGGCTTCCACAGTGCCATCGGAAAAGGCTCTACCTATTGGGAACAGACCGCCCAATGGCAATCCGTACAGTCATATCCTGAGCTGATGTTCTCGCAGAGTATCGGTGTCTATAAGAATGCCCACAACCTCGCTTTCACCCACGAGTGGCAGCGATACCAGAGCTACTGGTTCCATTACTACCTGGCCGAGAAGCACGGCATCGACATCGTCGGTCGTATCTGGCGCCATCGGATGACCACAGCCAGCGACCCCAACCAGGTGTATATGGACCTGATGGGATATGACGCTGATCAGCTCTACCGGGAATACTTCGATTATGCCATGCGCATGACCACCTGGGATCTCGACGTCTGTCGGGAGATGGGAAAGGAATATATCGGAACCCACACCTATAACTATGTCCCCACGGGAGACGGACACTATCAGGTGGCCTACTCCAGCTGTCCACAGGCAACGGGCTACAACGTAATACAGCTGAATGTGCCCGAAGCCGGCACTACCGTGACCACTGAGTTCACTGCACTGATGGCTACCAGTGCACCGTTGGCCAAGGGCGACCCTGCACAATACCTCAACGGCGAGACACAATTTGCCAATAGCGGACGCACCAAATACAATGCCAACACAGACTTCCGCCATCGTGGCTTCCGCCTCGGGTATGTGGCGCTGATGAAGGACGGCACCCGCCAGTACCACTATGCCGACTCTGTCTATTGCCAGGGCTGGAAGGCCGACACTGCCCATGTGGCGATGGAAGTACCCGAGGGGACAGACCGCCTGTGGTTCGTCGTATCACCAGCTCCGAAGAAGTACATCGTACACCTGTGGGATGACCTCTACGACAACGACGACCAATGGCCCTATCAAGTAGCTTTCACCAATAGCGGCATATATGGGGCTGCCGACATACGCGACGACCGCGAGATATGCGACGTAACCCTCACCTACGATGTATGGTTCCCCCGCCAGGGCGACTATTCGGGCACAGCCGTGCAAGTCAGTGGTATGGGAAGTGCAGCCATGGGCACAGCCTTCCAGATGCAGCCGGGAGAGATAGCATCAAAGATGACCGCATACTCGTCCAAAGGTCCCACAGACGGTAAAATCATGCTGTATGCCGTCAGTGCCAAGGGCATCCTCGTGCAGTCCGGCTCGACGGCCAACGGCTACGGACACTGGTTCAACAGTGCAGGAAACCTCACCAACTACGGCAACAGTTCGTACCTCTACTCGGAGTTCGACCCTGCCACCTGTACATTCAACATCGGACAGATGCCCAACACCTGTGTGAACGGCAAGACCTATACCATCCGCCAAGCCCTGCGCTACAAGAAGGGCAGCCGCGAGGCATTGGCGAAGTTCATCTTCAACATACACATCACCTCCGACCGCAAGGGATACGAACTGACCGAAGTGGTGGGAGACGTACCCGGTGGCATCAGTGCATCGCTCCGCCCTGTGACATCGGACAAGGCCCGTACCATCGTGGATGTATATAGCCTGACGGGACAGTTGGTGAAGAAACAGGTGCACCGTGCATCGGCTCTCGATGGTCTCGGCAATGGTATCTACATCATGGATGGAGAGAAGATTGTGAAGTAACCCGGCCAAAGGATATTACCTCACCGTATAACGCGGATGACACGGATAAATATCATTTGTTCAGCACCGTCTTCCTATAATCCCGTGGCGTGCAACCATTGGATTTCAGGAAGGCGGTGTTGAAACAACTGACAGAGTTGAAACCACAAGTATATGCAATCTCAACGATGGGAGTATCAGTAGTCAGCAACATGCGTTGGGCTTGTGTAATACGCTCTATGGTCAAGTGGGTGTTAAGAGTATGCCCGAATGCTTTCTTGAACAGTGCATTGGCATAATCAGGATGAAGTCCCACTGCCTTCCCGATGTCGGCCAAACGAATGGTCCGATGATAGTTACGGGCAATGTAGAGTGCCATCTGCTCAATCAGGTTTGTCTCTCCTGCAGGTAAAGCAAGATTGGTGGTTGTTTCAGTTGAAACATGAGCGGAGAGGCGTTGCAGGCGGCATTGCATTTCCAATAAAACGGTTTGCTGGTTAGCTGATGGAGACAAGAGGTCAGTGTACCAATTCTCCATCAGCAAGCGGTCATAGTCGGCATAGCGTTCGTATTCTTCATCCATCAGGACTTCCCCTTTGAACAACCTTGCGGTAAAACTTTCAGGCAATCCCCAATTGAGAAAGACAGACAAAGGAATGGTGCATACATAATATTCCGATGGCGTATCGAAGTGCACGATACGATGGGGCACCAACCCCCAAAACAGGGCAATGCGGCGAGGCGGGATAGTGACGTGCCGGTCTTGCAAGAAATAAGTAATTCCCCCTTCGGGAAAATAATTCAATTCTATCTCATTATGACGGTCAAAGCGAGGCATGATGTCCGTTTGCCATTGTTCACACGTCACACCATACGGCTCAAATTCTTTTCGTGATGCATTAAAAGTCTTCATATTCTCGAGATTCCGTATATTTTCTTGTTTAAATAGGATGTTTTATACTAAAAACGGGTGTAAATTTGCAGAAATTATTTCAATTAACCAACAAAACAAGAGAAAAATCATGAAAAAGAACCATTATTTCCTGCTTCTGCTTTTGCTTGTGGGATGTATTCTTCCCGTGCAAGGGAAAAAACAATCCAATGATAATGGACGAACCCGCCTTATTGTCACCTCTGACATTGGAGGTAGCGACCCTGATGACCAGCAATCGATGGTGCACCTGATGACATTGCTCGACCGCATAGACTTGGAAGGAATCATTTACCAACACGCATGGGTCAGTTTCAATAAAGGGAATGAGGTGACGGTAACTGAAAAGATTCTCGATGCCTACGAACGGGTGTGGCCGAACTTACGTGTACATAGTCATGGATTCCCCCAAGCCGGCACATTGCGTGAACGGCTTGTTCATGGCCAAAAGGAGGCTGCTATGGCCGGAGTGGGCGAAGGAAAAGATTCACCCGGTTCAGAGCTGATTATCCGTGTGGTGGATAACGATGATCCACGTCCTGTATGGATAGCGGCCTGGTCAGGTGTGAATACGTTGGCGCAAGCATTATGGAAAGTGCAACACACTCGCCCGGCCGCTGAAGTGGAAAAGTTTGTAAGCAAGTTACGCGTGTATGATGTGTTGGGACAAGATGATGCCGGTGCTTGGATGGTGACACAATTCCCTAACCTTATATATATACGCAACAAAGAGGTTTACGGATGGGCACCCGATGACAAGTGGGTGAAGCAACACGTACAAACAGTAGGAGAACTGGGCAAAGAGTACCCCCAACGCAAATGGGCGACAGAGGGTGACAGTCCTTCATTCCTCTATGTGGTTGACAATGGGCTGAACTTCCCCGAACATCCCGATTGGGGTGGTTGGGGCGGACGCTTCGATAGGGAAAAGAGAGCCGACATCCGATCGATGAGTTGGGTTCCTCGTAGTGGACTTGATGAGACGAAATACGACCCTTACCTCATGTTAGGAAGTTCTGCCGAAGGTTCAGCAGCTATCCGCCTATGGCAACAAGAAATCTTCAACGATTTTGAAGCCCGCATGCAATGGAGTACAACCAACGATTTCCAATTAGCCAACCACCACCCTATTGCCGCCATTGGGCGTGACCTTTCTACGGATGTCGTTTACAAGACCGTCCAAGCTGGAAAAAGGTTGGAATTGGAAGCCCGTCGCTCTACCGACCCCGATGGAGACGACCTGACCTATCAATGGAGTTTCTATCCCGAGCCAAGCAGCTATAAAGGAAAATTGTACTTCATGGGGAATCAAAGCAAACTATCACTTACCATTCCCTCTGATGCCAAAGGCTGTACGTTGCATCTGATTCTCCGCGTTAGCGACAATGGAACTCCATCCCTCACCAGCTACCGACGCATAATTGTAACAATAAAATAAGAACCCTTAAACAGACAATCATGAAAAAGAACCATTATTCCCTGCTTTTATTATTGCTTATTGGATGTTGCATCCCTATGCAAGGCAAGAATCCGTTCAAACAATTGGGACAGAAGCCTCGAATTGTAGTGTTGACCGACATTGCGCCAGCTAATGTGGAGCCTGACGATATGGAGTCGATGATACGCCTGATGGCACATGCTGACCTCTATGAGATTGAGGCACTGATAGCTTCAGGCGGATGGAACAGTAGCGGACGTGCCTACCCGTTGGAGTGGATGGACAGTTTGAGCCGGGTCATTGATGCTTACGAAAAGGACCTTTCCAAACTGATGAGACGCTCTGAACAGACCTCGTTCCTTCCCCTTGACAAAGAAGGGCGGAAGCAGACAATAGGTTATTGGCCAAGTCCCGATTACTTGCGGAGTCGGGTGATGCCTGGCAGCTTGCGGTTGGGACAAAAGGAGATTGGCGAAAAGAACCGTTCAAAGGGCAGCGACTACATCATCCGCTTGGCCGATGAAAAAGACAAGCGCCCCCTGTGGATATTGGCTTGGGGTGGAGCCAACACCTTGGCACAAGCTATCTGGCAAGTTCAACAAGAGCGTAGTGCCGACGAACTGAAAACGTTCTTGAACAAGTTGCGCGTATATACCATCACCGACCAAGACGTCCCTTGGGGCAACCGTAGGAAGTATGCCATCAGCTCACACCAATGGATGCGCCGTGAATTTGCCGATGACCTGCTCTTCATTTGGGACGAAAGTGCCTGGCTATCGCAAAACGACATAGGTGCCAAGAATTGGAAGGAGTATGCCACACACATTCAGGGACACGGCCACATGGGGCGCATCTATCCAAAGAACAAATATGGTGTGGAGGGCGACACGCCTTCGTTCCTACATGTTTTGCCCAATGGGTTGAACGACCCTTCACTTACGAGCCAAGTGGGTTGGGGAGGCTATTTTGAACAAGGAATAGCTGCTGATAAAGAAACTCGTTGTCACACCAACCATACGGGTAACGTGAAGAAGAGTTCACAAAAATATGAGCAATATTTCTACCCTGCCATCTTCAACAACTTTGCAGCCCGTATGGATTGGGCGGACAAAGGAGAAGGCAATCGAAATCCCGTCGTCGTAGTAAACAAACAGAAGGGTCTTGCAGCTATCCATCAAAAAGTTTCACAAGGGAAAACAGTAACGTTGGATGCCAGTCGCTCTTATGACTTGGACGGTGACCAGTTGACTTTCCGTTGGTGGCTACTTCCCGAAGCAGGAAGCTACAAAGGAGATAACCTTGACATACAAACCTCTGACGATGCAAAGGCTACAATCACCATCCCCACCGATGCCCAATCGGGTGACACCCTGCACATCATATGTGAAGTGACGGATAATGGTACTCCCGCATTGACAAGCTATAAGCGCATAATTGTGACGGTAAAATGATAACAAGAAACATAACATTCACTATGAAAAGACAAAACAATTTATTGGCAACAGCCTTAATAGCTCTGCTACTGACAGGTGCAGCCTGTACAAATACAACCACTGATGAACCACAATTGGCCTTTCCTACGGCTGAGGGATATGGCAAATATACACGAGGCGGACGAGGAGGTGAAGTCTATGCCATGCTGGTGCCAGCCTGCCGGTGCGCGATGCTGTGGATAACCGCATCATCAGCGAAGTGCGTGAAGGATATGCCACCTACGAAGGAAAGACTTACAAAGAGCAAAAACGACAACCCGACTTGTCGAAAAAGAGCGGCATCATCGATTCACAAAACGATGTGGGCGGATGGCCAATGCTGAACTCCCTACCCGCTCCTGAGGATAGCGACCACGATGGTATGCCCGATGAATGGGAAAAGGCGCAAAAGCTCAACCCCAACAATCCCGATGACCGCAACCTGACCGATAAGGACGGATGGACCAACCTTGAACGCTATCTGAACGGATTGGCACATCCCTGAATTTGAGTGTTATAATTAACTTTTCAGACGCAGATGACGCGGATGACGCAGATTTTTTATTTTATACCCTACCCCTGAAGAACTGTATTTTATCCGCGTCATCCGTGTCTAAAAAATGTATTATAGCACACTTCCTCTACACCCCACGCTCTCAGATGCTTCCTTTGTCAGAAATAAACAGTATTGCTTAAGAAGTTCTTCATAGTTGCTTGCGAATTCTTGTATGGTAGGCATAAAAGCATAAAAAACAGCCTGTAAAATCACAAAGAACTGCTTTAGTTCTTTGTTTCACGTCGTGAAATGGTTATTTCACGCTTTGGAATGATTATTTCACGACGTGAAATAGTCGTTTCGCGACGTGAAATAAAGAAGTAAGCAGGCTCTTTCTGATTTTATAATGTAGAAGATTGATAATTAACCCTATTAAAAATACAACAGAATAGCACCATACAGCAATAAAACTTTTTCAGAAATCGGTTTATCAAATTGAAAACCTTAAGCTAAGGCCCTGTCAAATCATCATCCGATAAAAATTTTCTTCTTTTCTTCTTTATTTCCAAAAACTTTCTTTACCTTTGCCTCCGAGTTGAGGCGAAGCGTTGTCTGCTCAACATAAAAAATGGAATATTAGCGTTTTGCTATTGTTCTTTGCCCTAAGAAACTACCACCTTCAATAATGGCAAAATACCAGAACAATAAGTGCTGAACGCCTACGTGATAACGTGGGTTGTGCTTATCTGGTATTTAGGTATGTGGTAGTACCTTTAGGGCGTGATAACCAACTCACGCTTTTCTTTTATAGTTATGCGTGAGGAAGAGCACGGATTTATTAACTTTATGTATAACCAAAAAAATAATGTTTTCATGAATGACCTATCTTTAACACGAATGGTGAATACATTTGGGAAAGGCACTCTAATTTCCAAAATTCAGGCAATGACATTCTTGGATTCTATCCATCCCAAGTATTCCGACACACAAGAAAAAGCGACGGATTTACATTCCAATGATGTAATTTCTTGTACTTCACATTACTTTTACATTCATTTCTTTGTTCTTTTCATTCTTTTTTAGTTTCTTTGCAATCAACATTTACCAACTAAATAAAACATTTGTATCATGAGAAAATTTGTTTCCTTATTTATTTTGATTCTTTGTGCTTGCACCTGCATGGCACAATACACAGTAACGTCGCCCGACAGGACAGTGCGGGTAAATCTGGATAGCAACAGAGGAAGAAAGGGCATGAGCAAGTTCTTTGTTCCCCTGAAGATGAGGATGAGGGTGTCATACATAAGCGAGAGACTCGTCAACAGCGAAATAGGATTGACGGTGAAGTCACATGGCCACAGATACGAGTTCGGCAAGTCGGACATCCTGCGGGTGAACCAGGCAAGACGCCAAATGGACCATCCCGAGACACGCGACCCGGCACTGGCCGACATGGAGGGGCAATACAACACCCTGATGATGGTGACAGAGAGTGGCATCATCCTCGAAGTCAGAGCATATAACAATGGAGTGGCCTATCGCTACAGTGTGACAGGATACACCGACGATTACAAGATATTGGACGTAATCGACGTATTCCCCGGCGAAAAACCGACAGCCATCTTAGGCACATTCGAAGGGAACTATACCCTGCCCTGGCGCACCATGAAGGTGGAAGTCTTCGATGATGAGAAGGGAGAAGAGCATGTAAAGACAACGACGAAAAGTCCGACTATGAACCAGGGAACACGCTTCGTGAAGTGGCGCGATGCACTGTCGAGCATCAGTGTGGGTACCACCTACAATGCCCATACGGGCGACACATGGGGCGACTTTACGGACTACCACACCTTCCAGGTAGAGGGCACCTACAAGCATCTCTACGGGGCAGTGAGTGTCAGCCCCTGCAACACCATAAAGTATATCGCATGGGGCGAGAGCGAATGGCCGTTCGAGGGCATGATAAAGGGCGTCGATATGTGGAGCCTGGGCTTCAAGGCCGGTTACTGCCTGCCCGTACAGAATGGTTACGAGATATGGAGCTTCATCCCCTACCTGTCTGCCGACATGATGCACCTGCACCAGCACGGCAAGATTCGTCCCAGCTACAAAGGACTCTCCCACCACGCCCACTGGAGCATGGGACCGGGAGTGAAGGTGCAGATGGCCACCCGCTTCGGATTCACCCTCGGGGCAGCCTACGAATACCGCTTCTTCTTGGACAACATGGCCCCCGACGGTATGCACGGAGTGTCGGTGTCGATAGGTAAGACATTCTAAATGAAGGAAACAACAAACAAAGAATAATGAACAGAAGAACAATCGTATTACTGACAGGAGGAATCGTTTTCCTCCTGTTCTTCCTTATGGGCGTCTATAATGGATACCAGGATGCCTTACAGGAAAAAGAGGATAAGACTTCACCGTCGCCTCAAGAGCAGATTATAAGCCGCATTGCCACAACGACCTTCCCTGACCGGACGGTGGAGGTGACAGTAAACGGAGGGAATGCCTTGAAGGCTCTGCAACAGGCCATCGACTCGTGCTCGCTGGCAGGTGGAGGCAAGGTGGTGGTAAAAGCCGGCCACTATGCACTGAACGGCCCTCTGAAATTGAAAAGCAATGTGAACCTACATCTGGAAGAAGGGGCTTATCTGCAATTCAGTGGTCGGGCTGACGACTTTCTCCCTGTAGTGCTTACCCGTTGGGAAGGAACAGAGTTGTATGGTCATTCCCCCATGGTGTATGCATATCATTGTACCAACATTGCCATCACGGGTAAAGGAGTGATTGATGCCCAAGGTGGCAAGGAGTTTGCACCATGGTCAACACAAGAGGCTCCCGACCGCGACCGTCTGCGCGAGATGGGCGACAAACTGACGCCGGTAAATGAACGTGTATTCGGCAAAGGCACCATCCTGCGCCCTTCATGTATGCAATTCCTCGGATGTTCACGTATCCTGTTGGAGGATATCACCATCAAGGACTCTCCCTTCTGGACGATTCATCCTGTCTATTGCGACAATGTCATTGTGCGCGGTGTCACCATAGACAGCCACTTCCCCAACAACGACGGATGCGACCCCGAATCGACCTCGAACGTATTGATTGAAAACTGTACTTTCCGCACGGGCGACGATGCCATAGCCATCAAAGCGGGACGCGACACAGACGGACGAAGCATCGGACGGCCATCGGAAAACATTGTCATCCGCAACTGCCTCTTCTATTCTGAATGCAACGGTCTCTGCATCGGTAGCGAGATGTCGGGCGGTGTGGCCAACGTATATATGGACAACATTGAGATTGGCACGGTGAAGAATGCGCTCTACTTCAAGTCGAACCGCGACCGGGGTGGATATATCCGCAACGTACGCGTGAACAACATCACCATCGAACGTGCATTGGGAGCCATCCTTCGCTTCGAAACCAACTACTTCGGTTTCCGTGGAGGCAACTATCAGGCCCGTTACGAAGATTTCAAGATAAGCAACGTACATGCACACACGGCCGACCATTATGCCATCTTCATGGACGGAAACGAAGAGAAACCTATCCGCAACATAGAGGTGACAAACTTCCATGTGGATAAGGCCGAGCGCCCCTATTACCTTATCTATACAGAAAACATATCGTTCAAGGAATCGACGGTCAACGGTGTAGCCGTACCCGAATATCCTGAAGAGAGCACGGAGCGTCAGAGTTGCGACGTGTGGTAACCATAAGAAAACAAAGACTCGATATGAAGAAGACCATTATCATGGCACTAGCCATGACCCTCGCCCTGACGGATGGGGCACTGGCACAGAGCGAACTCTATCCCCAACATTTCGATCTGGAAGAGACAACCCTGCTGGAGGGACCGATGAAGACGGCCATGGAGACCAATAACCGGCTGCTGCTGGAATATGACACAGACCGCCTGCTAGCACCCTTCATCCGACAGGCCGGTCTGCACAATGTAGCAGGTGGCAAATACAGCGGATGGCTGGACCGACATCCCTCGTTCAGCAACTGGGGCCTGTCGTCATGGTCGCTCGAAGGTCACGTGGGCGGCCACTATCTGACAGCTCTTGCCCTGGCCTATGCAGCCACCGACGACGAGAGCGTAAAGTCACAGATGAAGAGCCGGCTGGACTATATGCTGGGCGTGATGAAGGATTGCCAGGATGCCTATGCCGACAGTAACAATGGCATGAAGGGGTTCATTGGCGGACAGCCCATCAACCAGATATGGACAGGACTGTACAGCGGCAACCTGTCCCCCTTCAAGCAATATGGCGGATGGGTGCCGTTCTACTGCACCCACAAGATATTGGCCGGCCTGCGCGATGCCTGGATTTACACCGACAGTGAGGTGGCGCGAGATCTGTTCAAGGGGCTGTGCGATTGGAGTGTGACACTCATCAGCAACCTGAGCGACAACCAGATGCAGGAAGTACTCGGTTGGGAGCATGGAGGCATGAACGAGACCCTCGTGGATGCCTACCGGCTATTGGACGATGCGAAGTACCTGCAGGCAGCCAAGCGATACAGCCACACCTACGAAATCAATGGAATGCAGGGGACTGAATCGACCTACTCGCGCACCTTCCTCAACGGTCAACATGCCAACACACAGGTACCCAAGTTCATCGGCTTCGAACGGATATGGCAGGAGGACCACACCGCCACACGGTACCACACGGCAGCCCATAACTTCTGGCACGACGTGGCAACCCACCGTACCGTGTGCATAGGGGGTAACAGTGTGAGCGAACATTTCCTCGCTGAGGAGCGTAGCGCCGAATATCTGACCAATCTGGACGGTCCCGAGAGCTGCAACTCCAACAACATGCTGAAACTGTCGGAGATGCTCTTTGATGAGACGCACGAGGCCCGCTACGCTGACTTCTACGAGAGTACCATGTGGAACCACATCCTTTCGACACAGGACCCCACGACGGGAGGTTACGTCTATTTCACCTCGCTACGCCCCCAGAGTTACCGCATCTATTCACAGGTGAACCAGGCGATGTGGTGCTGTGTAGGTACGGGTATGGAGAACCATGCCAAGTATGGGCACTTCATCTATACTCACGACGGTGACGACGTGCTCTACGTGAACCTCTTCACCGCCAGCCGCCTGCACAACGAACGGTTTGTCCTCACACAGGAGACTACATTCCCCTACTCTCCCCAGACGAAGATAACCATCGGCAAGGAAGGGACATACACACTGGCCATCCGCCATCCGGCGTGGGCAGCAGCAGGGTACAATGTCGCCGTGAATGGCGAGACTGTGCCGACGGAGGTGACAGAGGGTGTGGCATCCTACGTCACAGTGAAGCGTGCATGGAAGGAAGGGGATGTCGTGACGGTGAATCTCCCCATGAAGCTGCGCTACGAGGCATGTCCGGGCTATGACAGCTATGTGGCATTCAAGTACGGTCCCATCCTGTTGGCTGCACGCACCACTGCCCGTAATCAGGCAGAGGCAGACACCACGGGACTCGCCTGCGAATCACTGCAGAACGAGTATGCAGGCGAAGGTCGCATGGACCATGCACCGGGAAGCCGCGCCACCCTGAAGGGACTGAACAGTGCACCACTGCTCATCGGCAAACGCAGTTCGGTACTCAACCGCATCAAGGCCGACGACCTGTCGAGACTACGTTTCACAATAGACGCTCAGGCAGAGGTGGGCAGTGGCAGTTGGTCACAGCTGACACTCGAACCCTTTTATGGCATTCACCATGCGAGATATGCCTGCTACTGGTATCAGCAACCTTTGGAGGCGTATGAACAGAGCAACATGGGCAAGGCCGACGCTGAGGAGAAAGCACTGGTGGAGCGCACCCTGGACTTCGTGGCCACAGGCGAACAACAGAGCGAAGCAGGGCACGACGCGAAATACAGCAACGGTTCCACGACAGGTTCATACAGAGGCGAATTCTACCGCGATGCACAGGCAGGCGGCTACATCCAGTACACCCTTGAGAATCCCAAGGGCGAGGTGGACGGCATTGCCCTGATGTGCAGATTCACAACGGCCGATGCAGGCAGAAAAGCAACGCTATATATTGATGGTGAGAAGCTGGCAGATGTGGTGATTGCCGCCAACCAGGCAAAGACCGACGAGAACGGATTCTACAATGTGGAATACCCGCTCACAAGGGAGATGCTGACAGACACCGACGGTGGGGTGAAGCGAAAAGTCACCGTCCGTATCGTGGCCTCCTCATCGACCCTTTGCCCGGGACTCTACTACCTGCGTCTGGTAAAGGGGTATGTGAGCAATGCCTACCGTTTCCGGGCGACCGACTGGACAACCGGCGACAGCAACAGGGTGCCATGTGACAGAATCACCTACGACGAGGAAGCAAATACCCTGACAGTGAATGCAGGCGTAGGGGCCAACAACGTGTGTCTGATGCTGGATTACGAGCATTGCGAATACACAGCCAATGCCAGTGACAAGTACCTGGTGGTCAAGGGGTCGAACCTGTCCACCGCCTCCAACAAGTCATATCTGTGGTGGCTCAACGGTGTGAACCGGGGAAGCAGTGTCAGCCCCTCAGTCATCAAGAAGGCGGCTGACGGCGACATCGTCATAGCGTGGGATATAACCAAGAGCGGACTGGCAGACAATTGTGTGGGCAACGAATACAACCTGTGCACCGGTATGACTATCTTCGGTCTGACCTCTACGACAGGAACATCCTGCATCCGCCACATCGGCTTCCACTCATCCACCAAAGAGATTCTGGAAGCTGCATCTATACCCCAACACACAACTTCGGAACACAGAAAGGTGAATGTCTATACACTCAACGGCAGCCTGCTACGGACAGACGTCCCTGCCGGTGATGCCACCAACGACCTGCAACGTGGCGCTTACATCGTGGGAAACACCAAGGTAATGGTGCAATAACCGAAACCAGAGTATATCAAAAATGAATGTAGGCGCGGATTACGCGGATTACACGGATTTATATTTCAATGGTATAATTTATCCGCGAAATCTGCGAAATCCGCGCCTAAAGAATAAAATGAGAGCGTTTTGGGCCAGCCCCATTACTCTCTTTATACAGAAGTGACCGTCACCTGTAAATGCCGTTCTCTATCATGCGGCACATCTCCTCCAAGTACTGTCGGTCCACATCGTCAAAAGTAGCCAGGTGTTCGCTGTCAATGTCAAGCACAGCACACACCTGCTTTTCCTTATTATAAAGGGGAACAACAATCTCCGAACGTGACAGACTGCTACAGGCTATATGCCCAGGGAACAATTCTACATCCGGAACCACCTGTGTGGCGCCCTGTGCCCATGCCGTGCCACACACTCCACGCCCATGCTTGATGCGATAGCACGCTGTTGGCCCCTGAAAAGGTCCCAGCACAAGCTGTTCTCCCCGCACCAGATAGAAACCAATCCAAAACCATCCAAAACACTCTTTCAACGCAGCTGTCGTATTGGCCAGCACACTGATTTCCTCATGTTCATCCTCTATCAACAGGGCAAACTGAGGCAGAAATTCACGGTAACGGGCAGCCTTGTCTATACCCGGTGTGAAAGTAAAAGTTGTCTCCATCGTGATTTTTATCAAACGGTTACCAGAACTTGTTATGCTCCTCACTATACTCGAAGCCCATTGCAGCAAGGGTAGCAAGGAGATTATCTTTATCTACATCCATATCCTCACAGAGAGCATCAAGCGAAGGATATTGGTCGCGCAACTTCATATTGATGAAGCTGAAAAGTATCATTGGATCTTGTGGAAGCATCAATTATGCATAATTAAGGTACAGCAAACATCAGAAACGGAGAACACGCGAACCGTCTTCCTGCTCTTCAAGAGTCACCCGCACAGCATCCTCGGGCAGAACCTCTTCAATCAGTTCGGGCCATTCGATAAAACACAGCGCACCACTGTAGAAGTAATCTTCATACCCCATGTCATAGACCTCTTCCAGTCTCTTTATCCGATAGAAGTCGAAGTGATAGATGAGTTCTCCTGACTCATCAGCACGGTATTCATTGACAATGGCAAACGTAGGTGAATTGATGACATCCGTCACACCCAATTCTTCACATACAGCCTTAACAAACGTTGTCTTCCCTGCTCCCATCTTGCCATAAAAGGCAAATACTGTATTCTCATCCATTGCTGCAATGAACTGTCGGGCAGCTTCGTGGATATTCTCTAATGATGTAATCTTTATCTCCATATTAATAAGGTTGAGGGTTGGGAGTTGAGGGTCGAGGGAGACAGTCTGCTGAACTTAATCCCTACACCTTAATCCCTACTCCATATTTATCTTTTCTTCGGTTGAAGGGTTATCAAGGGAATCAGCATCTCTTCCATTGATATACCTCCATGTTGGAACGTATCTTTGTAATACGACACGTAATGATTGTAATTGTTCGGATAGGCAAAGAAGTCGCCGCCTGTAGCAAAGATATAGGTTGTACTGATATTAGGCGATGGCAATTGTGCCTTCGAAGGCTCCTTTATCTCATATACCTCCTTGGCATTATAACTGAGATTCTTTCCCAATTTGTACCGCAGGTTGGTATTTACATTGCGGTCTCCCAACACCTTCACCGGCTTATCCACCCGGATGCTTCCATGGTCGGTGGTGACAAGCACGGTATAGTCACTGTCAGCCAACAGTTTCAACAACTCACGGACAGGTGAATGACGGAACCACGATAAAGTGATGCTACGATAAGCAGCCTCATCCTTTGCCAGTTCACGCACTGTCCGACTCTCCGTACGGGCATGGCTGAGCATATCAATAAAGTTGAATACCACCACATTGAGGTTATAGTGTTGGAGTTGTTTGAATTGGTTGATAAGTTTCTCCGCACCTTGCGAATCGTTTATCTTATGATACGAGAAAGTGTCCTTTCGGCGGAATCTGTCCAATTGGGTCTGTACCAGCGGTGCCTCATTCAGGTTCTTGCCCTCCTCTTCATCTTCGTCAACCCACAGGTCGGGGAACATTTGGGCTATCTTGTTAGGCATCAATCCACTGAAGATGGCATTGCGGGCATACTGGGTAGCCGTTGGAAGGATGCTCATGTACAACTCCTCTTCCACTGAGAAGCCAAGTCCGAGTTCTGAGTTCAGCAAACGCCACTGGTCATAGCGGAAGTTGTCCAACACCAACAGGAAGACTTTTTCTCCCCGATCCAACAAAGGGAACACCTTACGCTTGAATATATCGGGACTCATCAAAGGCCGGTTATCGGATGTTGAAATCCAGTCCAGATAGTTTTTCTTGATGAACTTGGCAAATCCGTTATTGGCTTCGTCCTTCTGCATCTTCAGCATCTCTGTCATGTTGCTGTCTGCTTCCGACAGTTGCAGTTCCCATGAAACCAATTGTCTATAGACCTCAGCCCATTCTTCATAGCTTCGGGCATCATTGATCATCATCCCCAAGCGGGCAAAGTTCTGCTGATAGTTCGAGTCGGTCTTCTCCGTCAGGATATCGCGTTGATGGATATTCTTCTTCAACGTCATCAATATCTGATTCGGATTCACGGGTTTGATAAGGAAATCGGCAATCTTTCCCCCAATGGCCTGATCCATGATGTTTTCCTCTTCGCTCTTGGTCACCATCACCACCGGTACCGACGGAGTAAGTTCCTTCACCCGCGACAAGGTTTCCAGTCCACTGAGGCCGGGCATGTTCTCATCCAGCATAATCAGGTCGAACGTATGCTTCCGGCACAAGTCCAGCGCATCCTGTCCGTTGGTGACAGTCATCACCTCGTATCCCTTATTCTCCAAAAACAGCACATGCGGACGGAGCAAATCCATCTCGTCATCAGCCCAAAGTAACAATCCGTTCTTCATCGTTCACTCTTTTTCACTTGCTTATTCTTCCCATTCCTCTTCCAGCTTTTCAGCTTCGTCAGCATTCAGCATCTGCGGTGCATCAAACTGATAGCCGTCCATCTCGGGCATCGGCAATCCGCCCAGGTTCTGTTCATAGAATTGCTGATAATCATCAAAACTGTAATAGTTCTGCAAGAGTTCATAATTAGGTTTGGAAATCAGCAGCACACGTATGCCTTCAAGCCGCTTGCCAAGCCGCTCGTCAGCAAACAAGCGCTTCATGTACTGGTAACATTCCATGTAGTTCATGAATTCACCCACCTGCATCATGCCGATACCGTTTTCCTTAACGAATTGGATGTCGAAATTGCGCACCATGAAATTCGAGAAATTATAGCGTGCAATCTCAAACAGAAGTTGGTTTTCATTCACTGTTCCCTCTTCGTATGCCAAAACAAACATATAGGGGTCGGTAGATTCTGCCGTAAACGACGGGATAGAATCAACCGCAAGCGAGTCTCCCTCCATGCCACCCCGACGGCGTGCCCAAATGGAACCTGCCGAGAAACCTCCGGATTGAAGCAGACGCCCCTCCTGTACTCCCTTCAGAATCAATCCGGCCATCTCTGTAATCTCATTCTCGGGATATTTCTCTACAATCATCTTCAGATTATCCAGGAATCCCTGTTGGTCACCATTTTCAAGCTGTCCCATACTATGCAGGAACATGAATTTGGGCCGATGCTTGCCCAACGGATATTTGGACGCGGCATACTCGGCATTGGCTCCCACCGTCTGATAGTCGCCCTGCAAATATGCGGCATAGGTCGATGCATACAGCGAATCTTCCAGATGCTTTCCATACCTGGCATTCTTGGCATAATCAGGATCAGACAGCAGGACTGTATAGTCCCCCATGGGGAAACGGAGCTTCAGACTGTCCAAATATGCCGAAGCCTTCTCCGGCTTTTCCCAACGAGAATACATCAGATAAAGGTTGTAATAGACCTCCTCCATTTGCTGGTAGTCGGGAAATTCATTCATCAACCGATTGAAAGCACCTTCGGCCAACGAGAAATCCTCCAATTTGTCCTTGTAAATCAATCCACAATTGTAGAGCCCGTCCGACAGGATGACATTGCTTTCAGCCATAGCCTCTTCAGTCAAAGGCAGTTGTTGGATATAGAACTGCGGATTCTTGTTATCAGTAACCAACGAATCCGGCATGGCAGCCATAGCAGTAGAGTCATTGGAGATGGAGTCTGCCAACGCAGCCAAGCTGTCTTCAGCTGCATAATCCACAGCTGCAAACTCGTCCGTATTTACCACCGTCTTATTCCGACGACGCCAGTTGTCTTCCAACTTACGGCGTCCCCACTTACGCTGGAATTCGCCCTTTCCCTGAGTTATCAGTTGTTGGTTATAGAAGTACCAGGAACGGTCACCACCCGCTCCTGCCGTAGGTGTACGGGCTGGCGTATTCCGATTGGGCACATTCGCCAATGCATCTTCGCGGGCAGCCATGCGCTGGGCCATTTCAGCCTCCTTCTTGGCCTTTTCCTCCTCTTCCTTCACCCGCTCGATAATTTGTTCGATAACCTTCATACGCTCGGCCTCCGGCATGGCAGCCAAGCGCTGCAGACTGTCCTGAAGTTCTACCGCCTGTGCATGTTCCACCAGTTCGTCCAACACTTCCGAGCGGCGGCTGACAACCTTGTATTCATCCGTCTCCTTATCCTCCAACAGACCTATCACTTCTGCATAGCAACGTTGGGCATTGGTATAGTCGGCCTGCTCCCAATACAAATCGCCCAAACGCAAAAGCAGAATACCCTTTTCAACCCCGCCACGGGTACTTTTCTCGGCACCTTCCTCGTAATTCTGAATAGCAGATGCGGTATCTTTTTTGGCCATATACATATTACCGATGGCGTAATACACCTGATCCAGGTATTCCTTGTTCTTCGGGCTGCGCGCCATTGCCTTCAGGCGTTTGATTGTACGGTTACTCTCTTTTTCCGAAGCGACCTCCGTCTGTTTGATACGGGCATTGAACTCCAGTTCGTAGGGAGGATTGGCCTTTATCACTTTGGAAAAAGACTTGTAGGCCATGGGCTGATTGCCAATGTGCTGATACACCTGTCCCAAGAGGAAATAGTGGCGGGCACGCTGCGTGCCTCTTTTTTCTTTCCGCACAGCCTTTTCCAGATAGGGCAAAGCCTCGTTTAAACGCCCCTGGCGCAACAGGAAATTGCTATATGTGGCACTGAGTTCCCCTTCCAACTTGCGGGGCATACTGTCGCGGGCGGCTTTGTTCAACACATCCTCGGCATCGTAATACCACTCCAGTTCCGTATAGCAACGGGCCATCCACAAACGGGCCTCGGCCACCTTGTCAGGTTCGTTGACATACAGGCGGCTGATGTACGAGAAAGTTGAAGCAGCCTCCAGAAACTCCCCCTTCTGGAACTGGGCCTTTGCCATCAGGAACCAAGCCTGATGGATAAAAGGGTTATACTCTTTCTTCGCATACCAGCGAATCAGTTTTTCCGTCTTTTTTTCTCCGGCTTTCCGTTTGGGTTTCTTCTTGATTGAATGTTGCTTGATTGCCTTTTGTGATTTTTCAATAGCCACATCGAAGTTACCACTTCCGCTTCCCACCGTCTTTTTATTCCCGATGGGGAAATAAGGGAGTGTCTGCATGTAATTGTCCTTGTTGGCCTTCTCCTGTGCCAACATTCCTTCCTTGTAGGCTTCGCTTCCGTTGTAATAGGTATTGTAGCGGGCGGTAAAAGCATGCCACCGACGGGTATTGGCCGTATTCTTCTTCGTAGAACACCCTCCAACAACCATCGCAAGCAACAGTCCGATTATTATATATATATGATTCTTCTTCACACGCTATAAAAGAAAGCAAACTTTACCAATATCATTAACTGCCAGAAAGCCTTTTTATTGTATCAAAGTCTGATTTGAAGAACAAAAATCAATGCATCCGCCGCTCACCCACAATCAGGAATACTTCATCCTTCAATTCATCGGGCAACTCTACGGCACGCAATTGCAGGCTGCGCACCCATCCGGCCACCTCCACCTCCTCCATTGTATAGAGCACATCGCGGAACTGCTCCACCTGTTCGACCGTATAGCCGTCAGAGGGCACACCCCGATAAGCATCCAGCTCCTCATCATCGTAATACTCAATCTGTTTGCTCACCGCAGCCAACAGGCTCTCCTTCTCACATGTCTGATGCTGGCCACAGCACTCCATGTCCTCAATCTGCTTGATGTCGGGAAACTCCTCCAGCTCCCCCCGATCAATCTTCTTTTGAATCGAGCGGTTGCGCAAAGCCCCCAATCCCAAGGCTATGGCCACCAATACAATCAGACTAATAATTAATATAAGTATCATTCTTCACTTTTCATTCTTCGTTCTTCACTCCTCGACCTTAGACCTTTGACCTTTGACCTTTGACCTTCACTCTTTGACCTCTCAACGTCTCAACGAATCAACGCCTCAACGCCTCAACGCCTCAACGAATACTCCATCATCCCGAATCCCACAGTTTCCAAATCCTTCCAATATCCCGGATACGACTTGCTCACCACCTGAGGATTATTGATGCGCAATGCACCCAACACCATGCAAGCCGGCGCAAAAGCCATGGCCATGCGATGGTCTTCATACGTGTCAATGGCTGCATCCGCCTCAGGCTGGCACCGTTCGCCCGTCCATTCCAATATCCGGTCATCTTCTTCGCGGAGCACATACCCCAACTTCTTCAGTTCACAGATTAGGGCAGCCATGCGGTCGGTCTCCTTTATTTTCAAACTCTGCAAGCCCGTGAAGCGGAAAGGAACTCCCAGCATCGTACACGTCACCACAAACGTCTGTGCCAAGTCGGGCTGGTTCACAAAGTCGTACTCCATGCGCTCCACCAACCGGCCATTCTTGCACAGGGTCACACTATGGGCCGCTTCATCATACACGGTCGAAACGCCCAATTGCTCAAACAAGCCGGCCACAGCACTGTCGCCCTGATAACTGTGGGCATACAGACTGGGGAGCACCACCCTGGCATCAGCATCGTCCGTCAGAGCCACCATTTCGTACCAATACGAAGCCGCACTCCAGTCGCTCTCCACCCTGAAAGGTATCGGAGCATAAGGTTTGGGGCTTACCCTGATTCCGTTCTCACCCACCCACTCGGCTTCAGCGCCAAAGTCGCGCATCAGTTGCAACGTCAGGTTTATGTAGGGGCGCGAAATCACCTCACCCTCCAAGTGCAGCGTCAGTCCGTTCGCCATCATCGGCCCTATCATCAACAAAGCCGAGATGTATTGCGAACTCACGTTTCCTTGCAGGGTCACTTCCCCTTTCTCCAACGGACTGCCCTTCACGAGCAGCGGAGGAAATCCTTCGTTCTTCGCATATTCCACCCGGGCACCCAACTGGCGCAACGCATCCACCAATATCTTTATCGGGCGCTGTTGCATACGCTCCGTCCCCGTCATCGTCTTTACACACCCTTCCTTTGCGGAAAAGTAAGCCGTCAGGAAACGCATAGCCGTACCAGCAGCCATAATATCCACCACCGGCGCATCTTCTGTCAGGGCACGCACCATCACCCGTGTATCGTCACAATCCGACACATTCTCCGGCACATGCACCGAACCACTCAGTGCATTGATGATGAGCACCCGGTTACTGATGCTCTTCGACGATGGCAATTTTATCGTATTCCGCACCTCCTGGGGAGGCATCAAAGTAATCTGCATACCTTATATATATTATTCCATTGCAAAAATAGGAATAATTCCCCTAATCCCTCCATCCAAACCCCAAAAAGAAGCAAAAAAGAGAGAAATTTTATGTTTTCATCAAAAAAATCTCCCAAAATGTTTGCTAATTCCAAAATAAGCCGTACCTTTGCAGCGCTTTTAGAGAAAAGCCCAATCGGGATGTAGCTCAGTCCGGTTAGAGTACGCGTCTGGGGGGCGTGTGGTCGCTGGTTCGAATCCAGTCATCCCGACATTGGTAAAGCACTGAT
>JAFXDG010000098.1 GCA_017521285.1 Bacteroidaceae bacterium | reverse complement strand
TTCAGCCTTGTCCCGACTTCCTGCGCCACAATACACTGTACCCACAGATACAGAGCCAGCAGCAGAATAAACCTACTGTGTCTAAAAATACGTGCTGTCATTTTTCAATCCTAACCCAAACCCGGGGGTTGTGAATGATGAAGCAAGAGGCAGGTCTTCTGACTTGTCGCCCGGAACGAACGTCTTCCCGAAAATTTCAGTGACATTGTGTTCGCCCAGAAAAGCGACTTACAGCTGCGGGACAGTTCAGGATTCTCACCTGATTCCCTTTTAATCATTGTCTGCGGTACCTATGTCGGTTCCATACAGGTGCAATGAACCAAATGCGGGTGCAAAGGTCGGCAAAAAAAACAGAACTACAAACAAAAACGGCCAAAAATATTTTCAATAGAACGAGAAACTTCTTCTCCTCCTCGCACTTCTCCGTCGAAAGGGAGGGAATGGAGTGGATATGAAGAGTAAAATCGGTAATGCAAAAGAGAAAAACTGAATTGTCTGTAGTATTTTATAATCAGACTTTATTGAAAAGTTTAATCATCGATGCTGATTACCTGATTAGCGTCGATGACTACATGATTAATGTCGTTGATTATATGATTAACGATGTTGATTAAACATTTTGCTGAGGCATTTTTGCTTTTTCATTAAATAGTTGTAATTTTGCGCTTAAGAATATTGACTTTAAACTTTAGGAGTGTATGGCTGAGTATATCAAACAGGAGATGAAGATGTATAACGAGACACGCAAAATCATGCACTCCGACATTCAGGTGAGCGCCATGTGTGTGCGTGTGCCTGCCCTCCGTTCTCACTCCGAGAGCATCTGGGTAGAGACCGAGCGTCCCATCTCTCCCGAAGAGGCTCGCGAAGCCTTTGCCAACGGCGAAGGCCTGGTGCTGATGGACAATCCTGCCGAGAATGAATACCCCATGCCCCTCTTCCTTGCCGGCAAAGACCCCGTCTATGTAGGCCGTATCCGCAAGGACTTGGCAAACGAAAACGGACTCACCTTCTGGATTGTAGGCGACCAGATCAAGAAGGGTGCCGCCCTTAACGCTGTACAGATTGCCGAATACCTCATCAAGGTGGGCAATGTGAAATAAGAAAAGTTTTTGAGCTGATACGAGAATAAAAAAAAGGATGAAGGCTGCCCCCTACACAGAAGCAGCCTTCATCCTTTTTAATTTATTCGATGATTATTCAATGATACAGTTCTTATAGAGACATCTAATCATCGTTATTTATAGCGCATCGCTATTGTAGTCAAGTTCGTCATTGCTATAATCTATAGAGGATAAAGCGAATCATTTTTCTACTTCCACCTCAATTACTACTATTTTTGGTCTTTCGTATTTTTTCCATATTTTTTATCGAATAAAATTATTTATGCTACTGGTTACGAACTTTGACGTGATGAGTTCGAGATAAGGATTTTCGAGTACAAAAGAAATTACAGGGGTTGGAAATTTGCTGTTAATTGTTTGATAAATAACTGCTTGTGTTGACCGTTTGTCTCGTTTGTTTGGTAAAAAGTTTGACTACGCACAGTAAAATGTTTGTCTGTGCGTAGTCAAAGTATTGACCGTGTGTGGTCAACACTTTGACTGTGCACAGTAAAAAAGTGGTTGAGGCAAGGGGGGGCGAGGTGTTTTATCCCCATAAGTATGTGTATTCGTAGCCGTCGAAATGTTCCTCCATTTGCACGCCGAATTGCTTGGCCAGTTTCACGATGAGTTTCTCCTCGTCTTGTGTCAGTAGGATTTCACCCCTGCGGGCCTGGTAGTAGCGTTTGTATCCCATCTGTCCGATGGCTTTCATGCGGAAAGCTCCCATGTGTCCGGCAGGGATGGCGCGTGTCGTCCGGATAAAGCCTCTTGCCCGGCGTATTTTCTCGTTCTTCAGATAGAACTGGCATTTCCCTTTCTGAATGGAGAACCATTCGGGGTTTATCGTCTCAATGAAGGGCTCTTTCCTGGCTGCAATGATCGGATAGGCAAGGTGTCTCAAGCATGTCTCTGCATAGGGGCATGTTGTTACATGGCAGAGACCGAATACTTTGGGCATCCGCTCAGGTCGATTGTTTCGTTCATTTGTCTTGGTGTATTTAAGGTGGGTACTAAAATTTATGCAAAGATAATACTTGTGGCGTGAAAAGACAAGAGGTCGGTTGGGATTTGTGTGAAAAAACAAAAAGTTCCTATATACCTTATTATATATAGCCGTTTTGACCTCCTGTGACTCCCTCTTTTTGCAACAGATTGAAAAAAAGAGGGTTAAAACGCTTGTCGGTTGAGAAAAAATGCGTACCTTTGCAGGCCGATTATTATCAGATTAGTGATAAAAGTTTAATTTATAGCGCATTACTGTGCCTTTTTGTGTCCGATAAGGAGCAGGGATGTAGCTAAAAAGAAGTTTTTTAGTAGTTAACAAATTAAAAGTTTTAAAAGAGTGGATACTTTAAGTTACAAGACCATTTCTGCAAACAAGGAAACTGCGACCAAAGAATGGGTCGTTGTGGACGCTACCGACCAGGTATTGGGCCGTCTCGGTGCGAAAGTTGCGAAACTGTTGAGAGGAAAGTACAAACCTAACTTCACTCCCAACGCTGATTGTGGCGATAATGTAATCATTATCAATGCCGACAAAGTTGTATTGACAGGAAACAAGTGGACAGACCGTGTTTATCTGCGTCACACTGGTTACCCCGGTGGACAGCGCGAGATGACTCCCGCGGCTTTGATTGCCCGTCCTAACGGTCATGAGAGATTGTTCAAGAAGGTGGTAAAGGGTATGTTGCCCAAGAACCGTTTGGCTGCCCAGCAGTTGGCTAACCTCTACATCTATGTAGGTGGCGAACACAAGCACGAGGCTCAGACACCTAAGTTTATCGACATTAATACACTTAAATAAGCAACATGGAAGTAGTAAACGCATTAGGAAGACGTAAGCGCGCTATTGCCCGCGTATTCGTTACCGAGGGTACTGGAAAGATTACTATCAACAAGAGAGATCTGACTCAGTATTTCCCCTCAACAATCCTGCAGTATGTAGTGAAGCAGCCCTTGAACAAGCTGGAAGTGGCTGAGAAATATGATATTAAAGTGAATCTTTGTGGCGGTGGTTTCACCGGACAGTCACAGGCTTTGCGTCTGGCTATTGCCCGCGCATTGGTAAAGATCAACCCCGAGGACAAGAAGGCTCTCCGTTCAGAAGGCTTCATGACTCGCGATCCCCGTGCTGTTGAGCGTAAGAAGCCGGGTCGTCCCAAGGCACGTAGAAGATTCCAGTTCAGTAAGCGTTAATTTGAGTTTGTCAGTTTGTTGGTTGATAAGTTGGAGCATCTCCTCAGAGGAACTCATAAACTTAAAGACTCAAGGACTTGAGAACTGAAATCGAATAGCGTTTAGAATCTAAACCGACAGGATTCTTCGTGGACAAAAGACTACCTGACGGTTGGTGAACAAAATGCCGCAAGGCAGAAAAGCTAAAAAGAAAGTAAACGATTAAAAAAAAGAAAAAACAAAATGTCAAGAATTAATTTTGATACACTGTTGGAAGCCGGTTGCCACTTCGGTCACTTGAAGAGAAAGTGGAACCCTGCTATGGCTCCCTATATTTTCATGGAACGCAATGGTATCCATATCATTGACCTCCACAAGACTGCTGCTAAAGTAAACGAAGCCGCTGAGGCTTTGAAGCAGATTGCAAAGTCAGGAAAGAGAATCCTGTTTGTTGCTACTAAGAAACAAGCTAAGCAGGTGGTAGCTGAGAAAGCTGCATCTGTAAACATGCCCTACGTTATTGAGCGTTGGCCGGGTGGTATGTTGACCAACTTCCCCACTATCCGCAAGGCTGTGAAGAAGATGGCTACTATCGACAAGTTGACCAGCGACGGTACATATTCTAACCTCTCTAAGCGCGAAATCCTCCAGATTTCTCGTCAGCGTGCCAAGTTGGAGAAGAACCTCGGTTCTATCGCTGACCTGAGCCGTCTGCCGTCAGCCCTCTTCGTAATCGACGTATTGAAGGAGAACATCGCTGTTCGCGAGGCTAACCGTTTGGGTATCCCCGTATTCGGTATCGTAGATACTAACTCTGATCCTAATGACATCGACTTCGTAATCCCCGCTAACGATGATGCAACAAAGTCAATCGAGGTTATCCTCGACGCTTGCTGCGCCGCTATCCACGAGGGTCTCGAAGAGCGTAAGGCCGAGAAGGTTGACATGGAAGCTGCCGGCGAATCAGCTGCTCCCGTAAAGCCCTCTCGTAAAAGAGGTGCTTCTAAGGCTCGTGTAGAAAAGGCTGAGGAGGCTGCTGAGGCTCCCGCTGCTACAGAAGAGGCTTAATCCCTATAATTATGAATTGTGAATTGTGAATTATGAGAGGCTTGCTTCTTGTGATTCATCATTCACAGTTCATATTTTTGTTTTAAATCAGAATTCATAATTAATAATTCATAATTGAAAGAAATATGGCTGTAACAATGGCTGAAATTACCAAGCTCCGCAAAATGACCGGCGCTGGTATGATGGATTGCAAGAACGCCTTGAACGAAGCAGAAGGCGATATCGATAAGGCAATGGAGATTATCCGTAAGAAGGGACAGGCTGTAGCTGCCAAGCGCTCTGACCGTGATGCTTCTGAAGGTTGTGTACTGGCTAAGGCCGATGGCAACTTCGCTGCTATCATCGCCCTGAAGTGCGAAACTGACTTCGTGGCTAACAACGCTGACTTCGTGAAGTTGACTCAGGACATCCTTGACCTGGCTGTAGCCAACAAGTGCCAGACTTTGGAAGAAGTGAAGGCTTTGACATTGGGCAACGGCACTGTACAGGATGCAGTGACTGACCGTAGCGGTATCACTGGTGAAAAGATGGAGCTTGATGGCTACATGACTGTAGAGGGTGAATACACCACCGTTTACAACCACCAGGGTAAGAACCAGCTCTGTACTCTCGTGGCTATGAACAAGGCTGCTGAGGCTGCTGCTAAGGGTGTGGCTATGCAGATTGCTGCCATGAACCCCATCGCTATTGACGAGGATGGTGTTTCTGAAGAAATCAAGAATCAGGAAATCGCCGTAGCTGTTGAGAAGACTAAGGCTGAGCAGGTACAGAAGGCTGTTGAGGCTGCCCTCAAGAAGGCCGGCATCAACCCCGCTCACGTAGATAGCGAAGACCACATGGAGAGCAACATGGCTAAGGGATGGATCACTGCTGAGGATGTTGCCAAGGCTAAGGAAATCATCGCTACTGTGTCTGCAGAGAAGGCAGCCAACTTGCCTGAAGCTATGATTCAGAACATTGCCAAGGGTCGTCTCGGCAAGTTCTTGAAGGAAGTTTGCTTGCTCAACCAGGAGGATATCATGGATGGCAAGAAGACTGTACGCGAGGTATTGAAGGAAACCGATCCTGAATTGAAGGTGGTTGCTTTCAAGCGCTTCACTTTGCGTGCTGAGTAATTCCGAATTGAATAGAAAAGGAATAAATCAAAAGGGGGGTGTGTCAAAATGCCTTCTTTTCATTCTTTAGACGCGGATGACGCGGATAACGCAGATAAATTATAACCTTTCGGGTATAATAATTAAGAAATCCGCGTTATCAGCGTCATCTGCGTCTAAAAAGTTAATTATGACACACCCCCTTTTTTTCTGCCTTATAACGTTTGTGTGTTGCAGAAAAATGCGTAAGTTTGCACGCTCATTTAATCTTCAAACAGTAAATCGTATGCAGAAAGCAGGAAAGATGGTCATATATTTGCTGGGCTGTACCCTTATGCTCAGTTGCTCGGTGCTGAAAGGCAATAAAACCGTAGCGGTAGAGAATGAAAGTGCTGTTGCCGTATCGCCCGATACTGTGGCGCAAGTTGCACAAGTTGTAGAAAATCAACCGACGCAAGCAAGCGCACCAGTAAAGAAACCTGTTGTAGTGGGATACAACGACGAAGTGCAGGGAAGACTCGATGGAGGGACTTATGTGCGTCGGGTGCTCTATCGTGAAAGCGAAGTCAACCCCAAACCCAAATTCCGTGGGGGCGACGCTGCCTACAAGAAGTATTTGGCCCAAAATGTCAAATACCCTCAGGAGGCCATGAAGAAAAAGATACAAGGGTCTGTCCGCGTCGGATTCACCGTCAATCCCGACGGCTCCATTGTCAATGCCAAAGTCGAGCGCAAGGTCAATCCCCTACTCGACAATGAAGCCCTCCGGGTCGTAAAATCCATGCCCAAATGGATTCCTGGCAAATTGAATGGTGAACCTGTCCCCGTCAAGATGTACGTACCCGTAAACTTCCGGATGAGGACAGTAAAGAAATAAAAATTAGGGGGAAGGTGTGTCGAAATGTAGCCATTCCAGATTTTAGGCACCTAATTTTATTTTTGACACACCTCCATCAAAGGAGTTTGATACCCGCTTCACTGATGGCGACAAGACGTTTTTTGTAAAGGTCTCCCACGGCCTTCTTAAACGTCTTTTTGCTTACTCCAAAGGTGTCATAGATGGCCTCGGCAGGGCTCTTGTCATGAAGTCTCACACAACCATCATGTTCTTTCAGATAAGCCAACAAAGTATCTGAGAAATCTTCCACTTTGGCATACCCCTGTTTGTGGAGTGTCAGGTCAATTTTCCCATCCTCGCGCACTTGCTTCACGTATGCCGTCAGTCTCATGCCCGGCTCTACAGAGGTAAACAATTCGCTATTATAGAGCAACCCGCCATACAGATTATCTACAATGACCTTCACACCCAAGTCGGTGCGTTGCCACACAAGCACATCCACCTCTTCCCCCGGCTGATAGTCGGGACGCTCCTTACTGAGGAACTTTTCCACTTTTGCCGAAGCTACAATTCGATAGCTGTCCTCGTCGAGATGAGCATGCACCAAGTAACTGCGTCCCATCTGCATCTTCATCTTCTGTTCGCGGAAGGGGACGAACAGGTCTTTCATCAAGCCCCAATTAAGGAAAGCCCCATATTCATTCACCCAAGAGACCTCTAACCAGGCAAACTGGCCCACTTGCACCAGTGGCTCCAGTGTAGTGGCCACCAGACGCTCCTCGTTGTCGAGGTAAATGAACACGTTGAGCACATCGCCCACCCGGCAATCGGCAGGCACATAACGGGTAGGAAGCAGTATTTCGCCATCGTCGAATCCATCCAGATACACTCCGAAGTCAACCGTCTTCACCACTTCCAACTGATTGTATTTTCCTAACTTGATATGTTGCATACTTTTTCGCTATTTGCAGGCAAAGATAGTGCAAAGCAAGCGAATTTCACACCACACACTCAAAAAACTTTAATAAATCCTTGCGACTAACTTTAATTTATCTATCTTTGCTCACTGATTTTACACTTATATACATTAAAGTAAACAACAAAGGAAAGAAACAATGGGTAGAGTATTGATTATCGGTGCCGGAGGTGTAGGCACCGTAGTGGCACACAAAGTGGCACAAAACCCCGAGGTATTTACAAACATCATGATTGCCAGCCGGACCAAAGCCAAGTGCGATGCAGTGGTGAAGGCCATAGGCAATCCCAACATACAGACGGCACAGGTGGATGCCGACAATGTAGATGAGCTGGTGGCTCTGTTCAACCAGTTCCGTCCCGAGATGGTCATCAATGTGGCCCTCCCCTATCAGGACCTCACCATCATGGAGGCCTGTCTGAAGGCCGGAGTGAACTATCTGGACACCGCCAACTATGAACCCAAGGACGAGGCACACTTCGAGTACAGCTGGCAATGGGCCTACAAGCAGCGCTTCGAAGAGGCCGGACTGACCGCTATCCTCGGTTGTGGATTCGACCCGGGCGTGAGTGGTGTATATACGGCCTATGCAGCCAAGCACCACTTCGACGAGATTCACTATCTCGACATCGTGGATTGCAATGCCGGCAACCACCACAAGGCCTTTGCCACCAACTTCAACCCCGAAATCAACATCCGCGAGATTACCCAAAACGGACGCTACTACGAGAATGGCCAGTGGATTACCACCCGTCCGATGGAGATTCACAAGGACCTGACTTACCCCAACATCGGCCCGCGCGACTCGTACCTGCTCTTCCACGAAGAACTGGAGTCACTGGTGAAGAACTACCCCACCATCAAGCGTGCCCGCTTCTGGATGACCTTCGGACAGGAGTACCTGACCCACCTGCGCGTCATCCAAAACATCGGTATGGCCCGCATCGACGAAGTAGATTATAACGGAGTGAAAATCGTGCCCCTGCAATTCCTGAAGGCCGTGCTCCCCAATCCGCAAGACCTGGGCGAGAACTACGAGGGCGAAACCTCCATCGGATGCCGTATCCGTGGTATCAAGGACGGCAAGGAGCGCACCTACTACGTCTATAACAACTGTAGCCATCAGGCCGCATACAAGGAGACCGGCATGCAAGGCGTAAGCTACACCACCGGCGTACCCGCCATGATTGGCGCCATGATGTACTTCAAGGGCCTTTGGAAGCGCCCCGGCGTGTGGAATGTCGAAGAGTTCGACCCCGACCCCTTCATGGAGCAACTGAACAAGCAAGGCCTGCCCTGGCATGAGGTGTTTGACGGAGATTTGGAAGTGTAACAAAGAAAACAGGCAGCCCCTCCCCCTACCCCTCCGCAAGGGAGGGGAGTGAACAGCATAGCAAAACATTCCACTCCTTCCCTTTGGGGATGGCAAGGGATGGGGCCTCCCAAAAGCAATACTATGACCATCGGAACCAAAGTCCCCGACCTGCTGGGGCTCAACGAAAAGGGCGAGGAGATACGCCTCAGCCAATATGCAGGAAAGAAACTGGTGCTCTACTTCTATCCGAAGGACAGCACATCGGGATGCACCACCGAAGCATGCAACCTGCGCGACAACTATGCCACTCTGCGCCGTGCAGGATACGAAGTGGTGGGCGTCAGTGTCGATAGTGCCGCTTCGCATCAGAAGTTCATTGCCAAGCACGAACTGCCCTTCCCCCTGATTGCCGACACGGAGAAGACCCTCGTCGAAACCTTCGGCGTGTGGGGAGAAAAGAGCATGTACGGACGCAAGTACATGGGCACCTTCCGCACCACCTTCATCATCAACGAAGAGGGCATCGTCGAACGCATCTTCCAGCCCAAGGAAATCAAGGTGAAGGAACATGCGGAGCAGATATTGAAAGACGGACTCTCCACCGCCCCCTCCCTGTGAGGGAGGGGAGTAGGATGCAATGAAATTCTAAAGAACTATAAGCACTATAGAAACTATAATAACCATAAACCCATAAATCAAGGACTATCCACTCCCCTCCCTTGGGAGGGGCAAGGGGGAGGGTCCGTCCTTAACTTAAAACAATATGGCAAAGAAAGAAACCGGCGAGGAACTCACTCCCGCCAACGAGAAACTGAAAGCCCTGCAAGCCGCAATGGCCAACATCGAGAAGAACTTCGGAAAAGGTTCTATCATGAAGATGGGCGACGAAAGTATAGAAGCCGTAGAAGTCATCCCCACCGGCTCTATCGGACTGGATGCAGCACTGGGTGTGGGCGGTTACCCCAGGGGACGAATCATCGAAATCTACGGTCCCGAGTCATCAGGTAAGACCACCCTGGCCATCCACGCCATCGCCGAGGCACAAAAGTCCGGAGGCATAGCAGCCATGATTGATGCCGAACACGCCTTCGACCGCTTCTATGCAGCCAAGTTGGGCGTAGATATCGACAACCTCCTCATCTCCCAGCCCGACAATGGCGAACAGGCACTGGAGATTGCCGACCAGCTCATCCGCTCGTCAGCCATCGACATCATCGTCATCGACTCCGTGGCAGCCCTCACCCCCAAGGCCGAAATCGAAGGCGACATGGGCGACAACAAGGTAGGCCTGCAAGCCCGACTCATGTCACAAGCCCTGCGCAAGCTGACCTCCACCATCAACAAGACGAACACCACCTGCATCTTCATCAACCAGTTGCGCGAGAAGATTGGCGTCATGTTCGGCAATCCCGAAACCACTACCGGAGGTAACGCCCTGAAGTTCTACGCCTCTGTGCGCCTCGACATCCGCCCCAGCACCGCCATCAAGGACGGCGACAACATTCTGGGCAAGCAGACCAAGGTGAAGGTAGTGAAAAACAAAGTGGCCCCCCCCTTCCGCAAGGCAGAGTTCGACATCATGTTTGGCGAAGGCATCTCCCGCGCAGGCGAAATCATCGACCTGGGCGTAACCTACGGCATCCTCAAGAAGAGCGGTTCATGGTTCAGCTACAACGATAGCAAGCTCGGCCAAGGCCGCGATGCCTGCAAACAGATCATCCAGGACAACCCCGAACTGGCCGAAGAGCTGGAAGCCCTCATCATGCAGGCCATGAAGGAGAAGAAGGAGTGAGATGAATCATGAATTTTGAATTATGAATTATGAAAAGATGCCTCCGAGCACCTCATAATTCATAATTCATAATTCATAATTGGAAAATCTTTTGTACCTTTGCATCCGCAAAAGCAAAGCCTGCGCCCGTAGTTCAATGGATAGAATATTGGATTCCGGTTCCAACGATTGGGGTTCGACTCCCCACGGGCGTACCTATAAAGGAATTAAAGAGAGCGTGTCGGGACTTTTCCGACACGCTCTCTTTTTGTTATCTGCTGAAACTATTGCGTACAAAAGTTGCTATTTATGGAAACTTTTTCTATCTTTGCAGCGTTGAATAAGTGTACACCATGAGAAAGTTCAAAACCATATTCCTTGATGAGGCGATGGATTTCATTCTATCACTCCCCAAACAGGCAAAGAATAAGATAATTTACAATATCGACAAAGTAGAGGGTGGAGTTATCAATAACGACCTTTTCAAGAAATTGGAAGGTACGGATATTTGGGAGTTTAGAACCCTGTACAATGGCATCCAATACCGGTTATTTGCCTTTTGGGACACCGAGGAAGATACTTTAGTAGTGGCTACCCACGGAATAATCAAGAAGGTTTGGAAAGTGCCAAGCAAGGAAATAGCGAAAGCAGAAGAGATAAGGAAAAAATATTTTGAAACTAAATAATACAATGATATGGCAAAAATGAAAACTTACACCCTTGACGAGCTTAAGGATAAGGCTATCGGTAAGATTGGAACACCTGAGCGGGACAAGTATGAAGCCGATTTGAAGGAGGAACTTCAAGCCTACCACATAGGCGAGGCTATCAAGCAGGCAAGAAAAGCCCATAATTTGACGCAAGAGCAGCTTGGGGAGAGAATCGGAGTGCAGAAAGCACAAATCTCCCGTTTGGAAAGAGGCAAGAATGTAACCATCACCTCCATGATGCGGGTATTCAGAGCAATGAACATTACCGCCACATTGGAAGTAAGCGGAGTGGGCAAAGTGGCTTTGTGCTAATTTGGATTTTATATAGATAAAGAAAGGGGTAAAGCTATGCACTTTTATCCCCTTTTTATCCCAATCGCTCAAGATGTTGTGCAAATGTTGTGCAAGGACCATTCTGATAAAGTACTTAATTGCTAATATTCAATAACTTACAAAACAGCAAAGTACTCCCCACGGGCGTACCTGTAAAGGCAAAAGAGAGCGTGTCGGAAAAGTCCCGGCACGCTCTCTTTTTGTTGCCACCGTGCCGCATGCCCCCGTCAACATTTCAACGAATCAACGTCTCAACGCATCAACCATCAGCCTCAGACCTTTGTCAACTGAAACTCACTCCCCTGCCCCTTCGCGCCATTGGCGATAGCGGAGGAGTTCGTCGGAAAGGCGGTTGAGTGCCCAACTGATGATGGCAATGTCGTCCACCAGGCCGAAGGGGATGAAGTCGGCCACAAAGTCGAGGGGCGAAACACCATAGATGAGGGCAGCCACAATAAGGGCCAAGTTGCCCGAATGGTAGTCGCGATAGTGCCCACTGGCAATGTCCTTCACATAGTTGTATGCGTTGGAAAGGTCGTCTTTGATGGAGGCAAGTCCGCCCTTACCCATATAGGTGCGCAACTTGCCGAGCAAGAGCATCATCTTAGCTGAGTCTTTTGCTACGGCATGGCCTTTCTTTGACCACGATGAGTTTTGGAATTTCTTGATAATGTCCATGTTTCGTTGAAGAGGTTGAGAGGTTGAATGTTGCTTCGCAACGGTTGAGACGTTGAAAAGGTTGAAAAAGGTTGAACGTATCAACGAATCAACGTATCAACGAACATCCTCCACTCATCGGCCAAGGCCTGCATGGAGGGGAAAAGGATGTTGGCTCCTTCGTCGAGCAGGGCACTCTCGGGCAAGGGGCCGGTGTTGACGGCTACGGTGAAGATGCCTGCGGCCACGGATGCACGCACCCCAAGGGGGGCATTTTCAATGACAATGGCTTCATCGGGAGCCACGCCGGCCTTTTGCAGGGCCATCAGGTAGGGTTCGGGATTGGGCTTGCCCAACTTCACATCGAAGGCGGTCACCATCAGTTCGCGGGTGAACATGTCGGGGAAATGGTGGTTCAGCCGGTCGAGCAGAGAGCGCTGGCCACTGCCCGTCACGATGACGCGCATCAGTCCGTCGGCCTTCACCTGCTGGAGCAAATCCAAGGCTCCGGGCATCGGTTCGGCGGGCGGATTGAGATTGAAGAGGCGGCTCTTCTCGGCATAGATTTCCTCTATTTCGGCCGGAGTGGCTTCGTAACCCCGATCACGCAAGCTGACAATGTTGATGGTGCCTGCTCCCGTGCGTCCCTCGTGCATATAGGCCTCCTCGCGACTGAGGTTCATACCGTATTGCTTCATCACTTGGTGCCAAGCCTCTGCATGGTAAGGCATGGAGTTGAACAGGACACCGTCCATATCGAAAAATACTGCTTTCAGTTTCATCAAAAATTATATCCAAAGTTTACAAGAAAACCAAC
The DNA here is from genome assembly GCA_017521285.1 of Bacteroidaceae bacterium. Lineage (GTDB taxonomy): Bacteria > Bacteroidota > Bacteroidia > Bacteroidales > Bacteroidaceae > Phocaeicola_A. The sequence continues at coordinate 13,067 of JAFXDG010000098.1, read as the reverse complement.
TTTGTTCGTACGGTCGCTCCAATAGAGCGATGCTTCCAAAGGACCGATAACGCTCTCGTAGCCATAGGTGAGTCCGCATCCGAAGAGTTTGTCCTCGCTGAGGAGGTTCTTTATCTTGACTGACGAGAAGGCTAAATTGGAGGTGAAGGTGGCATAGTGGTTACTGCCCATGCGCTGGCGTAGCTTCAATGCGGCCACCACCGTCATGGGGTTTGCCAACTCCATGTAGCTGACTCCGACGAAGGGGAGCTGCTGCTCCTTGTAGCGTCCGCCCACCAAGCCTCCGATACCATTGTAGAGGACGTATGGCACATGGGTTTTCCACACCAACCGGCCATATAGCGAAGGCAACACCGTGAAACGGCTACCGGTGGAGAAGGCCATCTCCCACGAATAATTCACCACGGGAATGGCGGGCCGCTCGTGGTAGCGCCAGAAATCGGACGTGTAGAGGTTGACACCAACCGTCCACTTCATTCCGCGCGTGGGATAGGAGCGCTTGTTGAAGTTCTCGAAGAACATGTTGTAGCTGTAAGAAAAGAAGTATTCATTCTCGGGGCTGGCGCTCAACTGGGCGTATTCGGGCTGCACCAGAATGTCGTTGTAGTGATACTGGTCGAACTCCACGCCCAAGACACAACGAATGTCCTTCCAATTGCGTTGGAAGGCAACACGCCCCATGTGATGATAGAAGGTGTAGTTGCTCACTCGCTCGCCCCGACTGTAGAGGTCCACATCGTTGTAGCTGAACTGGTAGGAGAGCAATGCCTGCCAGGCGCGTGTCTTGTTGAGGTTGAAGGCATAGTCGAGTTGTCCGTAACCGGTAGTGCCCAACCGCAGGGTGAAATCGACCATCGAACGGCGCTCGTCCGTCAAAGTTAAATGAGAGTTCAGAATGAGCGAAGCCAACTTCTCACTATCGAAACCAACACCCATATTCAGGCGGTTGTCGGCTTTCTTCTCCTCGGGCATTATCTGCTTGACGAGGGGGATGCTGTCGAGATTGGAAGAGATAATCCGTTCTTTGCGCACAGCAGGAGAGAAATCTTCAGGAAGCTTCAGTTTCTCGCTTTTCAAAGCCAACAGATTGTCCCATTGCTTGCGCGCCGCCACCTCGCCACGGGTCAACAATGTGTCAATGGCAACGGGAGTGAAACTGGTGGAAGAGTATCCGCTCACATCCACCTTGATGTGCACATCGCTTTCACGCACATTCTCATCGTACTTGTTCTCCACCATCAGGTTCACAATCTGTCCCACCACATTGGGTAGGGTGGTCAGTTTGTCGGCACTACGCAAGGTGTCCTGCACATCCACACCAATCACATAGTCGGCTCCCATACGACGGGCCACGTCCACGGGATAGTTGTTGGCCATACCACCATCGACCAGCATCATGTCGCCCTTGCGCACCGGAGTGAAGGCTCCGGGAATGGACATGCTGGCACGGATAGCCTCGGCCAACACTCCGCTATGGAAATCGACCTCGGTGCCATCAACCAAATTATAGGCCACGCAAGCAAAGGGGATGGGCAGAGTGTTGAAATCGATGGAATCGTGATATCCCTCGGTCAGTTGTGAAAACAGGATGGCAATGTTGCGTCCCTTGATGACACCACCCGTCAAAGCTTCCTTTGGCTGTTTGTCAAAGGGTACCGAAATGATGTATTTCTCGGACATCTCGCGACTGAGCAAAGACTTGTCTGCACGGTCGGTGGCATCGGAAAGCAAGAACTTCCAATCCTGAGCACGCACAATGGAGTCCAACTGGGCAGTAGTAAACCCAATGGAATAAAGTCCGCCCACAATGGCACCCATACTGGTGCCCACCACATAGTCGATGGGGATACCGGCCTCCTCAATTACCTTCAACGCACGCACATGAGCGACACCTTTGGCTCCACCACCACTCAGCACCACGGCCACTTTCTTACGTTGCCCGGCTCCGTACAAAGGGGCGACAAGCAAGATTGACAACAAGCAGAGGATTACTTTTCTCATCTTTATACCTTATTTATATATAGGGACAAACGAGCCACAAAACCTTTTGTTCCCTTGCTCTCCCTAAAAATCAGGCACAAATTACGCGAATTTAATCGGATTTCATTGTCATCATCCGTGCAATCCGCGTAATCCGTGCCTTAAAAAGAGACTTTTAGAACATCAACGAATCAACGTCGAACGCATCAACGAATCAAAGCTTCGCCTGAATGGCCTTTGTCTCTTCTTCGTATCCGGGTTTGCCAAGGAGGGCAAACATATTCTTCTTGTAAGCCTCAACACCCGGCTGGTTGAAGGGATTCACGCCCAACAGGTAGCCACTGATGCCACATGCCTTCTCGAAGAAGTAGATGAGCTGGCCGATGTTGTACTCGTCCAACTGGGGAATGGTGACACGCAAGTTGGGCACACCACCATCCACGTGGGCCAACTGGGTACCCAGCTCGGCCATCTTGTTCACCTCGTCCACACGCTTTCCGGCGAGGAAGTTCAACCCATCGAGGTTCTCTTCGTCGCTGGGCACAGCCATCGTCTTGTTGGCCTTTTCTACAGAGATAACGGTTTCGAAGATGGTGCGCTCGCCCTCTTGAATCCATTGTCCCATAGAGTGGAGGTCGGTGCTGAAGTCAACCGATGCGGGGAAGATGCCCTTTCCGTCCTTACCCTCGCTCTCGCCATAGAGTTGTTTCCACCACTCCATCACGTAGTGCAACTTGGGCTGGTAGTTCACAAGGATTTCAATCTTCTTGCCATCAGCATAGAGGAGATTGCGCACAGCGGCATATACAGCCGAGGGATTCTCCATGAAGGGCATATTCTCAGCGGTCTGTGCCTCCATGTCGCGGGCACCTTGCACGAGTTGTTCAATGTCGTATCCGGCTACGGCGATGGGGAGCAAACCTACGGGAGTGAGCACACTGAAGCGTCCGCCCACATTATCGGGGATGATGAATGACTTGTATCCTTCCTTGTCTGCAGTAACACGGGCTGCACCCTTCTTGACATCGGTCACGGCTACGATGACCTTGCGGGCCATCTCCTTGCCACGCTGATCCTCGCACTGCTTCTTCAACAGGCGGAAGGCAAGAGCGGTCTCGGTGGTAGTACCAGATTTGGAGATGTTGATGACACCAAACTTCTTGTCCTGCAAGAACTCGGTGAGTTCGGCCAAGTAATCTTCGCCAATGTTGTTTCCAGCATAGATAATGACGGGGTTTTCCTTCTTCTCCTTCAACCACTCGAAGGTGTTGGAGAGTGCTTCAATGACGGCACGCGCACCGAGGTAGCTTCCACCAATACCGGCCACAATGACCACTTCGCAATTTTCGCGCAACACCTGTGCGGTGGCCTTCAGGTCGGCCAGATGTTCAGCGGTTATGCTGGAGGGCAAATGCAGCCATCCGAGAAAATCATTACCAGCGCCAGTACCCTTCTCCAGAGTCTCCATGGCGGCTTTCACTTGGGGTTCGTAAGCAGCTACAGCTCCTGTCTGGAGGAACTGTTCAGCCTTAGCAATGTTGAGTTTCATAATCAATACAAAAAGAGAGAACTCTCCCCCTGCCCCTCCCAAGGAAGGAGAGTGGATAGTCCATATGTTTTAAGTTACTATATTATACAATTCTATTCTTTATCGTTTGTCTTATATGCCTTGCTTGCCTTGGTACTCACTCCCCTCCCCTGGGAGGGGCAAGGGGGAGGCCCCCTATCATCTGAACGAATCAGTCAACAATTTGATTTCAATCATGGGCGAAATGCGTTCGTAGAGGATATTATAGACAGCATCCACGATGGGCATGTTCACATGATAGTGCTTGTTGATTTCCTTGATACACTTGGTGCCGTAGTATCCTTCGGCAATCATCTCCATCTCCACCTGTGCACTCTTCACCGAGTAGCCTTTGCCAATCATGGTGCCAAACACGCGATTGCGACTAAAATTGGAGTAACCCGTCACCAATAGGTCGCCCAGATAGACAGAGTCGTCAATCTTTCGCTCGATGGGATAAACCGTCTCGATGAAACGGTTCATCTCCTGCACGGCATTGGCCATCAGGACGGCTTGGAAATTGTCGCCATACTTGAGGCCACTACAAATACCGGCCGCGATGGCATAGACATTCTTCAGCACCGAACTGTACTCGATGCCGGGCACGTCCTGACTGACGGAGGTCTTGATAAAGTGGTTGGCAAATTTCTTGGAAAGATACTTGGCACTATCGCGATTGGCACATCCGATGGTGAGGTACGAAAGACGCTCCAACGCCACCTCCTCGGCATGACACGGGCCGGCCAACACGGCTATCTGCTCTTCGGGCACTCCATACACCTTGTGGAAGTATTCCGAGACAATCATGTTCTCGTCGGGCACAATACCCTTGATGGCGGTGATGATGAACTTGTCCTTCAGCTTGGTCTTCAACTTCTTCAAGTGGCTCTTCAGATAGGGTGAAGGGGTGACGAATATCAGGATGTCCGACTCGCGCACTACCTTATTAATATCTGACGAGAAGCCGATACGCTTCACATCGAAGCGCACACCTGTCAAATAAGCGGGATTGTGTCCCAATCGCTTGAAGTCCTCGATGCGATCATCGCGACGCATATACCAATTGATGGTCTCGTCCTCGTGACTCATCACCATTTTTGCGATAGCCGTGGCCCAACTTCCGCCACCCATGATTGCTATCTTACCGTCGGGGAGTTTCATAATAAAAAAAAATTAGGAGACCCACCTAAATCCTCCCTGCAAGGGAGGACTTAAAGGCCTTATTTACACTTACACCCCCTCCCTTGCAGGGAGGGATGGGGTGGGTCTTTAATTCAGTTTATTGATCCACGCCGTCACCTCATCCACCGTGGGATTCTTCAGCTCCAGCTTGTATTTCTTGTTGATGCCACAGATGTCCTGATGCACCTTCTGCGGGTTTACGCCCTGCATGTCGGCCACCAAGTTGTATCCGGCCTTTTGGATGAGGGGTACCCACTCTTCGGGGATGCCCAGCTCCATGTACTTCTCGGCCTTGTCCTTGGGAGCCACCTTCTCGGGACGCATCTGCGGGAAGAAGAGCACCTCCTGGATGAAGGCGTTGCCCGTGAGCAACATCACCAAACGGTCGATGCCGATGCCGATACCCGATGTGGGAGGCATACCGTACTGGAGGGCACGGAGGAAGTCCTGGTCGATAATCATCGCCTCGTCGTCGCCCTTGTCGGCCAGGCGCATCTGCTCCTTGAAGCGCTCTTCCTGGTCGATGGGGTCGTTCAACTCGCTATAAGCATTGGCCAACTCCTTACCATTCACCATCAGCTCGAAGCGCTCGGTGAGGCCCGGCTTGCTACGGTGCATTTTGGTCAGGGGCGACATCTCTACGGGATAGTCAGTGATAAAGGTGGGCTGGATGAAGGTGCCTTCGCAGAATTCACCAAAGATTTCGTCGATAAGCTTGCCCTTGCCCATGGTGTCGTCAATCTCCATGTTCAAGGCTTTGCACACTTCGCGGATTTCCTCTTCGCTTTTGCCATTGAGGTCGTAGCCGGTCTTCTCCTTGATGGCATCGAGGATGGGCAGGCGACGATAGGGTGCCTTGAAGCTGATGGTCTTGCCATCGATTACCGTCTCGGGACATCCGTTCACGGCAATACAGATGCGCTCGAGCATCTTCTCGGTGAAGTTCATCATCCAATTGTAGTCCTTGTACTGGACGTACAACTCCATGCAGGTGAACTCGGGGTTGTGAGTCTTGTCCATACCCTCGTTGCGGAAGTTCTTACCGATTTCGTACACACCCTCGAAACCGCCCACGATAAGGCGCTTCAGGTAAAGTTCGGTGGCGATACGCATGTAAAGGTCAATGTCCAACGAATTGTGGTGGGTGATGAAGGGACGGGCACTGGCTCCTCCGGCAATGCTCTGCAGGATGGGAGTCTCCACCTCGGTATAGCCGGCTTCGTCCATCACGGCACGCATAGTCTTCACGATGGTCGAACGTTTCAGGAAGGTCTCCTTGATGCCATCGTTCACAATGAGGTCAACGTAGCGCTGACGATAGCGCAATTCGGGGTCTTCAAACTTGTCATAAGCCACACCGTCCTTATACTTCACAATGGGCAGGGGCTTCAGGCTCTTGGCCAACACGGTCAACTTGTGGGCGTGTACACTGATTTCACCCGTCTGAGTACGGAATACAGTACCCTCAATACCGATGAAGTCGCCCAAGTCGAGCAGGCGTTTGAACACCACGTTGTACATATCTTTGTTCTCCTCGGGGCAGATGTCATCGCGGGTGATGTACACCTGGATGCGGCCTTTGGAGTCCTGCAATTCAACGAACGATGCCTTTCCCATCACACGGCGGCTCATGATGCGTCCGGCGATAGACACCTGGCGCGGCTCGGCGTCATCCTTGAACTCGTCGCGGATGTCGGTGGAAAAGGCATTGGTTACATACTCAGCTGCGGGATAGGGGTCGATGCCCATGTTGCGCAGTTCGGCCAGACTCTGACGTCTGACAATCTCTTGTTCACTCAGCTCTAATATATTCATATCTGATTTGGATGTATTTTCACACATTCTGTAGGGACACACTCCCTAATTTGGTGCAAAAGTAAGAAAGTTTTCGTAAACCACCTAATTTTAATAGAGATAAAAAGGAAATATCGCACAAACCTGCCCCAAGAATGCTATTCTCCGCCTCAAAAGATTGGCAATCTCCATCTCAAAAGATTGGTAATCTTCCACACAAAGTCTTAAAGGACCTTAACCCAAGGCTAAGGCTACCTCAGTCGCCGGCTGAAGTGACCTTAACCCAAGGCTGATGTAGGCCCATCCCTGAAGTGTCCGTTCGTCATTCGTTAATTTTTGTGCACAAAGGCGATTTAAGGGGGACACATAGCCCGCATTCTCCCATTTTTTGGTAACTTTGCACCCAAAATCATGTTAAACTACTACCGAATGCCTATAGCCTCCATATTTCCGATAACTGACCCCACGTGGATTTTCTTCCTCGTCCTCAGCATCATTCTGTTTGCGCCCATCCTGCTGAACCGTCTGCACATCCCGCACATCGTGGGCATGTTGCTGGCCGGTGTACTGATTGGGCCACACGGACTTGACCTGTTGCAACGGGATAGCAGTTTCGAGATTTTCGGCAATGTGGGCCTGCTCTACATCATGTTCTTGGCCGGTGTAGAGATTGATTTGGCGGACTTCAACAAGAACAAGAACAGGAGCATCGTCTTTGGCCTCACCACCTTCCTGTTTCCCTTCGTCATCGGCGGATTGCTCTGCCACTACTTCCTGCACATGAATTGGGAGGGGTCGCTCCTGGTGGCCTCGATGTTCTCGTCACACACGCTGGTGTCGTACGCCATCGTGAGCCGTTATGGTCTCAGCCACAACCGTTCGGTGAACATGGCCGTGGGAGGGACTATCATCACCGACACTCTCTCGCTCATCGTACTGGCCATCATTTCACAACTGGTGCATGGGCACAACGACCCGCACTTCTGGCTGAAAATGGCCATGGGAGTGCTGATTTTCATCACGGGCGTCATCTACCTGTTTCCCCGCATCGCCCGCTTCTTTTTCCGCACATTCAACGACCCCGTACAACAGTTCATCTTCGTCATGGCCATGATGTTCCTGGCCGCTATCGGTGCCCATGGTGCCGGACTTGAAGGGTTGCTGGGTGCCTTCTTTGCAGGCATTGTGCTGAACCGCCTTATCCCTGCAGGCTCTCCCCTGATGGGGCGCATCGAGTTTGTGGGCAATGCCATCTTCATTCCCTACTTCCTCATCGGCGTGGGTATGCTCATCGACATGAGCGTGTTCGTCAAGGGCATCAGTGCCATCATCGTGGCCGTGGTGATGGTGGTGGGTGGCACATTGGGCAAATACCTGGCCGCATGGATTCCTCAGAAAATATTCCGTCTGCGCAAGGATGAAGGCATGATGCTCTTCGGCTTGAGCGAGGCACACGCGGCCGGCACACTGGCCGTAGTGATGGTCGGCTACGAGTTGGGATTGTTCGACGAGACGATACTGAACGCCACACTGGTGTTCATCCTCATGACCTGCATCATCAGTTCACTGGCCGTAGAGAAGGCTTCGCGCCAACTGGTGCTGAACGACGAACTGACCTCTACCCCCACCTCCTCGAAGGGCGACGACGAAAAGATTCTCATCCCCATGGTGGCCAACCAGAATGTGGAAAACCTGATGCAGGTGGCCATGATGATGCGCAACCCCAAGCTGAACCGTGGACTTATCGGCCTGAACGTAGTCTATGACGATAGTAGCCAAAAGACCATTGAAGACGGTCGCAAATGCCTGCAACAAGCTGAAAAGATAGCCCACTCGGCCGATGTACCGATGCAGACACAAAGCCGTCTGGCCACCAACCTGTCGAACGGCATTGTACACGCCCTGCGCGAAAACGATGCAAGCGAGTTGATTTTGGGTATGCACCGGCGCGAAGGAGCCGGTGACGGTTCGTTCTTCGGCCCCGTCACACTGGGATTGATAGCCGGCACTTCGCGACAAATTATCATCGTCCGTCCCACCATGCCGATGAACACCTTGCGCCGCATCCACGTGGCTGTGCCGGCCAAGGCCGAGTTCGAAGCAGGGTTCTACCGATGGATCAACCGCCTGTCGCGCATGGCCGGCATATTGGGATGCCGTGTCATCTTCCACACCCATCCCCGCACACAAAAGATTCTTTCGCGCTACATGGCCACCTACTTTGCCAAAGTGAGGGCCGAATATGTACAATCCTCCGGCAATATTGAACTGAAGCACATCGCCAACGATGTGAACGACGACCATCTGCTGGTAGTCGTGTGTGCCCGTAAAGGCAGTGTTTCGTACCGCCCGACATTCGAGCGCATCCCCGAACAGATTGAAGCATATCACCCCAACGTGAGCCTGATGATGATATTCCCCGACGAATATGCCGAGGACAAGGAGACACCAACCCTCTTCAATCCTCTTACGACCAACATTCACCAAGGATACGAGACACACAAGGGATGGTTGGGTGAGTTGATGGAAAAATGGAAAAGAATTAAAAGTTAAAAAATAAAAGTTAGGAGTTTAAAGTTGGAGAATTGGCAACAACGAACCGAGCAGCTCTTCGGCAAAGAAGAGTATGAGCGCCTCTGCTCAGCCCATGTGTTGGTGGTGGGCGTAGGTGGCGTGGGTGCATACGCGGCTGAAATGCTCTGCCGGGCAGGCATCGGACACCTGACACTGGTGGATGCCGACACGGTGCAACCCAGCAACATCAACCGGCAACTTCCGGCCTTGCACTCCACCATCGGACGTGCCAAAGCCGAGGTGTTGGCCGAACGCTTCCGCGACATCAACCCCGACGTCGTGTTGGACATCAGGGTGCAATACGTGGATGCCGACAACATCCCCACCCTGCTGGACGAGGTGAAGCCCGACTTCATCGTGGATGCCATCGACACCATACAACCCAAGTGTCACCTGATTGCAGAGGCATGGCGCCGACGCATCAAGATAGTCTCCAGCATGGGAGCAGGAGCCAAGAGCGACATCACTCAGATACGCCTCTCCGACCTGTGGGACACCTACCATTGCGGCCTGGCCAAAGCCGTGCGCAACGGACTGAAACGCATGGGAATGAAGCGAAGCCTGCCCGTAGTGTTCAGCACCGAACAGGCACGTCCCGAAGCCATCATCCGCGTAGAAAACGAGCAAAACAAGAAATCAACCACAGGCACCGTCAGCTACATGCCAGCCACCTTCGGCTGCTTTCTGGCGGGGTATGTGATAACGTCATTAAGAGGGAGATAAAAGGAGATAAAGGGAGATAGTCGCTTCGCTCTCTAGGGAGATAAAGGCCGATAGTTTTGTTCACAGAGAAAAAAGACATTTCAAAAAAATAGAAATTGTACCTTGCAAATGGTAATTTGTAACTGAATTTATGATTGAACTGAAAGGAATCACCAAGAGCTTCGGCTCACTACAAGTATTGAAAGGCATCGACCTCACCATCGGTAAAGGCGAGGTGGTGAGCATCGTCGGACCCAGCGGAGCAGGAAAAACCACCCTGCTACAGATAATGGGGACACTGGACAAAGCCGATGCCGGCACCATCACGATTGATGGGACAAACGTGAGCAAATTGAAAGAAAAAGAGCTGTCGGCCTTCCGCAACCGACACATCGGATTCGTCTTTCAGTTTCACCAACTCCTGCCCGAATTTACCGCATTGGAAAATGTGATGATTCCGGCCCTCATTGCCGGCACTTCCCCCAAAGAAGCGAACCGACGGGCACAAGAGATGCTCGACCTCCTCGGATTGGCCGACCGGGCTTCACACAAGCCCAATGAACTGTCCGGCGGAGAGAAACAGCGTGTAGCCGTGGCACGCGCACTCATCAACCGCCCTTCGGTGGTCTTTGCCGACGAGCCATCGGGTAGCCTCGACACCAAAAACAAGGAGGAGCTTCACCGCCTCTTCTTCGACTTGCGCGACAAGTTGCAACAGACCTTCGTCATTGTCACCCACGACGAAGGACTGGCCACCCTGACCGACCGTACCATCCACATGGTGGACGGATTAATCAGGTAAAAGAGATAGTGTGTCAAAAATAAATTTAGGCGCGGATTACACGGATTACACGGATCTGTATTTCACTTTACACTAAGAGTGTATAATTTATCCGTGTAATCCGCGAAATCCGCGCCTAAAAATTTGGACAAGCTGCATTTTGACACAACCCATTGAACCGAATTTGCTTTACCTCTTATCAGGCACCCCCAGCGCCTCCCAACAGGTTTGGTCAAAATTACGCTTGACGATTTGCTTCAGCGCTTGCACCTGTATGCGAAGTTCTTCCAGTTCTTTGTTAGCCACACCAGCCTTTTCACTGACTTGAAGACGCAGGGCGTCCAACTCTGCATCCATCCGTTCAGTTTCTGCCGCATCGCGCTCCAATTGCGCCAACGCCTCTTCCGTCACTCCATGACCGCTCACCTGAGCCAAATTCTTACGAAGCCCCTCCAACAGGATACGGGCCTTTTCCACTTGCATTGAATACGTTTTTGCCATAATTCTTTCTTCTTTTTAATAGGTAAATACTACGTTTTCACCTTGTAAAATTAGCAATTTATTTCGATTCGCGCAAGCGATTATATGCTATAAAAGAATAGAAGCAACAAACATAACACACTAACAAACAACAGCTTATCAAAAAGTTAAACTTAGTTAACCACCCACATACCTAAGGTAAAAATACCGCAAGAAAGGCGTATTCTGCAGAGAGTCTTTGCGTCCTATAAGAAGAGTATTTTGCCCATCAATTTAGAATAGAAGTGCCATGCCCGCCCCTTCTTCAGGAATGACTGGTGGATAACCAGTTCCACTCCTTCTTTGGCATAGGTCTTCAGCTCCAGAGCCTCATCGTCGGCCACAAAAAGTTTGCGCAAGCCGCTCACCGTGGTATTGTACAGCGCCTGTCCGTCCTTCGTATCCCGTCCCCACAGTGTCCGACAGATATCCTCCTTTTCCAAACGGTAATGGGGAGCAGCCTCGGCCAACATCTTCAGCAATGCCAGTTGGTTGCCCGGGATGGCACGGCACTCGCCATTCCACAGCCAAACCTCCCCACGCTCCAGGTCGATGCAAGTATTTCCCCACATTATCAGATGGTTCATCAGGGAGCGGAATTTCTTCCACCCTATTACCAGCAGCCAACCCACCACGGCCAGCACCTGCCACCAATCAAAAAAGTTCATGTGCTCCAGCACTACAACGGGGGCTATGCTGATGCAGGCGCTCAGTTCCCCTTGGTTGCAGATGCCTATGTTCACCATGTCGAGGGGCACACCACCGGTCAGTTCACGGCTGACCTCTCGGTATTCTATCGGAGCATCCACACACATCGAATCTTCCGACGGAAATATCTTTCCCAAGTCGCGGACACCCAATGCTATGGCCACTTCGGCCTCGATGCCCTCGCGCACCAATGCGCGTTGGAAAAGGGAATCGACGATGGAGAGACTATATCTGCCCTTCCCATCATATATGGTTCCCAACAAGTGAAAAGCCGTGTGAGTATCCCGCTGATATTGGCTATATTCAGGATGCCAAAAACGAGTGGAAATTACGATAGTATCTTCCATCGATAGAAAGACAAACTTTTTCTTTTTGCGATACTCCTCAGAATTATATTTCCCTGAAATGGGAATATTCCTGATATGCATCAGTGAATCTCCCCACCCGGCAGACTCTTGCAGGAACAACAGGTTTGCCCGTTCGCAAAGTTCCCTTTCGCTTGCCCGATAGTTTCCCACATACGAGAGCGTCACAAGCAGCACCAGCAACACAGGCAACAGATATTTAGTTTTCATTGCATCTCAAATTTCAGTTTGGGCACAAAGGTAGTAAAAAAATATCCTTCTCACCGATAAAACCGAACATTTTATACGTATTTGAAAAATCTAAATGGAAGTTTTTAGATTTTCCGCCACTTCTAAACGGGAACTTTTAGATTTTTTCTTTGGATGCGCAAAGTTTAAACTTTACTTTTGCCATAAAAATACGCTTATATAAAATGACGCACAAAGAAACGGAAGAACTGATTGACAAGTTCCTCGATGGAGAGACTTCTCTAGAGGAAGAAAACCGGTTGGCATTGGAAGTGATACGTAATGATGCTCCCCGGGAATGGAAAATCATAGCTGTCATGATGGGCGAACGGGCTATAGACGAAGCGCTGTTCGACTACATCATGGCAGAGCGTAATCGCAGTTTGGAAGGACAAGATATGACGCAAAAAGAGTGAAGGAATATATGAAAATCAAATAGACAAAAAGAAACTATGAAAAGAAAGAAAAGTATCCTGATGACGGCACTGATGATGGCCGTCGCAAGCCTGATGCCTTGCAAGGCACAAACGGAGAAGTTACCTCCAATGGGGCGATTCGTCCTCCAAGGAAAAGTTGGAAATGTCAATCCTGAAAATCCAGGGAAGGTAAGGTTGGCCGTGTGCGATATTTGGGATAATGAATTATTCGACATCCCCATTCTGGCGGA
>JAFXDG010000097.1 GCA_017521285.1 Bacteroidaceae bacterium | reverse complement strand
GTCGAAGCCCTGACGCTCGGCAATCTGACGGGCCACAGGCTCGGCACGATGATACCAATTGAGTGTGCGATTGAGCAACTCGGGATGTCCCCACAGAGGGAAGTGTGACTGGTGCCACCAGATCATTTCGAGGTGGAACTTGCCGAACCATGAGTTGTAGGTCAAACCTGTCTCTTGGGGAGGGGTGTCACCAGCGGCCTGAATAGCCATCAAGTACTGGCTGAGCACCACGCGACGCTCCAATTCGGGTGCACGGGGGTCGGTACACTCCGAGAAGTCAACCATACCACCGTTTTTCCAGAAACCGTTCCAATAGGCATTAGCCGCCCCCTTTGCTTCGGCAAAAGCAGGCACTTCACCATACTCCTCTTCTTGAGATGAATTAGAGGGAGTTTCAAGACGGTATTCACAAGAGAAGGAGAGCGTGTCACGAGTCGCACTCAATACAAAGTAGTTTGCCTCCTTTTCAGTCAGTGTTGCATTGCCATCCCATTGAAGCACTACATAATAGACGCTCTCATCAATGACACGCTTCAGTGTAGCACTGTTGTCGGTCGAAGCTACCAACGTGGTCGAATGCTTGTCGTTGGCATTCCAATTGCTGGCATCGTCGCTATGTGCACCTGTGGGGTAAGCATAGCAGAGTTTGATGGCCATAGGCTCGGTAGCAGCAATCATGGATGACATAATATCGCGTTCGGGATGACATACAGTTTGTACACTGACGGGCTTGCCGTTCAGTTTATAGCTACTGTTAATCTGTCCGTTCAGCAGGTCGAGTGTCTGGTTCACCTCGGTGAAGGCATCGAAGCCTGTACCCTCGGGCAACTCCAAGCCCACAATACCCAAGTGGAGACGATGAGGATTGATGCGATACCAGTTGGCTGCATCGCGCTGACGACCGGCTTCGTTGAACTGAACAGCATAGGGAGCCGGACGACCATGGTAGTCATAGTCCTTCAATGTTTCGCTATGAATCAGGTTTTGCGGATTGGAAAAGCTGTGCCATCCCCAATCGCTCTGTGTGCCGAGGGGCACACCTTTGGAATACTCCTTTGGGAAGGTCTGAAGTCCTGAAGCATCTACCGTAACGGCAAAACCTCCATTACCAACCGAAAGGGATGAAAGGGTGTCGAATGCCGTCACATGCGGATTGTTGCGCCCCAGCAATGCCTCGCGATCGATAGGGGTCTTCGTTTCGCTCTGACAAGCGACAAGCCCCAACACCGCTATACCTATATATAATATATTACTTTTCATCTGATGTGTATGTTTATGATTTACTTCAGACGGGCACCTGATACACTGTAAACACGATCGCCTACAACGATAACAAACTGGCCGTTCAGAATCTTCTTCACAGGCTTCACAACAACAGTCTCGGGAGCAAGAGTTTCCTTGATGCCGCTAACAAGTTCGTCTCTCATAGCAGCAGACTTCTCACCTTGATTGAAGACGTAAATATCGTGAACAGCTTGAGAAGAGTTCTTGGCAGAAGCTACACGAACGTAAACCTCGTCCGTTCCTTCGTAAGCCACTTCGAACTTCTTGTAGAGGCGCTTAACGGTTGCAGTCTGAAGAGTGTCGCCAAGCAATTCCCAAGCCACACCATCCTTAGAAGTTTCAATGACCATCAGACCACCAGAACCTACGTTAGCAATGATAGACACAACGTTGAAAGGACCGGCAAACTTCTTGGTTGACTCAATGGCAGCAGTCGGTTTGTCACCAGAAGCGACACCTGCCATCTGGATGTCACCCTTCGTACCCAACTGTTCCAGATAGTCTTCTGCACGTTCGGGGTTGTATCCACTACCGTCACCAACATTGCCACCCAAAGTATTGCTCTGATAAATCATCACCTGACCACGAGAAACCAAACGCCAATCGGGGTCGGCAGCATTCAATGTAACAGACAACGGCTTGTCCTGTGTCTCATAAATAAAGTTTCCGTTTTCATCCACGATGAAGTCACCATTCTCATCAGTCTTGGGATCGCCGACAGTCTCATAACTTTGAGTAGCAGTCTTACCCCATGAGAAATAGTAATTGTTGCTAACCCAAGCTGTCATCGGCTCTCCGTCAAGGGTCAGATTTTCCAACGTATTCCAACCTGCATTATTCACTTGGAAGTGTGCCAATTCGTCGCGACGAATCTTATCAACATTAGCCAAAATCTGTGTAGATACCAACTCTGACGAGATAAGTCCCAACGTGTCACTTACAGCAAATGCAGAAATGGTGGCACTGATAGGCAATGTGATAGGACCATCGTACTTCGTAGATAATTTCTTGTCATTGGACTCTGTGAAATTATACCAGATTTCAACGCCTTCTTCGGGAGAAGTGATAGTGATAACGGCATTTTCGGTCATACCATTACCCTCATAGCTGATAACAGGCTGCTGTGCCTGATTATAAAGGGGAACTTCAATAGAAGCCACTTCGCTCACCAAATAACCATCGGAAATAGCAATAGCCTTGATAGTGACACCTTCAGTAGAAACAGTGATAGGCTCAGTATATACGGGGCTTACACCCAAAATGGGATCAGTTCCGTCGGTGGTGTAATAGATAACAGGATTTCTATTGGAACCAGAAATAGAAACAACTGTCTCCAGATGCTTATACTCACTGGCAAAAGAGGGTTTAAAAGCAGGCGTCACATCAGCCTTGGAATAAAGCGTCTGAGCGAAGAGATTAGAAACCAACACATCAGTTCCTTCAGCATAATCACCACTCACACCGTAGTAAGTATATTGGTTGTGACCGGAATTATAGATGTAAGCAATTACAGTATCAGCATAAACCTCATATTCTTCCATAGAGCAAGAAGTAACCAATCGGTCGATATTTTGCTGTCCTGTCACCTTCATTGCAACAGGCATCACTTCACCATTGGTCATAGCAAACTTCACAGAATCCACATAGTATTCTTCCATACCGACAAACACTCTGTCCTTGGCATCGTATGCCCAACCAAGCTCCATTTCCAAGTCAATGACAGAGCCCAATCCGAGAGCCTCAGCAAGAGGTGCATTAACATTGAATACAGGTTGCCAATAGAGATTTTCCTTCAAAAGGCCAACAAGCGCAGCATTGTCAGCGGGCAAAGAGCCATCGAGTACTACTGCATCATAGGCCATCAATTCTTCCTTGGTGGGAAGAGCGGCATCCACGTTAATGGCATTGAGCGTAAGGTTTTCAAGTCCCTTCACTGCATTGTAAAGAGGAAGTTCCTCGGCTGCTGTTTCACCAGCATAGAGATAGCCGGCAGTATAAGACTTGCCCGTGTCATCACCCACCTGGATATAATAGAGGTGACAACCATTGTTGTTACGCAATGTGATATCAAAAGTTCCATCCTCGTTAGGTGTATCGGTCAAATCAGTAGGCACATACCATGAAAGATCTTCATAGGTCTTGGGGTAACCCACTTCGTTTCCTTCGATGTCCATCAATTTTGTACCACTGTTTCCGCGTCCTACAAAAAGTTGTAATCCACGGGCATCAGTAACCTTGTGAGACTCAACACCAATTTTGATTTCAGTTCCAGGCTTCACTTTGGGGATAACAATATAATTCAAATTCTTACCACCAAACCACAAATATTGTGGACCATGATAAGGACCAAAACCATTGCCATTCAACGAAGTGCAATCACCATAGTTCACTGCAATGGCCAAACTGCGATCTTTGGTATGAATGAACAACAGACCTTCAAGTTCTTTTACAGGTTCACCACCGATAGTCATAGGAGAACCTTCTTCAGAACCGTGTGCCGTCACTTCCCAGAAGCAATTTTCCTTGGCGATGTCGGCTGCTGTTCCACCAGCCTTTTCAATGTCAGACCATTCTGTACCACTGGCATTGGCAGCTTTCAGATTAGCTACAGTCTCAGCACTCCAATTGGTAAAATCCCAACGCTGTGCATTCACTCCTATTGCCACAAACAAAGCAATAACAGATAGAAATAATTTTTTCATAAGCTTATTTTTAAGTTAATAATAGTTCCTTATGTCAATAATAGATGTTCGTTTCCGCCCACAAAATTAACATAAAGCAATCAAAACACAAAATATATTCTATTGTTTTTTATGACACCCATCCAACGTAAATTCAAAAGTGTAAAGAGTTATTCCAAGAATAGTAAAAATTTGTATCACATCTATTTACGCTTATTCCGACCACCTTAAAGCGTAACGAAACAGAAAAAAGTCTCCCAAAATTCAAGAAAAGATACTTTCATAAAAAAGAGGCGCGGACTTCACGGATTAACACACGGACATTTATTTTATCCGTATAATCCGCGAAATCAGCGCCT
The DNA here is from genome assembly GCA_017521285.1 of Bacteroidaceae bacterium. GTDB lineage: Bacteria > Bacteroidota > Bacteroidia > Bacteroidales > Bacteroidaceae > Phocaeicola_A. The sequence continues at coordinate 11,732 of JAFXDG010000097.1, read as the reverse complement.
AAAACGTCAGGAACTTCGCTGAATTACTTCAGACGTGCGCCTGTTACACTATACATCTTACCACCTACCATGATGACAAACTGACCATCCTTCATCATCTTGACAGGCTTGACAGCTGCTTTGTTCTCGGGAACTACTACATCCTCGATACCAAAGAGGCCAAGGAGTTCTTCCTGCATGGCTGCAGACTTCTCACCGTGGTTGAACACATAGATATCGTGAACAGCCTGAGAAGAGTTCTTGACAGAAGCCAAGCGAACATATACTTCGTCAGTTCCTTCGTAAGCAACCTCGAACTTCTTGTAAAGGCGCTTCACAGTTGAAGTCTGGAGAGTGTCACCTACCTGTTCCCAAGTCACACCATCCTTAGATACCTCTACAGCCAGACGGCCACCAGAAGCGACGTTGGCAATGATTGCAACCACATTGAAGGGAGCAGCAAACTTCTTGGTTGACTCAATGGCTGCAGTACACTTGTCACCAGAAGCCACACCTCCGAACTGGATGTCGGCTGTTGTTCCGAGTTGTTCCAAATAATCTTCAGCACGTTCAGGATTGTATCCATTACCGTCACCGATATTTGAGCCCAATGTATTGCTCTGATAAATCATCACCTGACCACGAGAAACCAGACGCCAGTCGGGGTCAGCAGAATTCAATACTACAGAGAGGGATTTCTCAACTGTGTCATATATGAAGTTGCCATTCTCATCCACGATGAAATCACCGTTCTCATCAGTCTTAGGATCACCTACAACTTCGTAGCTTTCTGAAGCACTCTTACCCCATGAGAAGTAATAGTTGCTACCATTAGCCCAAGCGGCATAAGCCTCACCGTCAAGAGTCAGGTTCTCCAAGGTGTTCCAACCTGCGTTGGAAACTTTGAAGTGTGCCAATTCATCGCGACGGATCTTTTCAACGTTGGCCAAAATCTGTGCAGAAGCCAACTCAGACTGAACAAGAGCCAAAGACTCGCTCAGCGCAAAAGCATGAATGGTAGCACTGACAGGCAATGTGATGGGGCCATTGTACTTGCTTGATGCAAGAGTATCTTCAGAAGCGGTGAAGTTGTACCAGATGTCAACACCTTCTTCAGGAGAAGTGATGGTGATGACTGCATCCTCGTTCTTTCCATTTCCTGTGTAAGAGATAACGGGCATCTTGGCCTGGTGGAAAAGCGGAACATCGAAAGAGTTCACTTCGCTTACCAAATAACCATCGGCAACAGAGATAGCCTTGATGGTAACACCTTCTGTAGAAACTGTGATAGGCTCAGTATATACATTACCACCAACAACGGGGTCAGTTCCGTCAGTGGTGTAGTAGATAACGGCATTCTTGTTGAGACAAGAGATAGAGATGATTGACTCCATTTCCTTGTAGTCGCCAGTGAAAGCGGGCTTCGGAGTCTCAGTAACTTCAGTCTTTGAAGCCAATGTCTGGTTGAAAAGGTTAGAGATAAGAATCTCTGTTCCGGCAGCATAATCAGAACCTACACCATAATAAGTATATTGGTTGTGACCTGCGTTGTAAACGTATGCAATCACAGAGTCGGCATATACCGCATAGTCTTCCATACCACAAGCGGTAACAATCTTGTCGATGTTTGACTGACCTGTCACATTCATGGCAATCGGCATAACCTCACCATTGGTCATGGCAAACTTGACAGAGTCAACGTAATAATCGCTCATACCTTCAAATACGCGGTCTTTGGCATCGTAAGCCCAACCAAGCTCCATCTCCATGTCGATGGCAGTACCCAAGCCGATAGCCTCGGCCAGTTTGCCATTAGCATTGAAAACAGGCTGCCAATAGAGGTTTTCCTTCAAGAAAGCAACCAAAGCGGCATTGTCAGCAGACAAAGAACCATCGAGTACTACGGCATCAAAAGCCATCATCTCTTCCTTGGTAGGCAAAGCTGCATCTACGTTGATGGCATTGATGGTGAGGTTAGGAACACCTTGAATAGCACTATAAAGAGAAAGTTCTTCGGCTGCAGTCTCACCAGCATAGAGATAACCGGCAGTGTAAGACTCGGCTGCATCACCCTCACCAATAATGATGTAGTAGATGTGGTGACCGCTGGTAGAAGAAAGTTTCAAGGTTGATTCCTCGGTGTTGGAGTTGATAAGTTCAACTTCCACAACTACACCCTCAGCCTTGCTTGTAAATTTGGTGTTACCTTCTGCATCAGCAAAACCTGCACTCACACTGAAGCCACGAGCCTGATCTGCAGAATGCGAACAATAACCGATCTTCACATTCTCACCGGCAGGAACCTTGAAAGATATATAATCCTCCTTGTTCTTACCATTAATCCAAAGACAAGCCAAATCGGGGAAAGATGAATTCTTCTTGAAACCATCATAAATCTGTACGTGAGCAGCCTTCTTCATGGCACCCAACTCAAGACCTTCCAATTCAGGAACAGGTATAGTCTCACCATTGTAAGTCATCACAGCCTTCAGTTCGCTGAAGTTAGCCGTATTCTGGAAACCCGTTCCCTGCACAGTCCAATGCTCAGTGTCCTGTGCCATAATTTCCAAAGTAGATGCACTCCATCCTTTAGTAAAATCCCATGTGCGGCGATAGCCATCATCCGCACCAAACGCAGACAATACACATAGTACTGCAAGCGCAAACAAAGTAAAATACTTTTTCATCATTTAAAAATAGTTTGTAGTAAATATTGATTGTTTTATAAGCCTTCTGATTAACACGGAATTTGTCCTCAAGCCTTTACAATACGGAAGACTCGTCCACCGACCTTTACCAGATATATTCCTTTAGGCAAAGCAGCCATATCTATAGTTGTATTTCCCGGTTGAGCGACGAGAGTATTCACCAGACTGCCAGCCAAATTGAACACAGCCACTTGCGTACGGACTGGAACAGAGACATTCAGTTCCTGCTGAACCTTCACGGGCCAAACGGTCACTTCATCGCCCTGTACATTATTTATCGAAGAGGCTTCCTTCACACGCAGGCGACCTTCTGTCAACAAATCACTGGTATCCCACTCCAAGCCTTCACCAGGAACAGCAGGCTCTATAGCAGCGAATCCGTCACCTGTGACACTGGTCACTCCACTCATGGAAAAGAGATTGAAAACAGTACCAGCCTTCACATTCTCCCAACCACTCTCGAAATCAATGTTCAAAGTAGCCTCATTGACAGACATGAGCCCTGTCACATTCATTTTGCAAACAGTAGCGACACCTGAGGCTGACACTTTGACGGGAATAGAGACAATACCACCACTCTCAACCGTCAAACCACCTTTCAATTTGAGCATGTGAGCTGTATTCACAATCGTATCACCCGAAGCAACAATTCCGCCATTCTTTACAGTCACCTTACCATTCAAGGTTCCGCGTCCGGCCAAAGCGCCCCCCTTATAAACCGAAATTGCTCCTGTACCCGAATGAGCCCCATTGACAATCAGTCGGCCGCCTGTAACCATCGTTGTGCCACTATAGACATTGTTTCCCGTCAGACGCCAGTCACCACTTCCATTCTTGATGATGGAAACTGTTCCCGAATAGGCACTGTTTCCACCGGCCGGCAGATCGTTGATGACTCCGCGGAATGTCTCGTCCGTACCGGCTTCACCCACCGTCCAAGTACATTTGAATCCCTTGGTCTGTTTGCTCGAACCACGAAGAGAAGTTCCCACATCGCCCGAGAGACCACCCACCTTGTAGTTTCCATTGGTGTCCCATCCGGTCAATGCTGTACTACCTTTCAATTCCACTGCACACTTGGCAAACGGATTCTTACCTTTATTAATAAGGAGAAGGCTTCCTTCCGACGAATTGACGCCATTGGCAATGAGACGGCCGTTGAATCCGCTCCAATCTCCCTCTATATATTCGCGCAAATAGGGAATGTTGAGCTGCAATGTGCCGCTACCTGTCACCTTATTACGGATATAGCAAAGACGGTGTGGAGAGAAATAAGAGACAGTACCTTCCTGCACTTCAATCGGGAAGGAATAGGTTTCGTAATTTCCATTATCGCCCTTAGTCTTCAGTTCTCCACCAGCCAACACCAGTTTGGAAGACTTTCCGATACCAGCCTTCGCTATGTCTGTCGTACTCAAATAGAGTGTACTTCCCTTCAAGGTTGTCGGACCTGTGTATTGGAAAAAGTTGGTGGTGTTCACCGTCATCTGTCCATTTCCATTCAGAATCAGTCCTCCCACACCTTCAATGTGTCCATTCATCGTGACAGTGGCTTTGTTGGCAATATTAAATTCCGTCTGGTCATAAGCCAATGCCTGACGGTTGGTAGCGACTGAGCTACCGGTATAGTTCCACACACCACCATCCCACACCCAATTTTGGGCAAACTCCGACGATGCGCCGATGGCACTGGCAACGCCACCGTTGGCCAACGAGTTGAACTCGATGGTTCCACCGTGGATGACGGTCTGTCCGGTATAGGTATTCTTGTTGCCCAACACCAACAGACTCTCACCAGCCTTGTTCACAGAAGCCACACCTGCAATGGCACCCGTTCCGTTGATGGACAATGTATCGGCTACAGAGCCTGTTACGACCACAGAAGCCGGAGATACAGTTTCGTCCAACGCCACATCCACTCTACCTGTAGGATTGAACAACACTTTCGACGCATCAGTATAGACCCCGTCCCAATTACTTGTAGAAAAATCCCAAGCACCGTTACCTGCCGTCCACGTATAATCGGGTACGTATGTATCCACATCTACCATATCAACAGCTTCGGGTTTGGTTTTCACCGTCAATTCATCGGAGTAATCAGAAAAATCACCCTTGTCGTCGAATGCCCGCAAACGAATGGTGTAAGCCGTTTCGGCCGTCAAATTCTTCAACGTATAGGTCGTCGCATCAGCTGCCAGACGGTCAATTTCCTTGAATACTCCGCCCTCTTTCACTTCTACGGCAATGCCCGTAGCTCCCTCGGTATAGTTCAACCACGAGAAGCCCAAAGCTGTCTGTGTAGCAACCGTCATCTCGGGACACAAAGGCTTGCGAAGGTAAACTTCACGGTCAGCAACAGTGATACTGTTGATATAATTTTCAATATTAGCATAACCATTTTCGGCAATGGTCATAGCATCATTCTTTGCCGGGTCAGTTCCATTGGCGCTTTCCCAAGCATCTGGCATACCGTCACCGTCTGCATCAGTTTTCTTGTTTCCGCTCCACAGCGTCCAATCTGTCGGAGCACCAAAGGGGAGGCTGGTTTCGCGGGAAATCAGTCCGCCCTTTTTGCCAAAGGACTTCACTTCGTTGATGACATACCAGTCAGCATAGTCGCGATAAGGGAGCGAAGCACCTACTACAGGAAGGTTCTGTTCAATCAATTCGGCAGATTTCCATAGGGGCACTTCAGGATAGTCGAACCGCTCGGCATGGAAGGTCGGACCACCGGAATATTCGTTTTGCGGAATTTCGTATGCATTGAGTTTTCCATCTTTGTTCTTGTCCTGCCAATTGTCTGCGGCATAGATATGGTAATCAGAATTTCCGCCACCAAAAGCATTTCCGCCACCACTGGGTCCATTGATAAAGAGATTTCCTTCAGCTATGGCATAAGATGTCCCCTCAGAATCGCCACCCATGATGTAGCAACCGTTCTGCCAATTATAGACAATGTTATTGACATACTGGTTCTTTCCCTTTATCTTATTGTTACGAGTGCTGTTATCGACGTACAGATTGCGGTAAAGGGTGATGTTGTCGGCCTGCATAAGTCCGCCCGCCGAGTGGGTCAAGAGTCCCTGCGCGATGATAGAGTTCTGGATTGTGATATCACCCAAAGCACCTTTACCATCAGAACTGATAGAGAAGGTCTCATCCCTACCCCAAGATACAGAGAGGTGATCGAATATCATGTTCGTTCCATTGGCCACACCAGCAGCATCCTTTCCCGAATCACCGCCCACGCCCATACGGAAACGGAGATAACGCACAATCGAGTTACTGGCACCCGAAAAGGACACACCATTACCATAGACCGTGACACCTTCGCCCGGAGCTGTCTGTCCGGCCACATACAGATTGTTTTTAAACGTCAACCGGCTCTTCAGATGAATAACTCCGGCCACATCGAACACGACAATACGGTTCGGTTGGCTGACTGCATCGCGAAGCGAGCCTGTTCCACTGTCATTCAAGTTGGTCACATGATAAACCGAACCATAGCGACCACCCACAGCATATTTGCCGAATCCCTCGGCACCGGGAAAAGCCAATTGCTGAGCCGAAGCCGTAGCCAAGGTTCCGCCGAGCAACAGGGTCATCAGTAAAGTTTTCTTCATTGTTTCCTCTTTTTTGATTTTATAAGGACTATAAGGATTATAAAAGTTATAAAAAACAGCGCGTAGAGATTACACGATTATAGGCCAAGCTCAATGCAACCCATGATGAAGGGGCCAGTAGCTTTGGCATCGTTGTCGCGCATCTTCTCGCCAATATAGTATTCGAAACTGCCGTCACGATAGGGATTACCTCCAAGACCACCAACCTGACAACAACGGGTCAGACTCAAGGTGCCATCGGGAAGTTCTTTCAACAATGTTTTCTTCAGACCATTAAAAGCCTTCATCGCCACACGACGGTACTTCTTGTCGATGTAGCCTTTGTTCACAGCCTTAGCGTAGGCATACATGAACTGGGTAGTCACCGATGCTTCGGGGAAATTACCTTCGCGTTCGGGACAATCGAGCACCTGATACCAGAGACCATCACGCTGGTAGCGGGGCAATGTCTCGGCCAAACCGCGAATATAACCAATGATGGCCTGACGTCCTTCGTGATTGTCGGGCACGAAATCAAGCACATCCACCATAGCCATAAACCACCAACCAATGCTGCGTCCCCAGAAATTAGGCGAATGACCAGTTTCAGGATTGGCCCATCGTTGACGCTTGCTCTCATCCCAAGCGTGGTGATAGAGTCCTGTCTTGCTATCAAACGTATGCAAATGGCAAAGCTTCACTTGATTCACTGCTTCATCAATCCACTCGGGCTGGTCAAACGTAGCACCATATTGCGCCAAGAAGGGCGAAGCCATATAAAGGCCGTCAAGCCACATCTGATGCTGGTAGATAAGTTTATGCCAATAACCTCCGTCGCATGTACGAGGATGATTCTTCATCTGCTTGATGAGTAAATCCATAGCCTTGCGGTACTTCGGATTGCCCGTCTGCCTGTATATGTCAAAAAGAACTTTTCCCGAGTTGATGAAGTCGATGTTATACGTTTCGGGGGTATATTTATGGATGCTTCCGTCGCTGTAAATGATACTGTCGGCCCACTGGTGCACATAATCATAATATTTGGCATCACCCGTCAGTTTCCATGTCTTCAGCATGGCGCAACATCCTACTCCCTGGGCATAACCAAAGAAAAGACGCTTGCCATGGTCGAGTTGCCATGCCTGAGGGAAACGAGTCATTTCAGAATCAGCAAACCAGACACTATACTTACGCTCTTGAGAAAAAGCAGGGCGACAAAAGCCCAAACAGACTATAAGAAATAGCCAAATCAGTTTATTAGTCTTCATTATATACATTTTTATCTCTTTTTTCAACTATCTGAACTAGGAAAAAGGGAATGTTCCTTATCCCCTACGCTCATTACATTTTCCGTAAAATTCGTACAAAGGAAAGCATTTTCTTTGTTAAATAAAGAGTACTCTTTAAAGAATCTTTAAGATATTAAGTATTATTAACCAATCTGAAAGAAACACCGCCAAATTTCACCGTGTGCGATAACGGAAAGAGCTTTCGGACACGACAATTTATGCCTCAAAAAATACAGTCTCCGGCAACCCTACCGTCCACTAAACAATTCAAAAGTAAACTTACAGCCAATCTCATGAAACTTACCATTGACATTACTGGTAAAGACTCCAAGATTGAACAGATAAGTACCTATACCATAGCCAACTTCTACATAAGGATGCAGATGGGTGGTAAAAAGGGTACTGAAGTAAAGACGTTCGCTGTGGACAATGCCGTTATACTTTCGCGAATGGGGCAAGATGATAAAGGGAGCCTCATAGGTGAGATGAGCACGACTGTACCAGCGTGAAGAGTTGTACCAGTCGTTGTCGAGCAGATGGAAAGATCCGCTGATTTCATCGCTCCACCCCATTGGCAGATTGCTGCGGGTGAAATTGGCAAAATCAACAAAATAAACACTCTTCTGCTCGGTGAACACACCTCCGCCATAACGGTAGTAGAGACTGGAAACAGCCGACAGGCGGATGCGTTGCTGAACATCCGTTTCGATACGTCCGTAGGAACCGTTGCTGCCCAATATCCCTTTGATACCCCGCTCGTAATCTATCGAGAAAGTGGGAAAACGAGAATGTAGATACACCTTCCTCCGGCCATCCATATAGTAATACTGACCTGGAGTCCACGTCAACTTCACCCGAGGGGCAAAAGTAATATAAGTGGGGCGCAGCGAAATGGCAGTCGGTCGTTGCAGATGGTCTTTCACCACCAGTTCGGACGGGTGCATGGCCTTACGTCGGTGCATATCCGCCCCCATAAACAATAGCAAGCCATTGGCCAATTCAAAACGGTTGCCCAACTGCACATAGGTGTCCCTGAAGTAGTTCAGATTCAGTTTGCTGAAATCGTTCAATGAATCGCGATGCTGCCTCATTTCATCCATAACACGGCTGGTGTAAATACGGTTACCATTTCCCACCTTAAGGGTCAATGCCCCCATACGCTCCGGAGCGTATGAAAAATCAAGGTCGGCACTCCAATAAAACTCTTTGCGCGTAAAGTTATATCCTGCCATAGGACGGATTCGCAACATACGATTGGAAGCAAAAAGGCGATTGTAATTGAACTGTTGCTTGTACGAGAATCCGTTGCTATGACTGTAGCTCACCATACCCAAGTCCAGAATAGGCGAGAAACGGAAACGTCCCAACTTGGCCAGGTCCAACGTATAGCTGCCGACAAGAACATCGCTTACATTCCCCCAAAATATTTGGCTCTTACGCTTGGGAGGAGTCACCGTCAGCGACTGCTTCAATTTGCGGGCATTAAAGTCCGCGTAAATCTGCTGCTGTGCCTCATCCAAAGGTTCGGGACGAAACGAAGCAATGAGCGCAGTGTCATAAACCACTTCTGAATCGTCACATTTCAACAAGTAGGCCCGTGTCAGATCGTACTCATCCGAACGGGAATAGGAAGAGGCTACGGTTCCTTCATCCACTCCGTCATCGTTCAATATCAGGTTTTTATAATCAAGAGTAGCTGAATAATCCGACTCTATCTTATTCCAGAGGAAACGGAACATCTGCTTGACTTCAATGCGTTTGGGAAGCAATTGCTCGGCTCCCTGGTTCCCCATTTGCACATGCAGAACAAAGTCTGCCAACTCAATCCGACCACGTAGCGTCAATTCGCGGATAAGCCACGTGCCATGGCTCACTACCACCGAGCCACTGACCAATTGGGTACCCTTATGCTTGGGCACAATGCGAATGCAATACATCAGCGAATCAGGCGGACCGGAGACCGAATCAAGATAATAATGATAGAACTTCACCGCACGCTCATTAAAAGGAGAAATCAGTTTGTCGGGAAGTAACGTGGTCGGGGAATAGACATTCACATTCAGGTAGTCCATCGCATTGTAGAGACCAGCCTGATTACGCCGGAATGTGCCACTGAGGGCACGCAATTTCATATTGTAAACATCCGGAGCCATATACTGCAATTCGCTGACAGTCTCGGTCAGATAATCCGTCACACCGTCGTAAAACTTGAACATGGAAGGAACCAAATGTATTAAAGCATTGCGCTGATGGACTTTGTATTGGGTGCGCATGTACATACGAGCCTGATATTGACGGACAGAACCCGAATGACGGGAAACAGTTTGAAAAATATTTGTCAACAGCGCGTCCTTCGGAGAGAACCGTTGCCCCATACCCGCACCCGTTCCGTCAGTCTCCCCTGCATCAGCATACGAACGCAATGGAAAACCGAGAACCAGCATCACAATGGTCACAAGCCACAAAGGAACCGGCCGGGATATGGAATAATTATTTTTCATTTTGCGCGACAAATATAGAAGAAAGAGACGTTATTCCCTACTTTTCTTAACGATTATTTCCACTATAAACGTTTTTTTGGGGCATATTTGCACTTTTTTGAGAAAAAAAGAGGTCAATTCTGACAGATTCTTACTACTTTTGTGCTCTAAAACATAATTATAGGGCATAAATGGTAAAAAGAGAAATGACTTTGAACGAGATTAGCGAAAGCATCGCCGACTTGTGGCACCCCCTAAATGAGGAGCAACGGGCGATGTTAGCTAAGGAATTCACCATTCAAAGATTCAAGAAAAACGAAATAATATATTGCGAAGGTGACCAACCTACGCATATCATGTGTCTGCTCAGCGGTAAGGTAAAAATTTACAAAGACGGAGTGGGCGGACGCACACAGATAATCCGCATGATAAGACCCGTGGAGTATTTCGCCTACCGCGCCTATTTTGCCAACGAGGAATATGTGACGGCCGCTGCAGCTTTCGAGCCTTCGGTCATCTGCATGTTCCCGATGAAGATTATCACCCAATTGATCACAGAAAACAATGAATTGGCCCGATTCTTCATCCGCCAGCTTTCCATCGATTTGGGTATCGCAGACGAACGCACCGTCAGCCTCACCCAGAAACACATTCGCGGCCGATTAGCCGAGGCGTTGCTTTTCTTGAAAGAAAGCTACGGAGTGGAAGAGGATGAATCAACCCTCAGCATCTACTTGAGTCGCGAAGATTTGGCCAACTTGTCCAATATGACGACCTCAAATGCCATCCGGACACTCTCTAACTTTGCAGCAGAAAAACTCATCACCATCGACGGACGGAAAATCAAATTGATAGACGAAGACCGATTGAAGAAAATCAGCAAGATTGGGTAAAAAATACAATGTGCCAATGTGTCAATAACCATGCGGCACAATAACATAAATTATTAACATATTAGCCCATTATCTCATTAGCACATTGGCACATTATCTCGCGCCTGAAACTTCGACCTTTGCATCAACGTCTCAACGCATCAACCATCAATAGGGCTTGAGTAAGCAGCATTCAATCTTTTGACGTCTCAACGCTTCCCCCTCTCTGCTCTCTCTCTTTGAAATAAATAGCAGAAGTAACTAAAAGGGGGTCAAAATGCGGTCTCTGTTCATGCTGAGCGTAGTCGAAGCATCTGAGGACGTGTGCTTGACAATTGTTTTGCTGACGTTATCAGATTCTTCGCTAAGGCTCAGAATGACAAAGACGGCTTGAATTTTGAACCTTGAACTTTGAACCTCGTCAACTCGTCAACTGAAACCCTTGTCAACCGAATATTCTTTTACATCCACTGGTAATAATTCCCACTTTTCTGTTTTCTCTCTATTTCATCAAAAGGAAAAGGTTCGTAACGGAACGTTTTTTGTATATATATGCAATGTAAAAAGGTCGGAAGACTGAAAGTCGGAAGTGCGTGTGCACAAATGCAGTTGACCGTGTGCATACGGTCGGCTGAGTTTCTTCAGACATACTGCTATAGGGTGTGCACACGCCCAATAGAAGGTGTGCACACGGACAGAGGGGGATGTGCCTGCAAATAGATGGAATGTATAATTATACAATCCGACTGCATAAATATGCAAAACAGACCGCACGAGAATCGCGTATATGCGCACGACTTTT
>JAFXDG010000096.1 GCA_017521285.1 Bacteroidaceae bacterium | reverse complement strand
GATTCTTGAAGAGATGAGTCATCACCCTTATTCTACAGACTACTTTGATGAACTTCTTGGTGGTAGCGATGAGCCTTTGCTTGAAGAACTCGCCTGCGACCGTCTGGCATGGCTCAATTTCAGTCTGATGGCGAAGGAAGATGGCTATACGTCCGAGGATTTGTTGCAGTTCCATCTTTGGTTTTATGTCGTCTTTTGTGCTGTAGATTTTAATCGTAACATCCTTTCGCAATACCGTCCGGCTGTCCGTGCAGGCCACACGTACGATGGTCGTCGTATCGTTTTGCGCCATGGGGCATTCAAAACGTTGCTGCGTCAGTATCAGCCCGAAATATATCGCCTTATCGACAGCCAGTATCTTGATCGTCATAAAGGCCTGTCTTCCATTTTTCGTACGGCCATCCTTGACAGGTTCAAATACGAACCAGATTTTCTGCGTCTTCACGAACTTTATCTTTCAAATTCTAATATTCCTGATTTTCAGGTTATAAAACAGCTCTCGAACGAGATGGATAAGACCACATTCGAATTATAAGATATCCCTTTCTCACGCAGCAGGCTGCATTGGCCATCGCAGCTGGCTGTGTGAGCCGATGCAGCCTGCTGTATCAGCTATTGCAGCCAGCTGCGTGAAAAAGGACCGTTTTGTCCTCGAAATAGGAGTACTGTTTTTGACGTTTTTTGTCTCTTTTCAGGTATTTTATTTTGTTCTGCATACATTTCTTTTGATTTGTTTTGCAGAATAAAACATTATGCGTATATTGCAAGCGGAATACAAACTTCAAACACTTATGCAACATGAAGAAGAGATTATTGACAGTCTTGAATCGTTTGTTCCTTCAAAAGAAATCAACGTCCTGTTTAATGAAAATGGCAGGCTTTATTATCCTGTCTTTGGTATTCTGCTGTATGCCTATCGTCAGGGAGTGGTGGATGATGTAGAGGAAGGACTGTATTACGACACGATGGATGACTATAATGTCTCTTACCGCGGTAATCAGAAGCTCTCTGTTGGTGGTACAGGTGTGGGTGAACCTTCTTATTACGGCAGTTCGTCTTTTGTGGATGGAGCGGATGAGGCTGTGGAGTATGCCTACAATGCCAATGGAGCGATGACGATGGACTTGAACAAGGGCATCACAAACATTGCCTACGACTTATTGGGAAATCTGAAAGAAATCACGTTCGACAATAATCGAATTATCAGATACATCTATGCGGCCGACGGGACTCGTTTGCGAATGGTTCACTTACAAAAGAAGAATGGGGTATGGTTAAAAGATTCTGTAGATTATAGTGGCTATATCCGGTTAAACAATGGTTCGTTGGATAAACTTCACTTTATCGGTGGTTACCTTACCCTCAGTGGTAGTGGCAATGCAAATGGTTGTCACTATTATATTCAGGATTATCAGGGTAGCAACCGCATGGTGGTAAACAGTAATGGTGTAACGGAACAAGCCACCCATTATTACCCTTATGGTGGAGTGATAGGTGGGATAGACTTAGGGAGTAACCTGCAACCCTATAAATTTGAAGGAAAAGAATTGGACCGTACTTACGGACTCGACTGGTATGACATCCATGCCCGACAATATGACCCTATCGTTCCGGCATGGCATACTGTTGACCCTTTATGTGAAAAGTCATACACTTGGAGTCCTTATGCTTATTGTATCGGTAATCCTATCGATTTCATTGATCCAACAGGACTGGCATATTGGTATACAAATAATTCGAAAGAGATAGAGAAGTTTATGAACCACGTGAAAGATGGAGGTGGTGGAGGAGGAGATTTTGATATGTCTGGCTGGCATTATAGTTCGGATGCAGATTTTTTGTCTAATCTCTTCTATAACGATCAAACTGGTAATTTTCATTATTCTTATGGAACAATAGAAAATGGTGAGATAGTCTGTCATGGACGAACATTCAGTAAAATAAGTAATGGAGGAGTTGGCGGATTATATAGTGGAGTAAATACAGTTGCAGATGCGACAGGAGAATCTCTTGTCAAACATTCTGGTAATTCAACTTTTGGATATAATAGAAAATTCTATTGGCATCCAAAGACAATTCCCGTATTTGCAACCAGTTATTACTCAATACTTTGCGAGTAATAAGTCAGAAATATGGTCATAACCTTTAGGGATGCATTCTAAAAGGTGAATATTTAACCTTTTTATTGTTTCTTAACACTCAAAGAACGGTTGTAGAGGGTATTTTTCCTCTTTTCGATGCTTTTTTGTTGGTTCAATATTACCGTCATTCCACATTGGTATGGCTCGTTCGTACAAAGCCACTACAAAGGTACGACAAATTCCTATAAAGGCAAGGGGGATACAATCCAAATCTATTATTTTGGAGGGAGTGAAATCTGCCGCTTGCCCAATTTCTCTCTGTCGAAAATAATAGTCCTCTGAAAAGAATGAAAACAGCATTGAGAATATCGCCTTGTGTATGGGAGTGTTTTCTATGCTGTTTTATGCTATTATTTCGTTAGTCGTTTATCTTCGTTGCCGGATGCAGTTTCAGCCAAGCCGATGAATAAGAAAAGGTTTTGGAGCTGTTTACTCTCCAACGGAGGAAGAAACTGCTCCAAACGGTTTACCGCTTGACCTTTTTGCATTCTAAATGAGGCTTGGCAACCTTTGCATCCGAAAAAAGGGATAAACGATATGAGAAGTGAGTTGAATGGTGAAGGCTGGCATCAATAAACAATAGACAATGTTGGTATCGGAAAATACTATCACTGACATGGTGACAGAGGGTCACATCCCTTTTTGCAGTGCTTTTTACTGTTCGATGTTTTCATCATTTCATTGTTACGGCTCGTTTTGCACAAGTCACTGTATAGGTACGATATTTTTCATAAAAGTCATTCCTTTATTCAATATTTAAGCATAATGCACTTCATTTTACTTAAATATTTCGGCAGTTCCAAACATTTCCAAGACTTTCTGCTTATATTTTATATAATTTTTGTAGTTTTGCATATCTTTTACCTTGCTGAAAGCCCTAATGTGGGTTTAGGCGGGAGAAGTACATATACATAAAAGGCGTAACTGAACGCTTTGGTTTTGATGGTCTAAGAATCTCGCAAGTTCAATACAATCTGTCAAAAACAAAGCAACGTGGACGCCCTATGAGGTGTTTATTCACACATGGTAACTTTGCTAATGCCGAGTTAGTCGTGTTGTTGTATATAACATCGGCGTGGGGCTTTCAGCGTTGCTCGTTTCGACAGATTGGGCAATGCGAGAGCCTTTAGACCGTGGAACGAGCATCAGGACTGGCTCCACGCTTTGTTTGTATATAGGCCAATAAAAAAAATATTCCTGCGTGGTAGCCAGCAGTAAATGAATTGAGTTAACGCAATGAAATGTGGCTACGATATAAAGTCTCACTTTTCAAAACCTTCAATATTGATGGTTTTCATGTTTTTTTGTGTGTTGACGACAAACGCACAGGATATATCCGTCACAGAATTTTATCTTGATGAAAAAGATTTGACGGCAAATGGAAGACATGCAGTAGAAGACCAAAATGGATATAAGTGTGCGCTTATCCGTGTGCAAACGACTCAAAAGGGATTTTCTTTTGATGTTGGTTCTGCAGGTATCACAAAAGTTGAGGATGACCATGTTGGTGAGATATGGCTTTGGGTTCCGTTCGGCATTAGGCATATTAGCATCCGCCATCAGCAACTCGGATCACTTCCTAACTACGATTTTCCTATTACAATACAAAAGGCTAGAACATACATCATGAAAATCACCCATGATCAAGTGTTCGTGACGAACTATGATGATACAAAAAAACAAAAATTGACCATTAAGATTATCCCTACTAGTGCTACATTGTCCCTTAATGGTATGAGTGTAAATCTTGATTCAAGAGGAGAAGCAACTCTTGAAATGGCACACGGACAGTTCACCTACAAGGTAGAAGCTAAAGGTTATTATCCCAAAGAGGGACAAATAGTAGTTAATGACAAAGAACATTCTTTGATTGTCAATGACCTAAATCCAATAAAAGGCAAACTCAGTGTACACGTGAATCCATACTCTGCCGAGGTGTCTGTTGATGGACGTTCAATAGGACGTTCTACACTGGAGCCTGTTGAGTTGCAAATTGGCCAGCATGAGGTTATGGTGTCTTCAGATGGTTATCGCACGGAGACAAGAACTATCACTATTAACGAGAATCAAACGACTGACATCAGTGTATCTTTGAGTCGAGTCGCTAACTATAAGTTTACAACTTCTCCTCATGGGGCAAACATTTTTGTTGACAAAGAATATGTTGGAACTTCGCCATGCTCAAAAGAGTTGACAACAGGCACATACAATATAAAGGCGACAAAAACAGGTTATAAGGACTATGTCAGGACTATGCAGCTAAGTAGTTCTAATCCCAATGTGAATATTGCACTAAGTAAGATTTATAATTATAAAAACGAGTTCTATATTGAGGGAAATGTAAGAGCAGGAACTTTTGTAACTATAGGCGCAACCATTGGCGGTTACATTCGTAATGTAAACGTCGAAGCATCTTATCTCTATGGTGTTGGTAAAAGTGAAACAATCTATTGGAGCGGCAATAACACTCAACCTCTTGCTAGTAACTATACTCCAGCAATGAATATGTCTGGAAAGATTGGATATGGCTTCCCTATTTCTACTCGCTTCCGTCTAACGCCTCAGATTGGTGTAAACTTTATGAAGTTAGAAGAGACTATGGAAAGTGAAGTGACAGTAACTCCTGCAGATGGTGCTTATGCTACTAGTGCTCTTATTTCATTAAGGTTCTCAGCTGCAATTGCAAATCATTTTGCACTAAGCCTATCGCCAGAATACTCATTTAATCTTATGAAATCAGATGGATATACAGTATTATCAGAGGTTTCTCAAAAGATTAAGGGATGGAGTGAAGGGTTCAATGTTAAACTTGGTATAACAGCATTCTTTTAAAATGAAACGGCATATTTTCTTATATATTATAACAAGTATTTTTCTTGTTGGTTGCTCCGAGATGTATGACGAAACTCTAGGGTTATATCCAACTCTAACTCCTCGATATATGGCAGTGACTCCGACAACTTTATCATATTCTGCTTTGGCTTCAAGCAAATCTCTTCAAATCACGAGCACAGAAACACCATGGGAAATAGAAAATGAAATTGATTGGATATCAACTTCACCTACATCTGGTTCTTCATCAGCATCCGTTAATGTTGGTGTCACAGAAAACAAGTCAGGCGATGATGTTCGTACAGGAATATTTTATCTCAAATCCAATGTTAGTGATTGGAAGTATGAAACTCCCATTTCTGTTACTCAGGCTGGGGCTACTCCTATTATATCGTTATCAAAGTCAGAGATTGACTTTGCGGGTACTCCGAATACCGAGACTATTACGGTGACAGCAAACTGTTCTTGGTCGGCATCTTCTTCTGCAGATTGGCTTACTGTCTCACAAAAAGATAATACTATTACATTGACCGTAACTGCGAATGAGTCTAATTCGAACCGAACAGGGACCATTTCGGTTGTCCATTATGGAACTACAAATGCTTCACAGAAAATAACCGTTAGACAAGTTCCAGCCTCAATAAATGCATTAACAGAGTCACTCGTATTTAATAATACAGCTAGTTCTGTCAATGTAATAATAAACGCAGAGGCATCATGGACAGCGTCTTCATCTGCAAGTTGGATTGATATTTCTCCGACATCAGGGGAATCTGGTACTTCTACAATGACAGTCAGTGTATCTCCAAACACATCAACTAGTGAAAGAACTGGGTTTGTTAATCTTTCTATCGGTGGAATTCAACGCATTCAGATTCCAGTTAGGCAGCGTGGAATTTATATAGAAACAGAACAATCAGAATTATCATTTAATGCTGCAGGTGGATCTCAGAACCTTTCGGTGCTAAGTAATACAAATTGGACTGTTTCATCTGCTCCATCATGGATAGCAGTATCTCCAAGCCAAGGTGAAGGTGATGGATTCGTAAAGATAACCGCTTCCGATAATCCCTATACGTCCAATCGTTCTGGAGTCATCCACTTGACTCAAATAGGATTGAGTATAGATGTTGCCGTCAGCGTCTCTCAGGCTGGTAAGACATTCGATATCAATACTACTGTTTTGAACTTTGAAGACAAGTCATCCACCCAAACCATAGATATTCAAACAGATGGAACATGGACTGCATCTGCAAGTGAAAGTTGGATAACCATTTCTCCAACCTCAAATTCAGGCAATTCGACCTTGTCTGTCTCAGTTTCTGAGAATACAAGTGAAGATGAGCGAAGTGGTCAAGTTGTGGTTGTTATGGCTGATAAATCAGCGATAATCAATGTTGTCCAGAAAGGAAAATATTTCACCGTCTCAAATAATCTTCTCACTTATACAAGTAAGGGAGGAGCAATAGATGTTTCCATCTCTACAAACGATTCTTGGTCTGCAAAAGTGGAAGATGGTTCTACTTGGTTGACCCTGTCAAAGACAAGTGGCACAGGAAATGTTGATGTAAAGGTAACCGCATCTGATAATGCATCGGTAAACAGTCGTACAGCAACATTAATTTTTGAAACCATACACATCAAAAGGTTCGTGTGGTCGTCACTCAGGATGCCCGTTATCTTAGAGTTGACACACGAGAAGTATTATTCTATTCTAAGGGAGGTACTTCTGAAGCAATGACAGTGTCAACCGATGGAACATATTCTGTTACAACATCTCAATCGTGGTTGTCAATTACCCAATCGGCTAATACCTTTACGGTAACAGCTTCTGAAAATAGTGGTACAGATGCTCGTTTCGGAAAGATTGTTATCGCATTGACCGACCTTCAAGAGGGTACTTATTCACTTACACTCGATGTTACTCAGTTGAATTATGGAGGATCATTCCTTAAAAAAGATTACGATGATGACCACAACTGGGATGATAAGGGTAATTCCACAGGTAGTCTTACAATAACAGGATTCGGTTCGGATAAGAATTACGACACGAATACAGTTAGTGGGACAACTCTTTCTGTCTCAGGTTATCAAAGCGATAAGGACTGGGATAACTCTTCTAGATCTGGCGTTACGGTTTCAGTTACAGGATATAGTTCTGATAAAAATTATGACTCAACAAAGAATTCCTCTGGAACTATCTCAAAAAAAGAATACGGAGCAGATAATAATTGGCAATAAATTAACAACATTCAATTTGATATGAAACATATTCGTTTTTTTTACAAATGGGCTTCTAGTAGCAAGCGTATGCTTTGCATTAGGATCATGTTCTGATGAAGACTTTCTCGATTTAGAACAGAACAAAACACAGAACGAACAAACAACTCACACCATTCCAATGGAGTTCGTTGGAGATGTGGTTGGGTTCGACCAACAATCCAATGGCGTAAAAGTTCAGACACGAACAACTACTTCGTCATGGACAAATGGCGACAAGATTTACATTACGTTCTACAATGGTAGCAACATTGTTCCAGGTGAAGCAACTTACAACTCTTCATCGGGCTGGTCCGTTAGCTATGATGGAAATCTTGCAACAGGTTCTAACCTAAAATGCGAAGCGCGTTACTTTGTTAATGCGACTTTCTCTAGTTCTTCACTCGTATCACTCAATTCAAATACGGAGATTTATGAAGATTTGAATGGAACCTATGCTTACAACAATGGTTCTTTGACTGTACAAGCATCGTTAACACCTAAAACTGGACGCATACGTTTCACTGGTACTTCTGGTGCAAAAATATACACAACAGGTATTTCTGTCTATACGACATATGCTCCTGCCATTAACCAATTTTCAACGTCAAGCGCTATGATCACATCTACCGTTGCATCAAATGGTAGCACATCTTATATATATGGCACATTCTCTGATTCGGATAGAAACATTGGTTTGGTTGGATCTGATTTTGCATACACTCGTACTTGTACTTCAGATATGCTAAAAGTTGGCGAGAGTGGATATATGGCAATACCTTCAGAAAGTTCGCATAATAATTGGCGAAATGGATTGTATGTAAAGGCAGGTGGTGTGGAATTTAAGATGATACCAGTTGCTGGGTATTCTGGCGGTTTCTTCTTGATAGGTGAAACAGAAGTGACTGAGGCATTATATTATGCTATGAATGGTTCAAGTTCATCGTCACAAAAACCAATAAGTTCAATTTCATATAGTGCTGCTATCTCTTGTATTGAGAAGATAAACAACGCGACTAAGTTAAATTTTTCTATACCAACTGCAGAACAATGGAAATATGCAGCTAAAGGTGGCAATAAGAGCCAAAATTATACATATAGTGGTAGTAACACTCCTGGTGATGTTGCATGGTATTCTGCGAATACAAGTACAAGACAAAATGTAAAAACAAAAGCTCCAAACGAATTGGGTATTTATGATATGAGTGGAAATGTTTCAGAATACACCTATCTTAATTCTTCATCAAATAGTCGTAATTGTTATGGCGGAGATTATACTTCGAATTCTAACGGATGTACAACTTCTTCATATTATTATTCAAATTATAGTGAACCGACAATAGGATTTAGACTAATACTCACATGTCAATAATTTATTAATTCCAAAACATTTCAGTTATGAAGAAAATTATCATGTTTCTTATGGCATTCTGTTTAATGATGCCTGTTGTGAATGCTCAGAATTCTAAGGCTTTGTCAAAGGCCCTTAAGAAAGAGTACAAAACAAAGATGAAGGAGTTCAAGAAGGGTGGTTGGAAACTCTATGGTTCAACACGCTCGCTTGATGTTGTTCTCCTTACTCATTACGAGAAGTTGAACAAAGATGGTGAGGAAGCCTACGAAATTATGGGTACCTGCTCTCAGTTCAAGTCAAAGAACGTAGGTCATCAGACTTGTGTTACTAATGCTGCAAACCTCTATGCCCAACAAGCAGGACGTAAGGTTAAAGGGCGTATCGTAAGTGACCTCGCAGGTAATGCAGATGATGTAGCTGCAGAGTTCGACCACTTCTATGCTGCGTATGAGAGCCTTGTGGAGAAGGAAATCAATGGTGAACTGCAAGAGTCTTTCAGCGTAATTAAAGAGAACAAGGATGGCACATTTGAAATGCAGACATTCTTTATCATAAATGAAAGTGCAGCAACTCGTGCTCGCATCCGTGCTTATGAGAATGCACTCAAAGAAAGTGAAGCTGCACAGAAATATGCCCAGAAGGTAAGCGACTTTGTTCGCGAAGGTTTTGAACCTAAAAGCGAAAACTAAATCACAATCCCAACGGATAAATGTTTAAGAAAATAATCATATCAATTATTAGCGTAATGTGCCTCGTCCCAGCTTTCTCACAAAGTTGGGATGAGGTAAAGCGCAATTCAGACACCTATTTGTTTGGTGAAGGATGGGGAGCTACTGTAGAGGAAGCAGACCAACAAGCTCTCGCCGCATTAATCAGTAAAATATCGATTGCTGTAAGTAGTGATTTCATTTTAACTGAAGACGAAAAATCGACAAATGGTGTACTCGATGCACAGAGTTATGCCAACCTCAAAGTACAGACATACTCTTCTGCCACTTTAACAAATACAGAACGTTTGGTTATTGACAATAACCCTGATGAAGCGCATATTGGGCGTTTTATTAAACGATCGGAGCTGAACAAAATCTTTGAAGGACGTATTCGTACTCTCAAAGAGCATATCCGACTCGGTATGATTGCCGAAGAAAATAGAAAGATTGATGATGCCCTTAGAAACTACTATTGGGCATACTCTTTATTAAAGTCAGTTCAGAGACCTGCTGAGATACAATATACTGACGAAGAAACAGGAAATAATATACATCCTTTGACTTGGATTCCAGAAAGGATGGACAATATATTTGATGACCTTGAAGTAAAGATTGCAGCTAATGATGGAACAAACGTTGATTTAATGTTTACGCACAACGGTGAGCCAGTCAGTAGTCTTGACTTTACATATTTTGACGGACGCAATTGGAGTAACATTGCCAGCGTAAAGAATGGACGAGGAACTATGGAATTTGCTTCTGGTATTGTTCCTGAAAATATCCAAATTAATTACGAGTACGCTTATCGTGGCCAAGCACATATCAATCAAGAGATTAAAAGTGTACTTAATGTAATTAAAGTAGGAGCATTTCGAGGCTCACGTGTTAATCTGCAGACAAGAAAGGAGAAACCCTCTACCACAGACAAGACAGAGGTGCTACTTAAACAAGCATCTAAGAAGAATGCTACTATTTCACCTGTAGCAGACGAGAAACCTTACAGAGAGATATTGAGCTACGTTGTCGAAACTATCAAAACAAAGTCATACGATACTATCCAAGATTATTTTACAGAGGATGGCAAAGATATGTTTAAGCGACTCATCCAATATGGAAGTGCGCGAATTCTCAATACAAATGAATTAGCATTCTATCAGTTTGGCGATAATGTTGTTGCTCGAAGCATTCAAATGTCGTTTTCATTCAAGAAAGGTGTGAGAACTAACTTTGTGGAGGACATTGTTTTTACTTTTAATGAGGATAAAAAGATTGATTGTATAGCCTTTGGCTTAGATGCAAAAGCAAAATCCGATATTATAAGTCGTGGTGCATGGTCAATTGAGGCTCGCCAAACAATAATGGAGTTCCTTGAAAATTACAAGACAGCATATGCCCTTGAACGTATTGATTATTTACGTAGCATTTTTGATGATGATGCAGTAATCATAGTTGGCCATGTAGCTCAAAGATTTGAAGCTGTAAATCCTCACAAAGATGGTCCTGTTACATATCGCAATAATAAATATGTTCGGAGAACCCAATATAGCAAAGAGCAATATCTAAAGAATCTGGAGGCTTGTTTTCGTGCCAATGAATTTGTCAACATTCGTTTTGCTAATAATGATGTTCGTAAGGCAAAAGATGGAGAAGAATATGGTATTCAAATAAAGCAGGATTACTATTCAACAAACTATGGTGATGAGGGTTACCTATACATCCAAGTAGATTTGAATGACAGAAAAGAACCTATCATCAAAGTTCGTACATGGCAGCCGGAACCAGACCCTGAAGTTGGATTGTTTGGATTGGGTTATTTCTAGAGTAAATGAAAAGATTTTATGAGAAAATATTTCTTCCTACTATTATTTATAACATCTGCGTCTCATGCACAGGATATAAATAGTGACTATAAGACATACAGAGAAAGCCTCTTGAATGACTATCAAGGATTCCGCAAAAGCATATTAGAAGATTATGCAAATTTTCTTGATGGCGTTTGGAAAGAGTTTCTGGTATTTCGTGGCGTTAAGCGTGATGAAACACCAAAACCAGTAATTGTACCCAAAGTGGAAGAAGTTCCAGTTTCACCTACACCTGTAGTTGTCCCAGAACCAATAGTAATACCGAATGAAGAACCTATTACTCCAGTGCCTAAGGAACCGACAGAGCCAATAGCCCCGATAAAGCCCACTATTGCTCCTAAGTTGAAATTTACTTTTTATGGTGTTGAGGTAAATGCGGTCAAACTGACAACACATAATGTCTCTTCAATGGAACCCTGTTCAATATCCGCGACATGGAAGAAATATCAAAAGGGAGACACAAAGGATGTTCTCAATTCATTGAAGCTAATATCATCTTCTCTTGGACTAAATGAATGGTTTACTTTTGAACTAATCAGAAGTTATACAGATACTTTGCTGAAATCAGATTCTTCTTCTGACAGAATAGTCCTACAACATTTCCTTCTTACTCATATGGGGTATGATGTGCGCATTGCAAGAACGAATAGCCAATTACTCTTGCTTGTTCCGTTTATACAAAAGATATATGAGCGAAGCTATTTAGATATTGAAGGTTCAAAGTATTACGTTTTTCGTGATAATATTGCTCCTGTTTCTGAATCATCAATGAGAATATATACCTGCGAACTACCTGACAATGCATATAAAGGGAGGTTTATCGATTTAGTATATGCCGATCAAAACCTAAAACTGAATAAAGGAACTGATAAAACCCGTACATTATCAGACGGCAGATTGCATATAACAGGAACTGTAAATAGTGGCATGATGGAAATGTTGCGTCATTACCCTCAAATGGACGTTCTCTATTATGCTAAGTCCCAGGTGACGCCTCCATTTTACAGAAATATTCTAGAACAACTAAGGTCTCAAATATCCGGAATGTCTAAAAAGCAAGCCGCAAATGCATTACTACATTTTGTTCAATATGCTTTCGACTATGCTACAGATGGTTCTCAGCATGGATACGAAAAGCCGTATTTTATAGAAGAGAATTTCTATTATCCAAAGAATGACTGCGAAGACCGTTCTGTATTTTATGCGTTCTTAGTTCACAATCTTTTAGGTTTGGATGTTCATCTCGTTCAGTATCCAGGGCATGAGTGTACAGCTGTTTGCTTCAATGATTCTTCAATATATGGTGACGCATACACTTATGATGGAAAAACTTATATTATTTGTGATCCGACATTTATAGGTTCTAGTATTGGTCAGTGTATGCCAACCTATGTAAATGTAAAACCAATTGTAGAACAATGGTACTAGCATGAAGCATCGAAGAATACGCCGATTAAAAAACAAGAAGCACAACATTCTCTGTTCCATAAAAGGAAGTAGGAAGAGGAAGAAGGCAAATAGGAAACGGAAAAACACCAATCATTATTTGCATAACACTTCTTTCAATACTCATCGACAGATGTACAAGGGAGAATCTATCAGCATAACAGACTGTATATCGGGTAAGTCATTTCATCCTCTGTTACTGTTAGAGTATACAAATGTATATCCATGGCAAATGCTTAACCTTATTGATGAGATAAAGAAATTCTCAAGAGAAATGCTCATCAAAATGGTATTGGTGCTTGGACGGAACTTTGGAAAGTGTTTAATTTCGGATATGGATAAGCATCCTTTCTTCTCGTATATGTCCCAATACTCCGATGAGAGGATGAGATATGTATTAGAATATATTAAGAGGGAAAAGAAATCACCTTCTAGTGTATCATATTCTTCTACACGTACTCTTTTAGAATTCTTAAAACTCACCTTTGGTGTTTCACATAAAGAGCAATTTGAATATTATCCAGATTACATAGCAGAAGCAAAAGCTTTTGATATTCTTCTCGCCATAAACGAACAAAAAGTCGCTTCATATATTCCAAGCAAGAAAAAAAATGATTTATCGAGAATGATGTATGCAACTCTTTATGCAACAAATGAATTTACTAATTTTAACGAGGAGTTAGCTCTTTCTGAACAGATGTATTATGCTAAGGTGTTCTTTGATTTCATAACATCAAGAGAAGAATACAAGCATATGTATGATAAATTCTTGGAAATATTTAAAATAGAGAAATGGCAAGAATACTATCTGACAATTGCGGCCCTTAGTGCGCTTGCATTGAAAGATGGAGCTGGAGTTCTTGATATTGAAAAACAAGATAAGGATAATCTCATTACCCGGAATGTCGTTGACGCTATTGCTATCAACCAATATGATTACATTGAAATAAATGAAGATGTTGGAGACAGAAACAGAGACTTTACAACATTCAGAGCACGACCGTTAATACAAATGGAGACGTCAAAATACATGTTATACAATATTCCTCTCATGATAGATAGGCTTTACAATAGCATTTATTTCGACTTGATGCCCTATAAGCTCAAATACAAAGACAAGTCGTATAGTCAGTTCTTCAAAGAGGTATTTGTCGAGAAACATCTATTTGACCACACGATGCTTAATTGTATAAGGGATAGATGTATTGATGCATGTTTTCCTAGCAAAGATGATATATCACGACCAGAGTATGTTGACGATAAAGAAGTTGTAGGTCAACCAGATTTTTACCTTCGTGAGAAACTGAATATTTACATCTTTGAGTGTAAAGCAATAAAATTAAATGGAGACCTAAAATCTAATCCTAATACTGATGGGATTATTGAAGAACTTTCCAATAAGTTATACTTAAAGCGTTGGAAGATAGGGAAAGATGGAAATAAAGAATCTCTAAAAATTCCTCGTGATGAAGGTGTTGGGCAATTAGTAAATCATATTAAGACTATCGAAGAAGGCGTTTTTGCCTGGGATACAATAAAGGATGAGAATCTTATATACTATCCAGTTCTCGTTCTTGAAAATAGCGAAATAATGCAATCACCCTTATCAGACATTGCCAATGAATGGTATAGCAAATGTCTCAAAGAAAAAGGTATAAAGTCTTATCATAATAAGTGCCGTCCACTGATAGTAATGACAATAAAGACCTTATTCTTGTATGATACTTATTTTCAAGACAAAGGTTTTGGCTATTATTTTGAACGCTTTTACTCGGAGTGTCAATACAAAAATAACGATGAAAGATTGGAAATGAGTCCTTTTCAGTCATTTGATGAATGGATGATGAGGAAATATAGAAGTCAAAAACAAAATTACTATGTGGATTTAATACATAACATTTATGCCTCCATATAATAGATAAAGTAAAGACGATATGGGCACACTTATAAAAAGTGACCCGCCAGCAGTTCTTACGGGATGCTGACGGGTTCTGTTATTCCAAACTCCTATTGCTTGGGAGGTCTTCGATATCTTTGATTATTGGCCGTAGGATTCTCTGGGTTTGTCATTTCCAAAACGCCCATATCCAAAAGTGGCTGTATATGTCTTTGACGATTTTTAGATTGGTTGGTAATGCCCAATCTATCCATAATTTCTTGTGCAGTGCGTGGTATAGAGCAGAAATTTCGTATATCTTCTTGCTGCTTTGTCAATTTAGGATGACTTAGTTCCTTTTCGCCTTTCACTTGGTTACTTTCCTCGTCCGACTTGGTTACTTGGTTACCATTTTCGCCCTGTTCTTGGTTACTTTTCTCATCTGACTTAGTTACTTGGTTACCATTCTCATCTAATCGAGGAATGATAATAAAAAACTCGTTCAGATTTTCATCATTCTTGAACTCCGGTTTTATTCCGAGACTTATACACCGTCTGATACCCGTACCTATACCAGCATACGGTAATGAGAAAATAGCATTACTGAACAAGAATTTATTACGGGGTAACGATGTTCCAGCCTCAATATCCTTGACTGTTAATCCACCCGGAAGTGTGCCTGGACTGTGGATTTCCACTCGATCATCAAAAATAAAAATCCGAATCGGACATTGACGGACGAGCGAACGGTGAACCATTGAGTTGACTACCAATTCTTGCAATGCAATGATAGGTATTTCTATTTTGCCTTGCTGATTAAACTCTTCTCCGTCTTGAACCATTCGTAAATTCCGGCGGAAAAAATCCATTACGCAACTAAATTGATGAAGTAGATTACCCTCCATTGCCTCGCCATCTACTTTATCACGGAAAGTCATGCCACTTTCATTGTTTCCATAAAACGAAACACATTTAGTAGTAAGAACAGGTAGCCAACGTTGCGGAGCTTTACCAAACAGCAGCATTGCTGCCACTGTAAGCCTTCCATCTGGGCGAATGAAGCGTAAATTTCTAAATAGTTTCTCTAATGTGAAACCTTCACCAATAATATCAACTAACTTCTCAATGGGCTGTTTACGTAAATCTACTTCGGACAAACCAACATTCTCAAAACGAGAAGCGAATCTTCCCAAGAGAAACAACTTAACTGTTTCAATATCAAGGTCGTCAATTGAAGAATCGTTAACAGCGGCTTCATCGGGATGAAAACTGCCACATTCTGTCATCATTTCTGCTAATTCTGCATTATCGAAAACTCTTCGTTTATCTGAACCATTTTTCACCCACACAATACCTTTGTTATCGTGGTAAGGCTTATTTTTACCTTCTGGAATAGTGGCAATCACAACTTGTCCACCATCAACTTTGACAGTATCTACACTGATTAAGATATTGGGAAAGACATTCTCACTCGCTAGATTTGTCAGCAGATTTGTGGTTTCCTGTATTTCAACAAAAGATAGAGGATTGATATTTCCTGTCTTATCATTGATGCCAACAATAATCTTTCCTCCGCGACTATTTGAGAATGCGACCAACTCGCATGCCGTATCGTATTTATCCAACACACGCTCTTTGAACTGAACTTTAGTAACTTCAGCTCCATTCCTCAATTCAATTAACTCCTTTTCTGTCATGCGATGATTTTTTGCAAAAATACTGCTTTTTTTCGACTTAAAAGTAGAAGCTGGTAAAAATCAATCTAAATCTTCGTTTTTACCTGCCTAATAATAAATTTACAATTTCATTGAGCACCTACGCTTCTGAGTCTGTTCATACCTGCCGATGGCAATGTCACTCACCTCACGGGATGCCTTACGGTATTCGCTGTTGGATAGGTTCTCTTTCTTGTCTGCCGTGAACATGAGGAATGTTCCAATAGTCTTGTAATCCTCCTTGTCCTTACCAAAGGCTTCCATAAGAATAAAATCAGGGGATGTAAAGGAATTGCAAAAAAGAACTTTCCACACCAACTACCGTCTCTTCGCGTTTGCAACGTGAAGTCCGTGAGTATAAGCATTTGCAATGCGATGAATTTAAAAAAGGTGATATGAATTTGAAAAGGAACTACCAAAGGAGTATAAAAAAACGCGTGTAATGCTTTTATTTTAAATCTTTATTTGTATATTTGCACTGTAAAGCTTTTAAATGAAATCATTATGGATAGTATTTATTCTCTCTCGGATTCTCAAATCCAAAAAAGGATTGGAGAAAAAATTAAATCAATCAGACTCAAGCAAAATATAACTCAAGATAGTTTGGCGGAGTCCGCATCAGTCTCACGCTCATCTGTTCAGAAAATTGAAGCTGGAGAAATAAAGTCTTTTGATACTTTTCTTCGTGTCTTAAGGACGCTCGGTATGCTTGATGAAATTTATCATCTTTGCGAAGAAGAACAATTAAGCCCAAGTGAGTATTATGATATGGTAAACTCTGCAAAGAAAAATAAAAGAAAACGCGCTATGGGGAGCATTAACGCTAATAAGGAGGAATCAGAATGGTAGATGTTGCAAAGGTGATAATGTATGGCGATACTGTCGGCACATTCAGGTGGGATAGCATGTATGATGTTGCTCGCTTTGAATACGACTCACAGTTTATAGGTAAAGGTATTGAACCTTCGCCTTTGATGATGCCCGTACAACAGGGGCGTATATACTCATTTGGAAATCTTAACCGAGAGGTTTTTTATGGTTTGCCAGGCATGCTGGCTGATTCATTGCCAGACACGTATGGTCGGGCATTGTTTGAACAATGGCTCGCATTGACAGGGAGGACTTCTGGTAATCCGATTGAAACCTTGTGTTTCTTAGGAAAACGATGTATGGGGGCACTGGAATTTGAACCTGCTATAGGGGCAAACTCGAATTCAGATATGAGAATAGAAATAGACTCATTGGTGGATGTTGCACGAGAAGCCCTTTTGAATAAGAAAGATTTTGGGATAAATTTAAGTTTGGACAGAAAGACGGCTATTGCTGAAATCCTACGTTTAGGGACATCTGCAGGAGGGCAACGGGCAAAGGCTATCATTGCATATAATAAAAAAACTGGTGAAGTTCGTTCTGGTCAAGTTGATGCCCCCAAAGGTTTTGACTACTACCTTATAAAATTAGATGGTGTTTCTGCAGAAGCGGGGTTTAAGGAAACTGAGAATTTTGGAAGACTTGAATACTCATTCTCGCAGTTGGTGAAAGAATGTGGTATTGAAATGACTGAGTGTTCATTGGTTGAGGAAAATGGAAGGGCACATTTTTTGACCAAGCGTTTTGACAGAATCGGCGGTGAAAAAGTTCACATGCAAACATTATGTGGGATTGCTCATTATGATTTTCATCTTCGAAGAGCATTCTCGTATGAACAAGCGTTTAACGTCATGAGGCGTCTTCGTTTGCCATATTCTCAAGCTGAAGAAATGTTTCTTCGTATGGTTTTTAATGTGGTAATACGAAATCAAGATGACCACACAAAGAATATATCTTTCCTTATGGACAAGAAGGGAAAATGGAGGTTGTCGCCAGCCTATGATATTGGCTTTGCATACAATCCTAAAGGGGCATGGACTGATACCCATCAGATGTCAATAAATGGTAAATTCGATAATGTTACGAGAAAAGACCTCCTTGCGTGTGCTGCATCCAATAATATAAAAAATGCTGCAGAGATTATCGATAAAGTTTGTGAGACTGTGTCAAGATGGCCTGAGGTTGCCAGGAATTGTGGTGTACCTCAAGAAATGATAGATTCAAGATTGCCATATATGCTATTGGATATTTGATTTTTTTAGACGCAGATGATACGGATAAATTATAACCGTTATTCGCCTTTTAGCTATGGCTGATGGCGATGGTTGATGGCGATGGCGGTGAATCCCCTCAACGCATCAATGCATCAACCTTCGCCCTTTGACCTTAGTCCTTCGACCTTCGCCCTTTGACCTTTGAACCCATTTATTCGCTTCATCTGCGTCTAAAAAGTTAATTATGACACACTCCTATTTTTCAGAACTTGGCCAATATTCGGAATACCTTTCCTGGGGCTGCAGCCCAATCGTTCAATGCTTCGGCTGTTTCTTCGGGGGTGATGATGCGGCTGACGAACGGCTCTATCGGACAATTTCCCGATTTCAAATAGTTGATGACAGCACGGAAGTCGCCAGGCATGGCATTGCGCGAACCGCGGATGTCCAACTCTTTCTGTACGAACAGTTTGGTCTGGAAACTTACGTCGCTCTTGGCATAACCGATACAAACCACGCGTCCGGTGAATCCCACTTCGTTGACGGCCATCACGTATGTTACCGGGTTGCCTACAGCTTCAATCACCACGTCGGCCCCATAGCCGGAGGTGATTTCCTGCATCCGGACATGTACGTCTTCTGCCATAGAATTGATGGCATAGGTGGCTCCGGCCTTTTGGGCCAATGCCAGCTTGTCATCATCCACATCTACGGCGATGACGATGGCACCGCGCAAAGCTGCACGTACCACAGCGCCCATGCCCACCATGCCGCAACCGATAACCATTACGTATTCGCCATCCTGAACGGCTCCACGACTTACGGCATGGAACCCCACACTCATAGGCTCAATCAGCGCACAATCACGTGGTGAAATTCCTTCGGCGGGAATCACCTTCTGCCAAGGCACGACGGCATACTCACACATCACCCCGTTGCGTTGCACACCCAAGGTCTCGTTGTATTGGCAGGCATTCACACGTCCGTTGCGACACGAAGCGCATGTCCCACAATTGGTGTAAGGGTTCAGTGTCACCGTCATGCCCGGTTTCAACCCTTCGGGCACACCTTCGCCTACGGCTTCGATGACGGCTCCCACCTCGTGTCCGGGAATGACGGGCAACTTCACCATCGGATTGCGTCCGAGGAAAGTGTTGAGGTCCGAACCACAAAAGCCTACATAGTGCAGCTTTACCATTATTTCGCCAGCTCCCACGCATGGCTTTTCTATTTCTACTACCTTCACTTTTGAAGGCTCAATAATCTGTATTGCTTTCATTGTTATTCAGTTACGAGTTGTGAACTACAAATTGCAGTATTCATTCACTCATGTTCTTTATGTACGGCAGTTCCACCAAATCGGTGAAGCCGTAGAATTGTTGGGCGTTCAAGCCTAAGAAGCGGGCTTTTTCTTCTTCCGTCAGTTCCTGACTCTTTGTGATAAAGTCATACGACATACGGTAGGTGATAGCCGTGATGGTGCGCGGATAGTCCGACCCCCACATCAGTTTGTCCATTCCTACGAGGTCTGCCGCCCTGCGGATGGCACGTACAGCGCCATGGAAGGGGTAGAATTCATCATTGAACAGCCAGGTGATACCGCCCGATTCGATGCGCACGTTCGGATGGCGGGCCAGTTTGATCTGTTCCTCCCATCCTTCGCGTGTCACCATGCCGAAGTGTCCGATGGCTATCTTCAGGCGCGGACACTCTTGGATGATTTCTTCCATCTCGCCCACTTGCATATAGCCGTCGGCCAAGTCTATGGAGAGAATGGCATTCCGTTCCTCCATCCAATGGAACATTTGCATCATTTCGTCCGAAGTGAGCATGACGCGTCCCTCCTTCAACAACAGCCGTTGGGCTGGTATCTTGATGGCGCGGAAGCCTCTGTCCAATAGTTCTTTTGCTTGTGGCAGGAAACCCGGTTGGCGAAATTCGCACATACCGCACACCAAAAAACGGTTGGGGTAGCGGCGGGCCACGTCCAACAGGTAATCGTTCTGTATGCCGTCGATGAATTCTTGAGTGATGACGGCTGCCGAAACCTGGGCATAGTCCATGTTTGACAGGAACACCTCGGCACTGTTCACCCCGTCAACCATGAAGGGCGGCACCATCTGTCTGACTTCGCCCATGAAGAGCGAACGTCCGTTTTCCAATGTGCGGATGGGCAAGCCATCTACCACCGTGTCCTGTTTCAGCCACAGGTGGGCATGGGAATCGATTATTTTCATAATTTCACCTTCAGTTTCTTTCCTGTATAGGTAACATTCTTCTTCACATCGCCTTTCACAATGGTGAAGGTGCGTGTCTTTTGCATTCCGTCGAACGAACCTTGGCGCTTGCCAATGGTCAGTGTCTGTTTGGTCTCGTCCCATGTGAGGGGGATGCGGCTGTAAGCGCCTGATTCGTAGTTATGATTGGTGCCTTCGTCTTCGTAGAGGCAGAAGGTGGCATCAGCTCCCGGATAGATGTGCAGATCTGTTGGCTCTTCGCTGGACTCAGCTGCATATTGTTTGGCCGGGCCGAAGGGGATGATGGAGCCACCTTTGACGAAGACCGGAATCTTCGTCAGGTCAATGTCCGTAGATACCTGTTGCTTGCCGGTGTAGCGCTTGCCGGTCCAGAAATCGTACCATCCACCTGCATGTTCGGGCAGGTAGCTCTGGTAAGTTGTCATTCCCTGTTTCACCACCGGATTGATGAGCAGTGAAGGACCGAACATATATTCCACATCCTGCTTCAATGCCTCTTCGTCGCCCGGGAAGTCGAACACCAAAGGACGCATCAGGGTAGAACCGTCGTAAGATACGCGTGCAGCCTCGCTATATATATAAGGTAACAGGCGGTAGCGCAATTCCAGGTACTTGGCAATGATTTGTTCGGCCTGTTCGCCGTAGCGCCATGGCTCGGTGTCGCTCATGTAGCCGTGTACACGCATCAGGGGCAGGAAGGTGCCCGCCTGAATCCAACGGAGCATACACTCGATATAGCCAGGATTGGAATGCTGGTTTCCGGGGCGGAAGAAACCGCCGGCATCGTATGTCCACCAAGGTAATCCGGTGCTGACGAGACCCAAACCTGATACAATCTGGCGGCGCAATGTCTCCCAGTCGTTACCTACGTCGCCTGACCAGAATACCGAGCCGTAGCGTTGTATGCCCGGGAAGGCACTGCGGGTAAAGATCATGTGGCGGCGTGCCGGATCGTCGGTGCGGCATCCTTCATAGACAGTCTTGCTGACCAGCAAAGGATAAACATTGCGGAATACCTCGCCAGGAATCGTCTGATTGTTCACTCGTCGGCCTACCAAGTCGTCGTTTTCCGGTTCGGTAGCATCCTGCCACCAGGCATCAATGCCGTAGGGCTTGAGCAGGCGTTCGCTGAAGTTTTTCCAGTAGAACGCGGCTGCATCGGGGTTGAAGAAGTCAATCCATGAGGTGCGCGGGATGTAGTATCCTTTGGCTGTCATCTGTTTGCCCACTTCTGAATTGGCATCCACCTTTGACCACACAGAGAGCATCAGGCGTATGTTCATGTCGTGCAGGCTCTTCATCATGGCTGCAGGGTCGGGATAGTGGGTTTCGTCGAATTGCATGGAGTTCCATCCGTATTTGCCCCAATACTGCCAATCCTGTACAATCAGGTCGATGGGCAGTTTGCGTTGGCGGAAGGTGGCAGCATTCTCCAACAGTTCCTTCTGTGATTTGTAACGCTCGCGGCAATGTACATATCCCAGCGCCCAATTGGGGAGCATGGGCACTTCGCCTGTCAGGTCGCGGTAGGTGGTTATCACGTCATCGGCATTGCCCACAAACAAGGTGTAATCCACACACGAAGCTACGGGCGATTGCAGGGTTGTCTGGTCATCCACGGGACGGTAGTAGAGCACCGGACGATCGTTGCGCTCCAGTTCGGCCATCACCTCGTGCTTGCCGGCTTTCAGGTCAACGATAATCGAAGTGGTGGGGGGGAGCCATGTGTTGCGTACATCGACGATTGTCTTCCCGCCGATGTTCAAGTGGTGGCGGCGTGCCATATTCTGTCCTACGTCCAACAGCAGGGCATAGCGTCCGTCAGTCGGGATGTCCAATGTTCCCTTGAACGCATTGGAACGGCGCACTTCGCGTTTGCCTCCTTCGGTAGAGGTCACGTTCACGGCCACAGCTTCGCCCACTTCGTTGCCTTGCTCCAACTTCAGCGAAGCCTCCGCCGGGTTAAAGTCAGTCAATCCATAGTTGTTCCAAAGCAGGCCATATCCTCTGCTTGAGAGTACAAAAGGAATGGCAATCTGAGTGTTCACCTGTGTCAGTCGGCGGGTCAGTCCGCGTACATTGCTGTATCCGTCCTGAAATTGGCCGAGACCATAGAGGTATTCGTCTGTGGGTGATTCCATCTGTAATCGGGCATTGTAGGTAGGCTCTCCCTGTACGGTGCCTGCCTGCAACTGGTGCGAGGTGGCTTTGAACACCTCTTTGCCCTGTGCATTGTTCACCGTCAGTGTCTGTTTAACGCCATCTACCCGGATGTTCATTTCCGAGGTCTCGATTTGAGTCACTCCACCTTCCTGCTTTTTCAGTTTGTACTTCACTTTCCCTTCACCGGCTCCGGGCAGGTATATCCATTCGGGCAGTTCCCGTCCTTCCCCTTCGAGGTATTGCACACGCAGGGCATTGGGTGACATCACCTTCAGACGCAATGTACCTTTATTAAAAGGAATATCGACTTCATTTTTCTTTCCCTCATCGGCTGCCTGTACATGCAGGGCGATGAAGACTGTTGCAAACAGATACGCAATCCGTTTCTTCCATTGATTCATATTATTCTTGTGTTAAGTTATTTACTAATATCTTTCCTCGTCAACTTCAATCGTATCATGAGTTTTTCCAGCTGACCCGTATCTGTCTGCCAATAATTTGGCGCACTTCGCGAAGCAGTTCCTCGTCCACAGTCTCTTGGGCGTATGCCACATTCTTCAGTACATTTTGCGGATTGGTGGTGCTGAACAGGGTGGAGGCTATGCGCGGATTACTGACGGCATACTGCATGGCCAATCGTTCGATGGGATAGTCCTTTTGTTTGCAATGCTCCATCGCTTGGCGGCAAGCCTCCACCAACGGTTGGGGGGCCGGATGCCATGCGGGCACACCACGCTCGCTCAAAAGGCCCATGGAGAGGGGCGAGGCATTGATTATACCGATGCCGCGTTCTTCGAAGAAATCCAGATAATCCACCAATTTGTCGTCGCACAAGCAATGGTGGCAGAAGTTCAGCACCGTCTCTACCGTTCCTTCGGGGCAATGTTCCATCACCCATTGCAGGTTCTCCAGTTGCAGGTCGGTGATTCCAACGTGTCCCACCACACCTTTTTCGCGCAACTCTACCAGGGCTGGCAATGTCTCGTCCACAACCTGATGGAGGTCGGCAAACTCAATGTCGTGCACATTGATGAGGTCGATATAATCTACATGCAGGCGCTCCATGCTTTCATAGACACTTTCTGTAGCCCGTTTCCCGCTATAGTCCCAGGTGTTCACACCGTCCTTGCCATAGCGTCCTACTTTGGTCGAGAGGTAATACCGGTCGCGGGGAATTTCTTTCAGTGCCTTCCCCAACACCGTTTCCGCCTTGTAGTGGCCGTAGTAGGGCGACACGTCGATAAAGTTGATACCTGCATCAACGGCGGTATGCACTGCTTCGATGCCTTCCTGTTCTTTCAAGTCGTGAAATACGCCTCCCAATGATGAGGCGCCAAAACTGAGCGAGGAAATTTTCATCCCCGTCTTTCCAAGTTCGTGATAAGGTAACATGATGTTTCTTTATTTTTGGGGCAAAGGTACAGATTCCTTGTTTTATCGAATAGTCCTATTACGACAAATGATAGGATAAAAACGCCATAACGTCAGGGTGGGTTGTTTCTTAGAAAGGCTGTCCCGTCTCTAACTTCCTTAAAGGGCTGAAAAAAAGCTAATGATGTGGTTGAAAGTCAAAAAATATATTTAGGCACGGATTTCGCAAATTTCGCGGATAATTTATACTTTCTTGGGTATAACACTAAAATATAAATCCGTGTAATCTGCGTAATCCGTGCCTGAAGGTTTGGAATGGTCTCATCTTGACACATTCCCCTTTTTCTTGTTTCCAGCAAAAGATGGTTAGAGGTCATCTTCGATTTCTCCGTCATCCACAACACCGTAGATGCTCTTGGGGACCAATTCCAGGTAGTCAATCATAAATTCGTTGTTGTTACCAGTCTTGCTTTTCGATGCACAACGTATGCGCAAGTAGTGGTCCTTGGTGTTGTCGATGTAGGTCTGGCACAATACTCTACGATGGGTTGCTGCGTCGGTGACAAACTCGTTGAGAACATTTCCATCACTGTGATAGCCACCGTAGGCACCACGGTAATACCCTTTATTCTTCAATGCTTTCTGGTCTTCAGCCTTTTCTTCATCAGTCATTGAAGTATAAGAAATTTCGCTGAAGTCGGTACCCATAACACGTTCATCATCCAGATATATACGCATATCCAGAGGAATTCCTTGCGGAATGCCATCGAAATAAATTTGGGCAATACCACGGGTATCCAAAGCACAGAAGCCCAAACGTACTTGCCATTCTCCCGAATATGGAACGGGAGGCAGACGGAACTCAAAGTCATAGTCACCGAAAAGGTTCATTTCATCGCCTTGATAGCATGCAAAGTTCCAGTGCGGACGACGATAGACGAAGTAACAATTGCCCTTGGAAGTTACACCGTCCAAATAACCGGGAGGGAAGTAGTAATTACGTCCGTTTTTGAATGTCTCATCTGGTGATGCAGAGTTGTCATCC
Source organism: Bacteroidaceae bacterium (assembly GCA_017521285.1). Taxonomy (GTDB): domain Bacteria; phylum Bacteroidota; class Bacteroidia; order Bacteroidales; family Bacteroidaceae; genus Phocaeicola_A. The sequence continues at coordinate 19,434 of JAFXDG010000096.1, read as the reverse complement.
GTGGTGGGGTCACCGTTCAGGCGGATGTCATGTGTCATCAATTCAGGGAATACCGTAGAGAAATCCATGCGGATGCGCATATTCTGAATCTTATCGCGTACATCGGTAGTAAATGCCACAAGGTCATCTACATAGAAATAACGTCCGTTCGGAGCATCTTGTATATACTCAGGTTCGATGGTAGGAGCAATGTGTGCTCCTTCGAATTGGAAGTTCGCATCATAGCGACGGTTGGCATATCGTTCGTTCAAGGTTCCATCACCCACAAACTGACGCATAGTCAATTGCTCAAATTTAATCATCGTATTGGGTAACAATGTGTGATACCAATCGACGGGATTCATCTTGTTGATATGGATACCGAGAGCGCCCTGTACCACACCTTGATGGAATTCTTTAGTGGTGATATAATCCCAACCTTTTACGTCACGATTCAATATACAATATCTTACAAAGCGATTCAATGGGTTTTTGGGGTTTTGGTAATCATCGTCAAACTTGCCAGCATCCTCGGGATAAGTCTTGTCATAAATTTCCTTTGCTTTGGCTGCCAATTCTTCCATATTTGTGATGTTGTATTTGCTCTTTAGTACCGAATCCGGTGTTATGAATAAAGTAAAACCGTACTTCTTTTCCTCGGGAACCAGAGCCACTTCATGCCAATAGTGGGAAGTATAATAATAACGGGGATACTGTTTGCTGTCATAATTCTCGTCCTTCAACATCTGTAGGATTTCGGATACTTTTGTTGTTACCAATGCCTGATAGAAAATCGATATCTTCGGATTGTTCTTCATGTTGTCAACCACACTGGCATTGGAATTTTCGAGCACCATATTGATGGGGTGAACGATGCCGTTTTCCACGGAATCGTCTTCCAAACCGAAATAGATATGGGCTGCACGATTCAGGTACACCACAGCATTACTGTCTGCATCGAATCCGTGGGTAATCTGGATGTAGCGCCGGTTCATATTTGCTGTGTGCAATGTACCATCTGACATTTCGACGGTTGAATATATATTATCAACCAAGTGTGTGCGGGCAATGGTGTCGCATTCTTCATCAGTTAGAGCATCAACAGACGATATGCCTCGTTTCTGACAAAAACTCTCGAAAGCCTTGTTGTCCGGTGCGAAACAGGTGTAGTGTCCGTAAGTGGACAGCAAGTCCATCATGTTAGCCCGTCGTACAATTGTGGTGAAGTCACTGTATTGGGGGCGTGACGTGAGGTAGTCGCTCATCATTTCACCTGTGAAGGTGTAATAATTGCTCTTATTCAAGTCGTCTTGGCACGACAAGAATGTCATCACTCCAATGAGGATTGCTAAAAAAGGAAGGATTGTTCTTCTCATGATTTTCTATTTAAATAATTTGTTTCTTGTTCTTCAGGTAATTCTGCTGCAAAGTTACGGATATGTATGCTGATTATTCTTGGTTGTTGTTGCATTGTGTTTTGTATATGTTTCACGGTGTCCTATTTGTGTGGGAATAAGGTCGTTTCTTCCTGAAACTTGTCCGTTTATAAAAGAACGGACGTCGGATCCCTTGATTATTGTTCCGTTGAATCCGACGTCCGTAACGGGACTGTCTTTTTTAAGATTCCTTGTCAAATTCGATGGCAAAAGTTGCCGCCAATTTGTTTACCTTCGTTTCGGGTAAACGGATGTCCAAGCCTTCTGCACTTTGTATGAATTCAACAGGACCATAGCCGGGCATAGTTACACTTTTCACCTTGCCGTTGCAGTGTTCACTGGTCGTACCGAGTGACTTGATAGTGCAACTCTTTTCCTCGGGATAGCGCATGGTAAAGGCAAATACCGTATCGTTTCGCTGAACGAAACGGATGTCGGCTGATGAATAGTTGTTGTTTTCATTGAACCCCTGTGCGTTGAGGGGGTTGGAGGCTTCGGCCAATGGCCCTTCTCCGAACGTCTTCCAGGGACGTGTGCCATAGATGGTCTGTCCGTTTACGTCCATCCACTCTTTGATGTCGGCAAGGATGGCGATTTCCTTGTCATCGATGGTTCCGTCGGCACGTACAGGAACGCTCAGCAACAGATTGCCGTTCTTGCTCACGACATCTATCAACATGCTGATGACCTGTTGGGCACTCTTGTATCTGTTCTGGTTATATATGCCCTGCTCGTAGTGCCATGAACCTAAGCAAGTACATGTCTGCCAATATTTCTCCTGAGTCTTATCGGGCACACCGCGTTCCACATCCCAAAGCATCAGTTCCTTATGCTCCTCCTGAAGAATCTTTCCCATGGGTACAACCTGTTGCTGGCCACCATTCAATCGGGCGCTGGTGTTGTAATAGTGCGACAGGATGTTCAGTCCGATGGACTCGTCGCAACCGTAGAAGGGAAGCACCGTATCGTCGAAGTAGAGCATGTCGGGATGGAATGTGTTGATACATTCCAATACACGGTTCTGGAATTTCATCTTGAATTCTTCTGATGGCAGAGAAGCACCGTTTTGCCACCCCCATTGGCTGTGGATATTTCCCTCTTTTTCCCAACCTGTACTGTGCTCGTGACGCTGGGCATAGAGTTCCTGCGGGTCGAGGCCTTCCCACCATGTGCCTTTTCCGTCTTCCTTGGTCAGGTTGCCGTCGTATTTCTGTGAACCTTCCAGCCAAGTCCAGGTGTGGCTTCCGTGCATACTGATACCCAAGGGCAGTCCGTACTTCTTGCAGGCATCAGCCCAACCTCTGATGATGTCCTTCTTGGGACCGATGTTTACCGAGTTCCATTCCTGATAAGGGCTGTCCCACAGGTCGAAGTTGTCGTGGTGTTGGCCGAGGGTGAAGAAGTACTTGGCACCGACGCTCTTGTACAGTTTCACCAATTCGTCGGGGTTCCAGTTTTCTGCTTTCCAGTCACGGCAAAGCTCTTTCAGTCCATATTCGCTGGGCGAACCATAGACCCGTTGGTGGTGTCGGCCCTGCCAATGGTCTTCATAATACATGTGGCGGGCATACCAGTCGCCGGTTTCGGCTTGACACTGTGGACCCCAGTGTGCCCAGATGCCGAATTTGGCATCTTTGAACCATTCGGGGCATTCCCATTGTTTCAGACTCTCCCAATCGGGTTTGTATTTACCTTCAGCTACAGGTACGTTTGGCGAACAGGCTGCCATAGCAAGTGTCACCGCACATGCCCCTAATGTTTTCACTAACTGTTTTTCCATACTTTTTTATCATTTATCGGTTCATTTTGTAACGCATATAGTCAACATCTACATAACCGTTCTCACCTAGGTCGTTGAAACAATAAATTCCTATACGGTCGCCGCGGTAGTAACCCCATGTGAGATGGTGCTTACCACAGTTGGTGAAATTCTTACCGTCTGTGCTATAAGCAAAAGTGGCCACACCGTTGAGACTCCATTCGGTCTTGAACCAAACATAGCGGCTATTCACAGGAATTAGACGTAGACATTGATCGTTTTCGCGGAATTCAAAATAGCAATTTTGGCCTTCGCATACAACACCTACTGCTCCACTGTGATAAGCGTAGTGCGCAAGACCTGCACGTTGGCCGTCTGCCATTTGGCTGATATCCATTTTTACAGTTACTTCGTTGACTTTACTACGGAACGTACGTTGAGTTAATGTGTTACCGGCTTTGAGCAATGTATTCTTCTCCAATGGTTTGAATGCTCGTAAACGGAGCCATCCTTTACGTTCTTTAAGTGAATACATTGATTTACGAGGCTGATAGTTCCATTGCCACCAAGGTTCGAGAGTGCTTTTTTTGAATTCGCCACCACGGCCGATGCTCAGTTTCCTCTTTTCGATCTTAGGCATTTTCATTTGCCATACCATTGAACCGATTTCTCCTTTGCTGCGATCACCCATCATAGGCCATCCGTCAACCCATTCTACAGGGAGCAAACTAGCGATACGTCCGCTCCAGTCACCAGAACCGTGGTGAGTGAAAAAGTACCACTTGCCGTCGGGGCCTTCGATGATACCGCCTTGGTTTGGTTCGTTGGATTCGCGGCAAGGAAGCAGCAATTGACGTTCTTCTGAGAAACTGCCGGTCAGACTCTTGTCGCGTTTGCACATTACATAGCGTCCCAAATGATTTTGATGCTCACTGAATACGAAATAGTAATATTCACCGTGGCGAATCAGTTTGTTGGCTTCGCGGTGATTCCCTTCGTTTACAAGTCGGGCACTGCTGCGGTCGATGCTACGGCAGTCTTCTGACATACGGAATATATAAGTTTTGCAGTTGTCCGCAAATTTGGTTCCCAAGAAATAGCCTTGTCCTTGCTCATCCCAAATACAGGTACAATCATCCCAACCTGATTCCAACATCAAAGGAGTGAGTGGCTCCCACGGACCTTCTGCCTTAGGGGCTGAAGTTACGAAGTACCCTTCCTCTGGAGTTCCGAAGAGAACGTAAAAACGTCCTTTATTGTATCTGATTGAACCAGCCCATACTCCGCGTCCATAGCGGTCCATCTGATTCCAGTTCAATGCTGGGCTGATTTGTGTAAGATCTTCTACCGCATTGCTTACAATTTCCCAGTTTACCAAATCGGTAGAGTGGAGCACTGTCATACCTGGTGAATACTGCATGGTAGAGGAGATGGCATAATAGTCCTCGCCTACACGGATACAATCCAAATCGCTGTAATCTGATGGAAGTACAGGATTCATGAATGTGCCATCAGGCTGTTCTCCCCATTTATCCCATTGCCCCCATGTACGTTGTGCCATGCCGCAAAGTACTGCGGTTGACAGAATAAGTTGCAATAAAAATAATCGTTTCATTGTCATTAGTTTGTTTTGTTATTTAGTCTATTCTTTCATCTTTAATATACTCTCCATTCCCAAATACCTTTGATTCCTTCAGTGATGGTTACACGCAGATAACGGTATTTTCCTATGTTCTTGTCTGTATGAGGGGATTGCTTGCGAAGGTATGTATGTCCACCACAGGCTTCCCAATTTATTCCGTCCACAGAACCTTCCAAAATATATGCATGTCCGGCAGTGGGGCGTACAAAACAGATTTCGCTGCTGCGAATCTTTTTCTTCTTGCCTAAGTCGATGGTCAATTGATTCTTCGTGTCATTGTCTGCAGCCATCCAACGCGAACCGTTTTGGCCGTCAAGCACAAAGCTTGCGGAGAATGTCTCGGTACGTTGGCAACGCTCATCTTTGAAATGGCGAATTTTTAATGGTTCCATCACAGAGGAGGCCACTGCTGAAACAGGTTTCAGTTGCTTGGACTTTTTCACTTTTCGCAAAGCTCCAACTCCGTTGAGTGTTACATCTACAGGACGGATAGTGCCATCTTCATTGAACTCCATTTTGTTTACGTAAGTCTGACGGTTGGTACTATTCCGGCCAAATTCCAAGAATGCGAAATAGTAGTCATCTCCATCGTTGAATACACAGCCATGTCCTGGGCCGAATACTCCGGTTTCGATGTTGGTTGTTGAAACTCGGTCGTTCTCTGGTGTCTCGTATGGGCCAAAAGGAGAAACACGGCTCATCATATAATAATATTCATAGCGCTCATCGCCGCCAATGGTGTAGAGGTAATAATAGATACCATTGCGTTTGAAGAATATCGGGCCTTCGGAATATTCGGTGCGACGGGTCTGCAACGTCGTTATAGAGGCTTCATCCACGGTAGTCATGTCCGGTTCCAGACGCGCCACATGGCGCATTCCCCAGAAGACGTATGCCTGGCCGTCGTCATCGACGAACACTTCTATATCGATACCGCCACGGTCATTTCCTTGCAGCAGGGTAGCTTCCTCGCTGTAGGGCAACACAAACTTGTCCTCACCGCGGGCCAACCGGAAGGGACCGTCGGGACTTTCGGCCACAGCCGGATACATATATCCGTTGATGGTGGGATAGATGTACCACTTCCCGTTGGCTTCGACAGCCTTGCTGGGTGCCCAGTACTTCTGCTCGGCGGCAGAGGGGAAACAGTTGTCCGAAAAGCTCCAGTGTACAAAGTCCTTGGATTTCCATACGACCGGAGGCCCGGAAGTCTCCAGGTGGCGACCGTATCCGTCGGTAGTGGCATAATAATAAAAGGTGTTATCCACGAGGATGATGCTGGCATCAGCCGTCATATCAGGCACAACGGGGTTTCCGAACGGGTTCACCTCCTGTGCCTCGGCGCAAGTGCACAAGGCCGATACGGCCAATAAAGTCTTGAACAATTTCATCTCTTTAAAGTTATTCGTACAAGTAGAACATCCGTTCCATCATTTTCCATTTCTCGTTGCCCGTGTCGCCCTCTTTGCAATCCTGAAAGATGGCCATGAAGTCTTCCCACTCCTGTTGGCGGGGTAGGGTAGCCAGGCGGGACATCGCTGTTTCCCACTTGAAATCGAGAGGCGTTTCTACAATCATGAAGAGACGGTTATCGAGGATATAGATTTCCATTTCCAAGATGCCCACTTCGCGGATTCCTTGCCTGATTTCCGGCCAGGCTTCGGATGGGCTATGCCGTTTTACGTATTCGGCAATCAGCTCCGGGTTATCTTTAAGGTCCATCGTGCGGCAATACCGTTTCACGGGAACAGGGTGTTGTTTGGCTGGATATCCATTCATTTTTATTGAGGTATGAGTTCTGTGGGTGCAAAGATAAGTACAATGTTTGATGGTTTGTGGTCATTTCGCGGCTAATGATAGGATTTTATCGATATTCTTTTGGATGTTCACTTATAAAAGATATATCTTTGCAGGCACAAAGGCGTTATTTATGACCGAATCCGTAGAACAACTGCACCTGCTGACCCTGAATGTAGGGCTGGCACAGCATCATGCCGACTGGAACTGGCAGGATGTGAACAGCCCCTTTGCACGCATTTATTACGTCACCGAGGGACTGGCCGAGCTGGTGTTGCCTGATGGAGTACATCCGTTGCGTCCGGGGCGTATGTACTTTATACCCCCCTTCACAACCCATAGCTATCGGTGCAACGACCACTTTGTACACTATTATCTGCATATCTATGAGGATGCACCCGCCTGTTCGGGCTTTCTTGAAGAGTGGAAATTCCCCGTCGAGGTTGGGGGAGGGGAGTTGGAGCGTATGCTGTTCGAACGTTTGTGTCTGCTCAATCCCCACATGGCCTTGCCCCAGTCCGACCCTAAAAGTTATGACAACTTGATAACTTTGGAACGCAACATCGTGAAGAACCGGCAACGTACACTGTGCAACAAGGTGGAGTCACGCGGCATCATCTTCCAACTCTTTGCCCGCTTCCTGAAAGAGGCAGTCAGGGGGAATACGGGAACCGACGAGCGTATCCGGCAAAGCATGGCCGACATCCGACAACGCATCGGGCAGTCTTTTACTCTGAATGAGCTGGCCGAAGCGGCTTGCCTTTCCAAAGACCACTATATCCGCCTGTTCAAGAAAGAGACAGGCTGTACTCCCCAGCAATATATCAATCAGAAAAAGATTGAGCAGGCGCAGCTCATTTTGCTTACAGAGGAGGTTGCGGTGAAAGATTTGGCCTACCGTTTGGGATTTGAAGATGCGTCTTACTTTTGCCGTCTTTTCCGTCAGCGTACGGGGTTCACTCCGTTGCAATATCGCGAGCGGGTCAACCGATAATTAAATAAAAATATATGAACAGAGACGCAATAGACTTTGAAAATGGGCGGGTGAGCACACTGTTCCGCCGCATATTGATACCTACCTTATTGGGCTCGCTGGCCATATCGGCCGTGACGGCCATCGACGGCATCTTCATCGGCCACGGCGTAGGTGCCGACGGTGTGGCAGCGGTGAACATCGTGGTGCCCGTGTATCAGATAATGTCCGGCCTGGGCCTGATGGTGGGTGCCGGTTGCTCCGTGGTGAGCAGCATCCATGTGGGGCGACGCAAGGTGCAGGCCGCACGGATGAACGTGACACAAGCCTTGGTGGGCACCTCGTTGCTGTGCGCACTCATCAGTCTGTTCATCTGGCTGTGGCCTACGGAGACTGCCCGCCTGCTCGGTTCGTCGGAAAGTCTGTTGTCACAGGTGCGCGACTACCTGATATGGATTGTCCCCTGCTTCGTCTTCCAAATGTGGAGCTTTATCGGCCTGTTCATCATCCGCTTGGACGGAGCGCCCAAGGTGGCCATGTGGTGCAACGTCATCCCCTGTGTGCTGAATGCCGTGCTCGACTGGCTCTTCATCTTCCCCCTCGGTATGGGTGTGAAGGGGGCAGCCATCGCTACGGGAATCAGCATTGCCGTGGGCGGCATTATGGCGCTGAGTTACTTGCTTTTCTTTGCCCACAACCTGCATCCGGCACGGGTGAAGTGGAGCCGCAAGAGTCTGCGGTTGAGCCTGCGCAACATCGGCTACCAGTGCCGCATCGGTTCAGCCTCGTTGTTAGGTGAAATGACACTGGCCGTACTCACCTTTGTGGGCAATCTCACCTTCATGCACTATCTGGGCGACGAGGGCGTGGGAGCTTTCGGCATCGCCTGCTACTATTCCCCCTTCTTCTTCATGATAGGCAATGCCGTGGCACAGTCGGCACAACCCATCATCAGCTACGACTTCGGCACCGGGCGCCACCATCGCATCCATCAGGCCCTACGCCTTATGCTCGCCACTTCGGTAGGCTTTGCCGTGGCAGTCATCGCAGGCTTCGTCTTCTTCCCCCAGCCACTGACAGCCCTGTTTGTTGACCCGCAGAGCCAGGCCGGCCTGCTGGCCATCCAGGGATTCCCCTACTTTGCTGCCGGCATTCTGTTCTACATCCTCAACATTGCCCTGACAGGCTATTACCAGAGTCTGGAGAACATGCGCCGTGCCACACTCATTGTCATCCTGCGCACCGTACTCCTCGTCCCCAGTTTCCTCCTGCTCCCCCTGTGGCTGGGTGTACCGGGCATTTGGTTGGCCATGCCTGTGGCCGAGATGCTGACACTGGCGGTGATACTGATACGCCGATGATTGTTTGAATTGCTAACTCTGTAAATAATTTTGCTTCCCCTTTGTCAAGAAATCGAAAAACAGTCCTTTCGCCTTTCCTTCGATTTGGGGATGAAACAACTTTGGATTAAAGACGGATTCTTTATGTTTCTTGTTGATTTTTATTGCTTTACGCACTCTTCTAAAATTCTCGCATATTTTCGTCCGAAAGAAAAGTTGTGTGCATATACGCGATTCTCGTGAGGTTAATTTTGTATATTTATGCACGACCGATGTATAATTATACATTTCGTCTGCTTGTGAGCATCTTCTCGCTCGTCCGTGTGCACACCCTCTATTGACCGTAAGCACAACCTATAGCACTATGTCTGAAGAAACTCAGCCGACCGTGTGCACACGGCTGGTGACACTTGTGCACACGTACTTTCCGTTTTCAGTCTTCCGGCCTTTATGTATTGTATATATATACAAAAAAGTACTCGTCACGAAGAGTTTTCCTCTGATGAAATAGAGTGAGAACAGGATGTAGGAATTATTACTAACGGATGTAAAGAATGAAGACAAACGGTTTCGGATTTTCATAGGATTACAGGAGTCATTGAGGGAATTTTTACTATTGGAAAGTTCATTCAATGGCAACCTTCCCTCCTTATACAGATATTGAGATTATGCCTGCAAAAAAATGCATCCCTTTCGCTAAAAAATCTAAAAGTGCCGCATTCGTTTGGAGATTTGGATAACACTTCCTATCTTTGCAAGCAAGATGGAATGAACCATCAATAACCATTAATAAATAGAAGGATATGATAAGCAAGAAATTACATGATGCGATTAACGCACAAATCAATGCCGAGCTGTGGTCGGCCTACCTCTATCTGGCTATGTCTATGGACGCTGAGACCAAAGGATATAAAGGAGTTGCAAACTGGTTCTACGTTCAGTTCCAAGAGGAGCAAGACCATGCCCGCATCTTCATGAACTATCTGAACAGTGTGGATGCCAAGGTGACTTTGTTGCCCATCGACGAGGTGCCCGCTACGTGGGACAACGTACTGGCCATGTTCAAGCAGACATTGGAGCACGAGAAGAAGGTGACTTCCCTCATCAACAACTTGGCTGCCATTGCCAATGAAGACCGCGATTTTGCCTCTATCAACCGCCTCGTATGGTTCATCGACGAGCAGGTGGAAGAAGAGGAGAATGCCCGCGACATGATTACTGCCGTAGAGGCTGTGGAGGATAACAAGTACGGCATGTACATGCTCGACAAGGAGTTGGCCGCACGCACTTATACGACACCTTCACCGTTGGCAACTGCGGCTGAATAACAAATGAAGAACGAAGAGTGAAGAATCCGATAGTCTGCACATTGTGATTCTTCACTCTTCACTCTTCACTCTTCATTTATCTATGTCCGAATCTGAAATCTTCCTTTCCCACAACATCCGTCCGACAGCGGTGCGCCAATTGGTGTGGCGCGAGATCCAGCACATCGACTATGCCTTTTCATTGGCCGATGTAGAGGATTTGTTGCCTACGGTGGATCGCAGCAGCATCTTCCGCACACTCGCCCTTTTTGAGGAGCACGACCTGCTGCACGGGTTCGAGGACGGCAGCGGACACCGGAAGTATTGTCTCTGTCTGGATCACGACGAACACGGTAATCACCATCATTGCCATCATGTACATGCCTTCTGCACGGTGTGTCACCGTACTTTCTGCCTGAAATCGGAACATATCCCCACCGTACAACTTCCCGACGGATTCACCCTGCAAAGCATCAATTACGTGGTGCAAGGCGTGTGTGGGGAATGCGGGAAAAACAAGAAATAAAAAGACATGGCCATCAAATACACTCGGGGCGAAGAGCGTACCAATTATCTTTCCCATGCCGGCGGCATCCTGCTGGGCGTCATCATCGGTATATGTTTCCTGATATATTGCTACCGCCATGGAGATGTGTGGATGCAGTGGGGCGTGTGGCTCTACTTGGGTGGCATGTTGGGGTCGTACATTGCATCAACTGCCTATCATGCCTGTCCGGCTACCAGCCGATGGAAGGAACGCCTGCGCAAGTGGGACCACGCTGCCATCTATTGGCACATTGCCGGCAGCTATTCGCCCATCACCCTTGTGGCTTTGCGCGAACAGGGATATTGGGGATGGACTCTCTTCTCCTTCGTCTGGCTGTGCGCCATCGTGGGTACGGTGATGAGTTTCCGCCGGCTGAAGCAGCACAGCAATCTCGAAACCATTTGCTACGTCCTGATGGGGCTGGTCGTCCTTGTAGCCTTCAAACCGCTGATGGATGCCGTCAGCCCCCATGCTGTCGGGTGGATTATCGGCGAAGGGGCCTGTTATGTTACCGGTGCTCTCTTCTACTCCCTCAACAAACGGCGCTACATGCACTCCGTCTTCCACTTCTTTGTCCTGGCCGGTTCTGTGTGTCATATTTTGGCCGTGTGGGACATATTGGAGGATTATATTTGACAGTACAATCTCCTTCTTTTTTTATTCTTCATTCAATTTCCGTTTCACCACAGCGGGACAACCGGCAGCAAGGGAGTCGTCAGGGATGTCGCGTGTCACCACACTGCCAGCGGCAATGATGCAGCGGTTGCCGATGGTGACACCGGGACAGACGGTGACGTTGCCTCCTAACCATGTGTCTTCACCGATGGTGATGGGATATGCCGTCTCCTTCGGTTCGCGCCGTTCTACAGGGTCAACGGGATGGTTGGGAGTGTAGAAACTGCAGTTAGGGCCTATCTTGGTATGTTTGCCGATTTTGATATATCCACCGTCAAGCATCACGGCGTTGTAGTTGATGAACACCTCCTCGTCCAGGACAATGCCATGTCCATGGTCGCAATGGAAAGGTGGACAGATGGCTGCTGTCGCAGGAAAATTGGGTATGAGTTCATTCATCAACGGGCGGTATTCCGGGTCACTGATAGTCAACGTACGCAAGCGGGCACAAAGAGCCTGTGCACGCACAATGCTACCTTCCACTTCAGGGTCAGCGAAGCAATACAGCTCCTGGCTTCGCATCTTTTCAAATTCGGTTTTCATTTTTCTCTAATCTGTTTATCCATTCGTGTTTTCTTGGAAAAAGCGCAGCAACGGAGCAACCATCAAAGCTTGCATGAATTCTCCACGGTAAACCATACTCTTGACTTCTTCTTGTGTAAAAGTATATACCTCCAAATCTTCGGTTGCATCAAGATGTTGATCCGTTATTTTTTCTACGCCCGTAGCCACAAAACAGTGTGTAATGTTGTTCATCGTACTGCTATTGGCACTGAGTTGCATCAATTCGTGCCACTCACCGCCACTGTAGCCGGTTTCCTCTAATAATTCACGCTTAGCAGCAGTCAATGGGTCTTCATCCTTTTCTAACACCCCTGCCACTAACTCAAAATTAGTGCGTCCCAAACCATGACGGTATTGCCGGACAAGCAGCATACATCCTTCCTTATCTATCGCAATAATGTTTATCCAATCGGGATATTCCAACACGTAATATTCATTCATGATGCGTCCGTCGGGTAATTGTACGCAATCGCGCCGTGCTGTCAGCCATGGTCTTTCAATCAGGTATTCAGAAGAAAGAATCTTCCAAGTCATATCTTTCATTATTATCTATTTGAATTTTATAGTTTGTTCAATTCTTCAATCAGTGCATCCACATTTTCGTCGCGGGTAGCCCAACTGGTGCAGATGCGCACAGCGGTACGGTTGCCCTCCATCGGTTCCCAAGGGGAGAGGACAAAACGTTGTGAAAGCCGGTCGAGCACCTCATTGGGAAGAATGACAAACTGTTGGTTGGTGGGACTGTCAACCAACATGTGAAATCCCTTAGCTTGCAAAACCTGCTTGATGCACAATGCCTGACTGACTGCATGACGGGCTATGCGGAAATAGAGTCCGTCGGCAAACAATGTTTCAAACTGAATGCCCAACAGACGTCCCTTGGCCAACATGCCTCCATGCCGCTTGATGCTATAACGGAAATCGCGTTTCAGCCCTTCATTCACAATGACTACGGCTTCTCCGAAAAGGGCACCTACCTTGGTTCCGCCAATATAGAAGACATCGGCTAAAGCTGCCAATTGGGGAAGGGTTACATCGCACATGGGGGAACATAAGCCATATCCCAAACGGGCACCGTCCACAAACAGTGGCAGTGTATAGCGGTCGCAAACCTCGCGGATAGCTTGCAATTCGGACAACGAATAGATGGTACCCACTTCGGTAGGGAACGACAGATAGACCATACCCGGTTGCACCATGTGTTCCGGTCCGTCCTCCGCATAGTGGCGTTTCATGGCGGCATCAATCTGTGCTGCTGAAATTTTTCCGTCCACATTCGGCAAAGCCAGCACCTTATGTCCTGTGGCTTCGATGGCACCGGTTTCGTGCACATTGATATGTCCCGTATCGGCCGCAATCACCCCCTGATAGGGACGCAAAAGATGAGAAATCACGGTCGTGTTGGCCTGTGTGCCTCCTACTAAGAAATGAACATCTGCCTTGGAAGCCTGACACGCTTCACGTATCAACTCACGGGCCCGTTGGCAATGAGGGTCTTCACCGTAGCCAACGGTCTGTTCCATATTCGTCTCCATCAGACGTTGCATAATCAAAGGGTGTGCCCCTTCGTTATAGTCACATTGGAATTGTATTTTCTGCATGTTATTCTTGTTTTGACTGCAAAAATACAACGATTTGGGCAAAAAGTATGCAGTCGGAACCACTTAATATCTAAACAACCCTAAAACTTTGGGCAAAGTGTGCGGATGTTGGAAAAAATGTAGTAGTTTTGCCACACATATATTAAAGACACGTCTATGAACAAGCATTTTATCTTGCTGACAGCCCTGTTGGGTACATTGTCCGGCAGTGTCGGGGCACAACGTCCGGCACGTACTGTCGATGAATTGTATGCCGAGGGTAAGCAACTTTACTTGCGGCAACACTATGCAGCTGCACAGCAAACATTGGAAGACTATTTGCAACAACCGATGGCTGGCGAGGCGGATCGGGTACGTGCCATTGAGGCGGAATACATGACTGTATGTGCTGCCTATTACTTGAAATCAGCCGACCGTTTCGACCGGATACTTAATTACCTCGTCAAGTATCCTGATACCCCCCATGCCAATCGCCTTCATGCTTTGGCAGGAAACGTACTTTATGCCGATGGCATGTATGAACGTGCCTTGGATTGCTATGGTCGGGCAGCCTTAGAAAAGTTGGGAAACGATGACCGCGATGAAGCTACCCTCTATAAAGCCATCTGTCTGTTGAAGACTGGTGACGTGCAGGAGGCTTATGCCTTGCTGACTGTGGTGCAGAGTGTCTGTGCTGAGCGTGAAGCCGATGCCCGTTATTATAAGGCATACATTGACTACACGTATCGTCGCTACGATGAGGCTTTGTACGCTCTTGAAACACTGACTGGGCATGATGTCTATGGCCGGCAGGCACCTTATTATATTGCCGACATCCACTTGCAGCAGAAACAATATGACGAGGCGTTGCGCACAGTTGAGGCTTTTTTGACGCAATATCCCGAAGCGGAACAGACCCTGGAGATGAAGCGTATTGCAGGTGAAGCGGCCTATGGTATGGAACAGTATGCTCAGGCTGCCACCATGTTGGACGAATATGTGCAAGGTGTGGAGGCTCCACAACGTAATGCCCTCTATAAGTTGGGAATAAGCCAACTGAAGCAGGGCGTTTGCACCAATGCGGCACTGAACCTGACCCGCTCGGCCACAGAACGCGATGCACTGGCACAGAATGCCTACCTGCATAGCGGATTGGCATACGTACAATTGTTGGATATGGTGAAGGCGCGCATGGCCTTTGAACAAGCGTCGTCGATGGACTTTGACAAAGTGGTGAAGGAGCAGGCGCTATACAATTATGCCCTCTGCATCCACGAGACAGCTTATACGGGTTTCGGTGAGTCGGTTACGGTATTTGAACGTTTCCTTAATGAGTTTCCCTCTTCGCCATACGCTGATCAGGTGAACGACTATCTGGTGGAGGTCTATATGAATACGCGCAGCTACAAGACAGCCTTGGCCTCCATTGCCAAAATCAAACAACCTGGTGTGCGCATTCTGGAAGCCCGACAGAAGATAAACTATCGTTTGGGAACCGAGGCTTTTGCCAATGCTGATTATCCCGCAGCACAGGCTTACTTCAACGAGTCGTTGCAGGATGCCCGTTATAATCGCGACACACAGGCTGATACCTACTTCTGGCGTGGTGAAACGCGTTATCGTATGGGCAATTGGAATGGAGCAGCGGCCGATTACTTGCAATACCTTTCGACCACTACTACCAATCCCAACCAGCAGGCTACAGCCTACTACAATCTTGGCTATACAGCCTTCCAACAGAAGAACTATGCTAAAGCGCGTGGCTACTTTGACCTTTTGCTCAGTGAGATGCGCTCTGCTGTCACTCCGCAGATGGTGGCCGATGCGTTGAACCGTAAGGCAGACTGCCTCTTTTATGCCCGTGATTTCAATGGTGCGGCCCGAACCTATGCCGAAGCCACAGCAACTGACCCCTCGCAGGGTGATTATGCGCTCTACCAGCAGGCATTCGTGCAGGGGCTTCAGAAGGATTATCAAGGAAAAGTGGCCAGCCTGAACACGATGATAGACCGCTTCCCCCAATCGACATACGTGGATGATGCCCTCTACGAACGGGGCCGTGCCTATGTGCAGATGGAGCAGAACACTCAAGCCATTGCTTCGTTCAAGGAATTGACCGAACGCTTCCCCGAAAGTGCGTTGGCCCGCAAGGCTGCCAGTGAAATAGGTATGCTTTATTATCAGGATGATCACTACAACGAGGCCATTGCCGCCTATAAGCAAGTGATAGAAAAGTATCCTGGCAGTGAAGAGGCACGCATGGCTGGCCGCGACCTGAAGAGTATATACATCGAGCAGAACCGTGTGGATGATTATGCTGCTTATGCTGCACAACAGAAAGGTTCTATTTCATTTGACACCAATGAGCGTGATTCGCTCACCTATCTGGCTGCAGAGAAAGTGTATATGCGGGGTGATATGCAGGAAGCTGAGAAGAGTATGGCTGCTTACTTGCAGAGTTTCCCCGAAGGGGCTTATCGTCTGAATGCGCATTATTATCTCGGTGTGGCGGCGTATGAGAAGAAGGATGCCGTTACAGCCCTTTCCCATTTTGACAAAGTGTTGGAATAT
This sequence comes from Bacteroidaceae bacterium, assembly GCA_017521285.1. Taxonomy (GTDB): domain Bacteria; phylum Bacteroidota; class Bacteroidia; order Bacteroidales; family Bacteroidaceae; genus Phocaeicola_A. The sequence continues at coordinate 3,264 of JAFXDG010000096.1, read as the reverse complement.
CCCCACAACAAATATTCGGAAGAGGCTACAACGATGGCTGCCGAACTGGCCTATAACAGCAAGGATTACACCCGTGCTCTGACGCTCTATAAACTGTTGAAGGGAAAAACCACTTCGGCAGACCGGTTGCTGATGGCTCGGACGGGGATTCTTCGCTCAGCCCACTTGTCGGGTGATGGAACTGAGGTGATTGCAGCTGCTACCGAATTATTGGCTGACAACAAGACGGCTCCCGAATTGGCAAACGAGGCACGTTACTATCGCAGTAGGGCAGCTGCCAAGGCGGGTAACCGTGAACTGGCAGGAAAGGACTTGGAAGAATTGGCAAAGGACACCCGCCATCTTTATGGAGCCGAAGCCAAATACCGTTTGGCAGAGATGCACTATTCGGCCAAGGATTATGCCGATGCTGAGAAGGTGTTGCTGAACTACATAGAGGTGAGCACACCACACACTTATTGGCTGGCACGCAGTTTTGTCTTGCTCTCCGATGTGTATATGCAGACCGGCCGCGAGATTGAGGCCAAGCAATATTTGCTCTCTCTCCAACAGAACTATACGGCCGCCGATGACATTGCCGGTATGATAGAGGAGAGATTGTCACGAATGAAGAATTAAGAAGAGAAAGGATGAAAATTATGAAGAAACTGTATATCCTAATGACAGCCTTGACGGGAACAGCTTTCCTGCAGGCACAGGAACCCGAGAAGAAGGAGGCACAGCTGGATCGGACGGTGGTGGTGGAGAATCTCTATAACCCCGACATTATGAATGCCGGCAAGATAAACGTCATGCCAACGTTAGAGGAACCGCAGGTGGCCAAGAAGCAGATTGAGTATGCCACTTCAGCCAAGCCTGCCCGTCAGTTTGGTTTTGCTCCCATGACTTCCTTTGGTGAAACTCCCCGTCAAGCTAATGCGAAGAAGGGGTATCTGCGGCTGGGGTATGGTAATCGCGGGAATGCCGATGCCCGTTTGAGCTATCGTCTTGATTTGGGTAAGCGCGACGTGCTGAATGCTGACATCTCCTTCCGTGGGATGGACGGTGAGGTGAAGTTGCCCGAATCGATAGGAGTGACCGACGAGTGGAATGCTCGCGCTTACCGGACAAATGGAGCCATCGACTGGACTCACCGTTTCAATCCCGTGACCCTCTTGGTGGAGGCCGACGGAGAGAATCAGGTGTTCAATTGTCTGACTCCAAACCAATGGGCTGACAATACTCATCAGCATAACCTGATGGGAAGCCTGAAGGCTATGTTGAAAAGCAACAATGAAGATGCAGATATACGCTTCCAATTGGGAACAGGCGTGCTGTATGCCAAACAGAAGTATGCATTCGGGTTCTACGACAGTTTCCACAGTGAACCTTACACGGAGACCATTATACGCAGTCATGCCCGAGTGACAGGAAAAATCAATGAACGTACGGCTATCCATTTGGCGGCCCGGATGGATAATTCTTTTGTGACTCCCGGTGGTGACTATCAGAAGGTGGTACAGACGGCCTTGCTGTTGAATCCCAACCTGACCAGCGAGGGTAAGCTGTGGAAAGTGCGCATCGGTGCACATATTGACCCTTTCTTCAGCAAGAGCAAGACGGAGGTAACCTTTGCGCCTGACATATATGGAGAATATTCCGTGGCTAAAGGGTATTCCTTTTACCTGTTGGCTGGGGGAGGTAGTGAGTTGAACGACTTCCGTACCATCAATCAAGCTGCTCCCTATGCTGAGTTTCCTATCTATCGCGACGGAGTGGACGGTGAGGGTTATTATCTGCCCCGACACACATTCCACCAATTGGATGGACAGCTTGGTTTCAAGGCTACTCCGTTGAATGAATTGGCTTTGAATCTATATGGCGGTTATCGTGTGACCGAGGACCAATTGTTTTCCACTTATATGGAAGATTATGGTTACGACCACTTTGGATACTTGATGCAGGGTGATGCCAACCGCCTTTATGCAGGGGGGGCAGTCCAATATACTTGGAAGGATATCCTGACAACTCGTGCAGAGGTGGAGTGGAGCAAATGGGATAGTGATCTGATGGATACCTATACGACACTGATGCCTGAACTCTCTTTGCGATGGACGGCAAACATACGTCCCTTGGAGGCGCTGAACGTCGGGCTGAGTTATCACTATGAACAGCGTTGCAAGGATGTTGATGGTCGCAGACCTGTGGCTGTGAACAACTTGGGGGTAACAGCCACTTATCGTCTGTTCGACTGGCTCAGTCTCTATACCCAGGGTGATAATTTGCTGAATAAGAAATACTATGTGAATATCCTGCAACCGGCGCAAGGCCTACAGGTGTTGGGAGGTGCCGTATTGGAATTCTAATTGGTATGTCGTAATTAACTTTCAGACGCGGATGCCAAGAAACGAATGACCCCTTGACGCACAGAATCTAATCCGAAGAGGTCGGGATTGACTTCATCGAAGGGAATCCACCAACTTTCGGCTACATCGTCAAGCGCTTTCAGTTCTGTGTCATCCTCCACCGTACAGAGGAAGAACTGGTCAAGCGTGTGCACTAAGAAGCCTGAGTAAAGATAGGTGTTGGGCAATGAGAAGAGGTATTTGGCATGGGTGACAGTGAGGCCCGTTTCTTCCCGTACCTCGCGGCTGACACCCTCTTCCCCTGTCTCGTACATGTCGAGAAATCCGCCAGGCAGGTCCAAAGTCCCTTTGGCCGGTTCTTTTGCGCGTCGGCACACGAGCAGTTCGCCCCGACTGTTCTGTATCAAGGCTACCGTGGCTGCACTGGGGTTGAAGTAATAGGTAAAGCCACATTGGGCACAACGTTTCGATTTCTCGTTGTTTTCCTCGAAGCGGGCCGAGCCGCACACGGGGCAGTAGCGGAATTTATCTAATGGATGCAAGTTGAGTTAAAAATTAAAAGTTAAGAATTAAAGGCTGCCATTACCATTTTTATTTCTCCATACGAAACGTCATCGCCCAATTTCTCCTTCACCTCTGTCAGAGAGGTGGCAGGCAGGAGGGCACGGATGCGGCGGGCTTTCTCTCCCGATACAAACTCACTGAGTGGCAGTTTGCCTAAAGAAATGTAGTGAGCCAAATGCCCCTCAATGGTCGTGCGGCTGAGCATTCGTAGGGCGGCAATCTCGTCGATGCTTTTCCCTTCCTGGTATAATAGGTAGGTCTGTTCTTTGGTATCCACCTTGGGTGGCTTGTTCTTTTCCCGTTCGGCTTTGGCTTCAGCTTTCAGTTGCTTCTCCAGTTCTGTGCGGCTGATGGG
>JAFXDG010000095.1 GCA_017521285.1 Bacteroidaceae bacterium | reverse complement strand
ATGTTCAGGATTATGCTCATGTATTACGTGAACTGCTACACTTTCTTGGAGGAACCGGAAAGAGACTGGACGAGGATTCTGAAATGTGGAAGGGAGGAACCGCCAGAGGCCAGTCTATTTGATTAGGGGGCTTACTTTTTTTGTGTGATATCCGCAATGCCTGTTTATGGGCACTGCGGATGGGACTTTTTACGAATTTCGGGGTTTAGCGGACAACAATATTTCAGAATAATGAAAGTTGTCCGTCATTGATAAATTCCAATTCAATGGCTGGTTTCTTTTCAAAGAAACAATATGCAGCGATAGCTCCCAAAGCGTTTGCGATGAAGTTATTGAATGACCTATGTCTTGAATGTTCGATTTGAGCTATATTCTTCAGTTCGTCATTTACAGTTTCGATAATAGCCCTTTTCCTGAGACAAATCTTGTCCGCCACACTCATGAGAGAGTTCTTCATATTGTTCTTGACCTTTGTAATCAGTTGTACACCATCCACAAACAGGTTTTCAAAAAGTGCTTTCCCAATATATCCTTTGTCTCCAAAGAGTTTTTCAGAGATTGGCTTGTCCGATACTGTTTCCCTTTAACTGCATTGTCAATTCAGTCTGTCTTAGCATCCATTTGGAACTTATAAGAGCCAGAGCCAAGTGAGATGCAAAGGCCTTTTGCTCCTTGCAACACTTCTTGTACACCATCCGCTTCATCAATACCACTATCCTTTTCTGTAACTTGGAATATGTTGGGCACTATCAAACTAGCTTTTGCACCAAATGGGACATTCACATTGAGCAGGATGTTATTGTCATCACTCTTCTCCCATTCAACTGCAACCACTCCTCTTACCGTATTAATGCGGGCTTTGACCCAAGAAAGATCTGATGCGAAATATGGTTCAAACGTAATGCTGTCATAAGCCAAACCTTCATTTCGTATACCAGCCAGATGACTGTAGAACCATTCGTCAAGGTGCCCCATCATACAATGATTCTGAGAAGCTCTCATGTCCCAATATTCGGGAAGTGAAGTGGCTTCTTGACGGACAAAATATCCGTAACTTGGCATGTCTTCAGCTGTGGCCATTTTATAGACAATATCGTTATATCCATTCTCTGCCAAAGACATGAATAGCGGTTTCAGAGCCACTTCTCCTGTCGTAAGATGATAGTTGGCGTCTTTGACACACTGTACTAACGAGTTCAGCACTTCAGTCCTGTTTTGCGAATCCACGATACCATAGTATAACGCCATTGCATTTGAGGCTTGCGTGTTGTTGTCATAATATCCATTGCTGTGATAGAATTCTTTATTGATTGCCGCTTGAATGCGATTCGCCAATATCTTATAATAGTTGGCATCCGTTGAATGTCCAACGATAGCCGCAATCTCTGCCATTGCTTTTGCCAGTGCATAATAGGTACAGTTAATGGTGAATTTCACAGACGTACGGGTATCGTATGCACCCCAGTCGCCCAGTGTATTGATATCCACAAGATCTCCCGAGCTACGGGTCTGGTAATAAGACATCAATTTCTTCATCGTCTGATACTGGTCTTTCAATGTCTGTACATCTCCATAAGTGAGATAGGAACGATAGGGAACCAGAATCGTACTGCCACCCCATGAAGGGTCGTTCCCCCAATAATCATCCAGCTTGAAAAAACCAGGCGACACATTACAAACATAACCGTTATCGTATTGAGAATCACGTGTATCCATAGCTATTTTCGGCATCCAGGCAGCAAGGTCGAAATTATATGCAAGTGAGTTGTACAACAACTGCGGCACTTCCAACCATCCCAGTTTCTCACGATGGGGGCAATCGGTTAAGGAATTGTAAAGATTGGACGCAATACTACGCACAATGAGCGTGTGTATCTTGTTCAGCAATTCATTGGAACAGCAAAAATGTCCTGTTTGTTCTACGCCAAGGCGAATACGTTTTGCAGTGAACTGGTCGGTGGTAGGTGCCTTATCAAGTCCTTTGACCAAAAGGTATCTGAATCCATGATAGACAAGCGTAGGTCCCCAAGTCTCTCCGTCTGCTTCACCACTAAATGTATATTGATCATAAACCGGTGTCCCTATCTGATATTGGTCAATGCTACCCTGAGCATTGAGAAGTTCCGCCGGCCACATCTGGATAGTCTGCCCTTTTTTTCCCTTCAGGGTAAACTCGTATTGTCCTGCAAAATTTTGTCCGAAATCCAAAAGATATTCACTATCGTTTATCGCTTTAACACTAACGGGATGCCACGTTTCCACCACATCCGTCGGCTGATAATATTGCGCTTTCAGTTTGCCGATGGTTTCTGTACACAAAACAGCATTCTGCCACGAGTCAACATCTTTTTGAAGCGATTCTTGAGTTGCGATATTGGCATCATAGTCCTCACCTCCGTACCATGAGCAGAAGGTATATGGAGTCTTCTTCGAATATTTCCAACTCTCATCAGAAGCAAAGGTTTGCGTTGTGCCATCAGCATATTCCACCTCCAACTGCCCAATAAAACGGAGGGGGCCAAAGTCGTTTGTCAGTTTCTGGTACCTCTCCATTTTGGGATTATGGTATTGGGCTCCACCAACAAAGGCAATGACTACGTTATGTCCTTCTTGAAGAAGATTGGTTACATCATAGGTGGCATAGAGAACCGTCTTGGGGAAGTGGGATTCGCCCGGTTCAAGGACATGATCGGTTACCCGATTACCATTAATCCGCAATTCGAAATTTCCTGCACCTGAAGCATACATTCGGGCTTTACTGATTGGTTTTTCAAGGGCGAAAGACGTCCCAAAAGCTGTAAGGTTCGAGTTAGATGAAACCAAGAAAAGCGGTGTGGAGAAATCCTTCGCTGTGTATTCTATATGCCAAGAACTTTCATTGTTACTTCTAGTGGAAATGGTGAAATCCTGAGGAAAATTAGCACACAAAGAGACGTCACTTTCTGCGGGCATGTCAAAGCGGGGGTAGATGATAACACTGGCCACGTTCTTGTCCTCCCCCAAATCAATTTCCACATAACAGGGTGCAGAAGGCGTTTGTGATTGTTGGGCGGTTGTTGTGGCGCCCAATAAAGAAGTATTCAAAAGGTTACCGTCCGTCAGATTCTCCGCACACCATGATGCAGGAAGTGCCTCTTCAGGTGTAACTGTGACCTTTTTTCCACGGACCAAATTATTGGCTTCCGTATCCAAAACCTGAATCTCTGAAAGTTGCATTCTGTATTTGTTTCCCTCGGTCATTACTGGAAGTCCCAATTTCTGCACATCCATACGGATAAAACGAGTTGAAACAGGTTTGTCAAAGTCTATGACAACATGAGCAACATCTGTCTTTTCGTATTCTTTTTCAGCCTTAATCCATTGGGCTTTCCAATCACTTTCAGATAACATCGCTGTTTCAAAGACATGCCATGCGCTCCATTCATAAGGTTGGTCGTCTTGGTTCCAAATCCTTACCCTCCATCGGTAGATACTTTTAGAATCAAGTTCCTTGCCATTATATGCAATCTGGTAAGAATCGGCAGAAGTCACTTTACCCGAGTTCCACATCATCGTTCCCTGTGCATCAACAACTTCTATCTCATAAGCCGTCTGATATGCCCCACGCTCTGGGGTTGTAACAACCCAACTGAATCGAGGAGCCTGGTCAATCCCAAGAGGGGAATCTAAATTGTTTACACGTAATGTATTTATATCCGCTTTAGGCGAACAAGTGGAAAAGCTAACCAGGCTAAAAAGCAGGCAAAAAAGGGTAAATATTTGTTTCATAAGGCAATCCGAATTTATCAATGACGGACAACTTACATTATTCTGAAATTATATCGAACTCACGTTATTTATTTTCTCATTTTCTCTTACTGATACCCTCTTGTGTGAGAGGAATGAATTTGATTTTTCCTTCCTTGTCGAAGTAGAGATACTCGGCACACACACTTCGTCGGCAATCGCCACCAGGGCCTCCATTCTGACTATAGGAACCATCGTGGTAGATGTAATACCATTTTCCCTTGAATTGGATGACCGAGGGGTGAATGGTAAATCCATGATTGGCCGAGGTGCTGATGAATCCTCCATAAGTCCATGGGCCTTCGATGCTCTCTGCATAGGAGTATGCCATCTGCTCGGATTGCACACCAGGTGCATCAGAGGCATATACATTGTAGTATAGCTTGCCACGCTTGAACAACCAGGGTCCTTCTGAGTAGTTGCGCATAGGCACTTTCTTTACCTCCCCATCCAGTTCTATCATGTTCTTTTTCAGTTTCACCATATAGCAATCACCATTTCCCCATGCCATCCAGGGTGTGCCATCGTCGTCAATAATCACGGTGGGGTCAATGTCTGCATTGGCACGATGTGAGTCGGGTGTCATGTCATCCGTAATCAGAGGAGTACCATCCTTTCTTGCCGGGCGGAAGGGGCCAATTGGCGTGTCAGCCACCGCCACATCAATGGTATGTTGGCCATTATCCTTACGATCGAGCGTCACATAGAAGTAATACTTGCCATCGGCTCCCTGCACCACTTGGGCAGCCCATGAACCATGGGGGTGTGCATAGGGGAAGTCACCGGCAGAGAGTACCGCTCCGTGCGAAGTCCAATGAATCATGTCTGTAGATGAGTAGCACAACCAGTGGGGGATGTTGAACCATCCACCAGGTCCTGCCTTATCCTCGCCCATGTAAGCATATACCGTGTTGCTCACCACCACGAAGGCGGGATCAGCAGTAAACAATCCAGGGAACATCGGATTTTGTCCCTCCACACGTGGCAGAGGTTCTCCATCAATGTACAGGTTTCTCAGGTCACCATTGCGCACTTGCAGGGCATTGGGGAATCCACCGGGGAAACCATGACCTATCACCCACAACGAGCTATTGTGGCGTAGTGCCTTGCCAGGGTAGGTGAGTGTACCTGTCTCGTTGTTCACCTGTAGGATCACCATAGATTTGTCCTTGCGTGCATCATATTCGGCTCTTGCCTCCACGGTGTACCACACACCCTTTTCCACCATGGGACCTGCACACAGGCGATGAGGTTCCTCATTCTTGTCAATCACCTCCACAAAGAATTGCCCATGCATGTTGTCATATCCCAGGGAGATGTCACCTGCCAACGAGTTGCGTCCTATCAGATGGCTGGCCTTACCCTCCTTGCACACAAACACCTGTTCTGTACCCAGTGTGCCACATTTGAGGTCGGCCTTCACCACCCAACTTTTCTGCCAGTCGGCATAGGGTAGTGGATGGTTGTAGTTCAGTTTGTATTCACTCACATTCAAGTGTAGTTCACTGTTCTCGTCCACACCTCGTATGTTCCAGTCCTTCAAGGTGTATTGTGCAGATGTTGCCATAGTTAGCACCATACCGCATAGGGTAAAAAAGGTTCGTTTCATGTTGAAAATACATTATTAAATGTTTATTTATTAGTTTCTTTCGGGTGTACCAAAGTAGCTATATCGATTGTTGTCAGGATTCACCACAATCTGTTCTACCACGATTTCAGGATCTATCATAATGATTTTCAAGGTGTGTTTACCTGGAGTCGTCGTAAAGGTAGCATCCAGCCAACGCATGTTATCAAACACTTCGTCTCTACGAGGCAATTGTCGACCATTCACAAAACCACTCAGGGATAGTCTGCTTCGTGGAGGGAGGGGTTTCAACACTTTTGATTGAGCAAGGTTCTGTGGATTGTATTCTTGGAAAGTGTCCACCAATCCACGCCGAGCATCAATCACTTGCATAGGTTGGTCATCAAGTTGTACTCCCAGGCGCAAGCCACGGGCAGGCAGGATGTCTTGTGTGGGCAAGATGCCTATGGCTACTTGTCCCTCTTCTGTCAAGTCCACTTCGTATTCCAGCACAGGTCCGTCCCCATTGGGGTATTCGGTCATCACGTCCTTGGCTCCCATGCACCCCTCGCTTCTGCCAAGTCCGGGCAGGAATATCCAACCTTCGTCATTGTGCTGGCATTTGTTAGCGGGGATGGAGTATTCTTTTGTGTCACTCTTGGCATTCAATGGGTGTCTCACTCTGAACCCTAAATCCATGGGGTTCCTATTTTTGTCAGGTATGCTCCATTGGGTGTACCCGATATGGTTGTCGAGCATCATGCCATTCCATTTTCCACCAGCCACCATTTTGTTATAATAGTCGCTCAATCGTTGGTCTTTCTCCATAAGTGCCTCTATGGTCTCACGGTCACCCATTGTGGTGGCATTGTATATCATGGCCACTCCTGCACTGGCTACGGCAGGATAATAGACCAGTTGGTAGAAGGCATCTTGTGCTTCGGCCGGAATCTTTTCTTTCAGGTTCTCACACCGTACCACAAGCGCCTGCCATTGGTTGTTCAAGTGTAGCATTTCTTCGTAGTTGAAGATACCAGGTACTTGCACTTCAGGTTTGCGCCATAGGTTGTACTTCGAGTATTTTGCAATGATGTCGGCGGTTTCCTTCGCAAACTCATCCCCAAAAATACGTTGTGTAAATCCCTCGAGCCATGCCTGTTCGTCACCTGGTTGGATGGCTTCAGGGTCCCATGCATAATGCATGATGAAGTCGATGGGCATTTCCTTTGGCTTGAGGTCACCAACATTGATAATCCAGATGCGGTCGATACCACTCTGATAGGCAAGGTTCAATTGTTCGCGCAATTTGGGCACGGTGGTAGTGTTCACCCATCGGTCATTCCATGGACCACCGTTCATGTCGATGTGGTAGTATAGTCCTAGTCCGCCTTTGCGTTTGCGCTCAAAGCCACGTCCTTTACGGCGTATATATCCCCAATTGTTGTCACAGAGTAGAAGGGTCACATCATCAGGCACCGTAAAACCTGCATCGTAATACCGTTGCACCTCAGTAAAGATGGCCCACAATTGTGGCACGGCATCAGCTCGTCCATAGATGTCCTTGATGATTTTTCGTTGTCCCTTTATCACATTTCCAAGGGTCTTCATGTTCTCTGCGTCGTCTCCCTTGCCCATAGCCACATCGCCATCGCCACGCATACCTATGGTTACTATGTTGTCATACTCCTTGTTGCGCTCCATTCCTTCGCGAAAGAATTGGTCGATGCGCTCTTTGTTGGTGGCATAGTCCCATGGGCCAACCTGTTCTTTGCGATGCAGATATTCTTGGTGCGAGCGCATCATGGGTTCATGGTGGCTGGTGCCCATCACAATACCCATCTCATCGGCCAGGCGCGGACTTTCAGGGTCGTCCTCATTGAATGCGGTGGCCCACATGGCAGGCCAGAAGTAGTTGGCTTTCAGGCGAAGGAGCAATTCAAAGATGTGATAGTAGGCTTTTGCATTCACTCCACCAAAATTGTTATTACACCAGGTGCCAAACGAGGGCCACTCATCATTTATGAAGATACCGCGATACTTCACCTTGGGAGAGGGTTGGATGAAGGTTCCCCCTTCATAAAACAACTCATCCTGATGACGAACCGGCACATCGGCCATCCAATACCATGGCGACACACCTATGCGTTCGGATATGTCATAGATACCATATATCGTGCCACGCTTGTCGCTACCTGCGATGACAAGGTTTCCGTCCACCACATCAATTAAGTAGGATTCCCATTGGCCACGAACTTTTTTCACATCAATCTTCTTCTGTTTGATAAGTCGGTCAATGATACGACTCTTTCCTATCGTACCTACAAGGATGGACGAAGGGGTCGTCACATCGGCTTTTGACATCATGTCTACCCGCGAAGCCACACCTGTCACCTTGCGTACATCGTCGCCAAGGTCGTTGGCCGCTCTGATCACACCTTTCCAGTCATCCTCGTCTACCAAGATGGTAGCACTCTTGCCCTCTTTGGCAATGCAGAATCGCTCTGTCTGCGCCACGGCATTCAGTGCCAATAGCATCATAGCACCCCAAAGTGTGAATGTAAAGATTAGTTTTTTCATACTATATATCTATTTTTTAAGTTGTTATTCTCTTTCTTTCCTTATTATCACTCCTCCTTATCGCACGATGAGGGCATCCAGGGCTATCATTCCCCTTTTGTTCACCAGTTGGATTTCGTGTGTGGATTTTCTCAGTTTCTTGGAGGTGAACACTATCGACTGGTGCTTCACATCGTCGCTTTTTACAAAGGATACATGGCCCGCATGCTTCCCGTCAATCCTCACCTCCATCTCGCCTTCGCACATGCCCTGTGGGGCCACGATGGTGAATCCCCTTGAGTGGTCGATATTCACCGTCCACGTGTCGCCCACCAGTGTACTGAAGGAGAGGTCGTTGTTGAAGTCTCCTTCGTGGGTCTTGCATTGTCTGTCCCATCCAAAGGTGCGCACACCGGGGTCATCGTCATTGAACCATGCCTTGTCGTGAGTGATTCTGATCACCTTGTATCCCTGTGCCAGTTTCCTGTCATGAATGCCTTGTGTGGTCGTCGTCTCACCCATTTGTATAGTCAGCCCCTCGGCCGATTGGGTGAAGGGGAGACTCTTGTCGCCTTCCACCCATTCCACCTTTGTAATTTTTCCTACCGAGGCAGATAGGGAGGAGAGTGGGGGTAGTGTGATGGCTTCGCCCTTGGGGTGTAGGATGGTGGCATAGATGCATCCACCCTGGCGCGTATAGATGACCTCATTGTCGCCCCACTGGGTGAAGGGTCGTGCACTGTATATGGCCTCCTTATTGATGTCTATCCAGCGTCCTATGTCCAGGCATATCTGTCGAGCTTCGTCGTCAATGTTTCCCCTGCCACGCATTTTTCGTTGGCAAATATACAAAAATAATCAAAAATTCTGAAACGGATTAACTCTTATCCGATTTCTATGCATAAAAACTTATGCGACACAAAGATATACATTTTCATTTACATTGCAATAGTTTTTTGAAAAAAATAGAAGTCCCCAATTTTCACAAACAGGAGACTTCAGAAAAAATACTTAATAATATTAAAAGTTCGGTACCAATGGCCGTAAGGATGGTGATGAGCGTCTGAATCACAATTTTCCAAATTTCACGTTTTTCCATGGGGGTAAAAAAGGTTTAAGGTTTAGGGAACAACTAGCTACAAGTTCAAAGTTTAAAGTTCAAGGTTCAAGAAAAGGTTTAGGGTTTAGGGAACAACTAGCTACGGGTGACGAGTGACTAGTGAATCATGCTGTATCTGTCATCCTGAGGAAGGTCTAAGGTCTAAGGTCGAAGGTTAAAAGGTCGAAGGGTGAAGGTCAAAGGTCTAAGGCCATTAGCCATCGCCATCAGCCATAGCCATCGCCATCAGCCATAGCCATCGCCATCAGCCATAGCCATCGCCATCAGCCTTAGACCTTTGACCATAGACCTTAGACCCTCCCCCCCTCAACGAATCACAACGGATTACTACCCGTCCCGCCATCATTGCCCGAGCTACCGCCCTCGTACTCGCCGGCAGAGCCATCGTCGGCCTTCTTCTTCTCCTCGGCAGCCCAGAGGAACCAGTCCACTGCACCGGGTTGGCAACTGCGCGTGGCCACGGTGCCGTCGGCATTGCGCGTGGTCTCGGGCACAAAGCGCACGCGGATGCTCTTGATTTGCAAGGGGCTGACCTCTTCCAGTGTCTCCACACCCTGCTTCTGCGCATTGATGGTGTAGCGGAAGCTGCCCAGGCCCTCGAGCTGCACGCTGCGTCCCTGCGCCATGTAGGTGCTCATCACCGTGCCCAATTCGCTCAATACGGCTCGTGCATCGCTCAGCGTCACCGTGCTCCGGTCGCTCAATGCCTGCGCCAATTGTTTCGTACTCACCTGCTTGCCCACGGTCACTGCCTCGGGATAGTACAGGCCACTTCTTTTCTTCAATCTTGGTTTGTAAAATGCCATAGTTTTTT
>JAFXDG010000094.1 GCA_017521285.1 Bacteroidaceae bacterium | reverse complement strand
AGCCAAACTCTTCATCAACGACTACGGCGTGGAGTTTGCCGGAAACACCAAGACAGAGGCTTATTTCAATCTGGTGAAGCGCCTGAAAGATGCAGGCCTGCCCATCGACGGATGCGGCTTGCAGTGTCACCTGACCACGGGCGAACTGGATACACTGAAGCTGGAGAAGAACATCCAACGCTACGCCACCTTGGGACTCGACTGCATCATCACGGAGCTGGACATTGCACTGGCCGACCCCACAGCCACCGATGCACTTGACTTCCAAGCCAAGGAATACGGAGCCATCACCCGCATTTTCCTGCGCAACGACAACTGCCCTTCGATGCTCGTGTGGGGCATCTCGGACAACCACTCGTGGCGCGATAACCAGCCGTTGCTCTACGACAGCAGCCTGAAACCCAAACCCGCCTACTACAACGTGCACGCCCAGCTGCGACTGGCCGCCGAGCGACACGCTGCAAGCATTCGGGAAACGCCACAAGCAATCCCCACAGCTCCTCTTGTGAGCACCACCTACTTCAACCTGTGCGGACAAATCGTCGCCACTCCCCAAGGCATTGTCCTTGAACGGCGGATGTATGCCGACGGCACGGTATCAGTGAAGAAGCACATATATTAAGACATTCTTTTCTATTTCGATACAGAGGAAATGAGGTTGTGTCAAAATGCGGTCTCTGTCATTCTGAACGTAGTGAAGAATCTGTAAACGTTTTACCAAACGGCTAATATGCTTACGCTTACAGATTCTTCGCGTTGCTCAGAATGACAAAGAAATGACTTGAACTATGTGGAGAATCCTATTTTGACACACCCTCATTTATTTTTGACACGACCTCCTTTTTATTGTATATTGCCCCTCTATTTACACAAGCCACCACCTTCCATTATCTTGCATTTTCCACCTTTTTTCCTTGTCCTGCCCAAACGAGTGTCAAGAAATTAGACGTTTTTTAGGTCTGTAGAACGATTTAACGGTTTTTTAACAGATAATGTTTGGTCAATTCAATAATTTTGTAAGGCAAAACGGCGGAGACTCCTTGTTGTGCCCCACGCATCCAAGAGAAACTGGGCATCTGTAAAATGAAGAGACTCTAAGAGAATTGCAGAGTGTCGAATATTAACAAATTAAATAAATAACTAAAAACTTAAAAACATCATGTTAGAGCATAACATTACCATCGCTTGGCGAAACATACGCAAGTATCTTTCGCAAAACATCATCAGTGTGTTCGGCCTCTCGGCCAGTCTGGTCTGCTTCAGTATCTGTATGCACTTTATCCGTTTCTATGGCGAAGCGTATGATACCGTGGAAAATCATGAACGCATTGTTTCCATTGTGGGCAAATCATCTTACAGCCTGCATTTGAATCGGGAGGATGGAAAGAAGCTGAAGTCGCTCCAGTTGAACTCCCTCTCCGATGTATGCTCCATCTCGTGGGGATATAGAAGCGGTTATCTGGAAGGGCGCACCGGCAAGGAGCTGCCTTATGAATTGACCGCAATCGAGACGGACAGTTCCTTTGCCGCACTCTATCATCCGCACATTGTGGCCGGAAGTTGGGAGCAAGTGGCCACACATCCCAACTCCATCGTACTGACGGCTTCAGCAGCCCGCCGCATTTTTGGTTCAGAGGTGGAGGCCGTGGGACAGACGCTGAACAGGAATGAAGCGGTTTATAAAGACCAGACCTATACGGTGCGTGCGGTCATGGAGGACTGGGACTCACAGAAGTCTTGGGCTGTCTGTGGCAGAGAGAGTGGCTTTGACCTGTTGCGAGTGAACGAGTTGGTCGGTGGCGGCACTGGTCATTACTACACACGTGGCCTGTTGGCTGACGGATGCAGCGTGGATGACCTCAATCGGGAATTGCTCACCGTGTTGACCCATTTCCCCTTTATTGGAGGATATGAGCGGGGCGACATGGTGTTGGTGGGAAACCATCAAGGGGAGGACGAAACAACCATAGGTATTGTGGCATCGTTGATTTTTGTAAGCATCGCGCTGATTGTCTTGTTTGTCGGACTGTTCAACTTCCTGCATTTTCTGGTGGGGACAATATTGAACCGCACCCACGAATACAGTATGCGCCGCCTGTTGGGATGCCGTTGGAGAGACCTTTTCCTGATGCTGATGACCCAAATGAGCATGATGATGATTGTCGCCGGCTGGTTGTGCAACTATGTGCTGAGGTGGCTGGATGTGAGAGCCATTGTGCCGCAAAGCGTCTTTTCACCAGACATAGACAGAGGCAAGCTCATGTGGGAAGCAGCCGAATACACCGGTTGGATATACCTTCTTTGTACGGTCATTTGTGCGGTGTTGAGTTGGCGTATCCACCGCATCACCATCCAGCGGGGCATTGTCGGAGACACAGCCGCACCTCGCCATCACAGGCAAGTGAGCCGCAACCTGCTCTTGGGCTTCCAGTTCTTCACTTGCTGGCTCTTCATCACGCTTACTGTGGCTCTCTACATGCAGGCAAACCTGACGCGTAACAAGGTGTTCGAATCGCTGACACATGACGAGAAGGAGCAGATTCTCTCCGTGTCGCTCAGTTCGGGTCTGGTATCCATTCCTTTTCAAGAGAAGCCCTTCGTATGTCAGCGGTTGGCCAACCATTCGGGGGTGAAGGAGATGATGCCGCATTCTCACCACGTATTCAATTGGGATAGTGATCATGAGTTTCTGTATAAGCAGCCGGAGGACGAAAGGTGTGCCGCCTGTCCGTCGATAGAGAATGTTCCGCTGAACTACTTTGAATTCATGAACATCGAATTGGTGCGTGGCAGTCTCCCCAAGAAGGAGGGTGAAGTGGCCGTTGATGTGAATTTTGCTTCCCGTGTTGATGAGGACATCATTGGCAAGACTTTCTATCGCAAAGAGCCCTCTATGGCTTACAAGGTGACCGCCATCGTGGGCAATAACATTTCTTATAATGGAGGAAGTCACACCAATCCCGAAACGGTTTATACTGTGGACGAACATCAGATAATGGTCAGCCGGGTCTATCTGAAGTGCCATCCCGGTCAGGTGGAAGCGGTGCGCGAACATGTGTTGACCGAGCTTCGCGAGATTTTCCCCGAGAGTGTGGAGCCGGAAATCTCTACATTGAAAGATGATATTGAAAGTTTTCACAGAGGTAATATAGAGATACAAAAGACGCTCCGGTTCATCTCCATCGTCAGTCTGGCCATCACGCTGCTGGGTGTCTATTCTGCCATCACCATCGACACTGAGCGCCGTCGTCGCGAGGTGGCCATCCGCAAGGTGTTCGGTGCCCGCTTCGGCAATATCCTGTGGATGTTCGGCCGGCGTTACTTCTGGCTGTTGGTCATTCCGGCCCTGATTGCTTTCCCGATAGACTTCTTGGTGCTGGATATGATGAGAAGCAGTTCAAAGGTGTTCATCAACATCGGCCCGCTCTTCTGGTCGGGCATCTTCTTCGGTGTAGCCCTCTTGGTGGTGCTCACCATCCTGTGGCGCATCCTGATGGTGGCCCGCACCCATCCGGCAGACGAGTTGGCAAAGGAGTGAGGGGTGGACCCCATCCCAGCCTTCCCCAAAGGGAAGGAGTAAAATGATTGGAAATTAACTAATTTATTAACCAAAGACGAACCACTCCCCTCCCTTGTGGAGGGGTAAGGGGAAGGGTCTTCTTAAAAAAATCAAACTTATGATTAAGACAAACAGTATTCAGAAAGTCTTCCGTACGGAAGAAGTGGAAACATGGGCATTGCACAATGTGAGCCTGGAAGTGAAGGAAGGTGAATTCGTGGCCATCATGGGCCCTTCGGGTTGTGGAAAATCCACCCTGTTGAACATCTTGGGCCTGTTGGACAACCCCACGAACGGTACGTATGAACTCTTGGGCACCAATGTGGAGGAGTTCAACGAAGACCGCCGTACCGAGTTGCGCAAGGGTGTCATCGGCTTTGTGTTCCAAAGCTTCAACCTCATCGAGGAGCTGAGCGTGTATGAGAACATCGAACTTCCCTTGCTCTACATGGGTGTGCCGAAGGCGGAGCGCAAGCAGCGCATTCAGGAGGTGATGCAGCGCATGGACATTGCCCATCGCGAAAAACACTTCCCCAAACAGCTCTCCGGTGGTCAGCAGCAGCGCGTGGCCATTGCCCGTGCCGTGGTGGGCGGACCGAAACTCATCCTTGCCGACGAGCCTACGGGTAACCTCGACTCAAAGAACGGCCACGAGGTGATGACCCTCCTCAGCCAGCTCCACAAGGAAGGTTGCACCGT
>JAFXDG010000093.1 GCA_017521285.1 Bacteroidaceae bacterium | reverse complement strand
GCCATAGCCATAGCCATAGCCATAGCCAATAGCTATATTTGTCGTTTTCCTTTACATCCGCTGGTAATAATTCCTACTTTTCTATTTCATCAGAAGGGAAAGGTTTGTAACGGGTGGTTTTATGCATATATATACAATGTACAAAGGCCAAAAGGCAAGAGACGAGAAGGGCGTGTGCACATTTGCTACTGACCGTGTGCACACGGTCGGCGGAGTTTCTTCAGACACTCTGCTATAGGGTGTGCTTACGGTCAATAGAAGGTGTGCACACGGTCGCGAGGGGATGTGCATGAAAAGGGGTGAAATGTATAATTATACAATCTGACTGTATAAATATGCAAAAATGACCGCACGAGAATCGCGCATATGCACGCAGCTTTTCTTTCGGACGGAAATACGCGAAAATTCAGACAGGTCGATAAGTAACTGAACATCAACCTATAGGTAAGGTGACATCATCATAGGGATAAGCTTGCCTTACCCCTGAGGTGGGCAAAAGAGAATAACGTCGTTTTTCTGTTTCTTTACATTGCGAACAATAAAATATTTACAAAACAAGAAAAAAGGCTGAAAGTCACATCAACTCTCAGCCTTTTTTCCTATATAATCAGCAAGTTCATCGGCTTGCACATCCTTGGCGATGATTACGCCTTCAGGATTCAACAAATAGTTTTTGAATCCGCGCTTCAAGCGATATTGCTTGAACAAAGGCGATTTCTCACCTGCCAATTCTACAAAACTGCCCGTCGGGTCAATCTTGTCATTCTTGACGGTTTCGCTGAACACCGAACGGTACTCATCAAACGATACCGAAACCATCTTCAGTTTATCAGGCATCTGCGCCGCCACTCTGCTCAATTGCACATTTTGCATACGTGAAGGGGCGTCATAGCTTGCCCAAAAACTCAGCAGCACATATTCTCCCTTCAAATCCCGAAGGTTGAGGGGACTGCTTCCCTCAATGGGTGCGGCCAGGGTAAACAAGGGAGCTTTGTCCCCCACATCATGACCGCTGAACAGGTTGTCCTTATCCACAAAAGAGACTAACAACAGGGACAAAGCAACCATGCTCCATTTTACATTTCTCATGTAATACTCTTTTAGTTCATACTTGACACTCTTTTTCTCTTCTGCCTCCCCTCTGGATGGCCGAGTGCCGTTCACATCTCCTTCCGAAGAAATTTTCAGATACGAAGAATAAAACTTCGCTATCCTGCCTTTCATCCGAAATCGGGTGCAAAGGTATGCTTTTTTCTTGAAGCAACCATAAAAAAGTCCCTATTTTTATGTTATAAAACATATTTTCGGCCTTTTTTCGTCTTTTTACACCTTATTTTATAGGTTTATTCACTAATTTTGCAATTTGTAATTCATGAATAGTCTGCCATCGCCCATCAGCAAGGCAGCCATAATTCACAATTCATAATACTTCAATTCATAATTTAGAAACATGTATTTCGACGAACTCGACTTAGAAGATTGCATACTCGACGCACTCGACGCCATGAACTTCGAAGAGTGTACCCCGGTGCAAGAACATACTATCCCTCCCATTCTCGAAGGGCACGACCTCATCGGTGTGGCACAGACAGGCACCGGCAAGACGGCCGCTTTCCTCCTGCCCATCCTCAACCAACTCAGCAAAGGTGGCCATCCCGAAGATGCCATCAACTGTATCATCATGTCGCCCACCCGTGAACTGGCCCAACAGATTGACCAGCAGATGGAGGCATTCAGCTACTTCACCAACAGCAGCAGCGTAGCCGTCTATGGCGGAAACGATGGCATCCGCTTCGCCCAAGAACAGAAGGGTCTCACCCTCGGAGCCGATGTAGTCATTGCCACTCCCGGCCGTTTGTTGGCACACATCAATATGGGATATGTCGATCTCTCCCGCGTCAGTTTCTTCATTCTCGACGAAGCAGACCGTATGCTCGACATGGGATTTTCCGACGACATCATGCAGATAGCCAAACTATTGCCCGAAACGCGCCAGACCATCATGTTCAGTGCCACCATGCCCGAAAAAATACGCCAATTGGCACGCACCATATTAAAAGACCCTGTCGAAGTGAAATTGGCCGTCAGCAAACCTGCCGAAAAGATTCAGCAGGGTGCCTACGTCTGCACCGAACCACAGAAGCTCGGCATCATCCAACACCTCTTCAATGCCGAACCGGCCAAGCGCGTCATCATCTTCGCCTCGTCCAAACTGAAAGTAAAGGAAGTGACCAAGGCTCTCCAACGCATGAAGTTGAACGTAGGCGAAATGCATAGCGACCTTGACCAGACACAACGCGATGCCATCATGCACGAGTTCAAGAACGACCGCGTAGATATTCTCGTAGCCACCGACATCGTGTCGCGCGGCATTGACATCGATGACATCAGCCTTGTCATCAACTTCGATGTTCCCCATGATTGCGAAGACTACGTTCACCGCATCGGCCGTACCGCCCGTGCCGGCAACGAAGGCCGAGCCATCACATTCGTAGGTCCCAAAGACCAAACCCGTTTCCACACCATCGAAGAGTTCATCGAGAAAGAAGTGGAAAAACTCCCCATGCCCGAAGCCTTAGGAGAAGCCCCCGAATACAAACCAGGGCACAAAAGTGAAAAAAGTCGTGGCGGACGTGGGCGCAAAGGCAAGAACGGAAGCGACAAGAAAGGCAACACCCGTGGACATGGCCGTAAAAAAGGAGGAAAGAAAGAGGCAAACACATCCCCTACTCCGCAATCCACGAATGCCCCGATGCCAGAAGCGCCAACCCCTCAGCCCGCCGAAGCCACTCCTAAAAAGAAGCGCACCCATCGCGGAGGACGCAAGCACCACAAACGCGGAAAGAGTGAGAGTAATACAGGGCAAACGACGAATAACGATACATTCTGAATGTATTGAACCGTAGTCATTGTTTAACCTCAAAAAAATGCAAAAAAATGAGGTGGTGTGAAAATAATCATTTATCTTTGCAGGACAAAGTGAGTTTACTATGAAAGAACTGACCAAACATATCGAAGCCCTATTGGTGGAGAATGATTGCGTAATCCTGCCACAATTCGGTGGATTCGTGACCAACCATTCACCGGCACGATGGATGGAGGAGGAACAGATATTCCTGCCGCCATACCGTACCATTGGCTTCAACCCACAACTGAAAATCAACGATGGTCTGTTGGTGCAATCATACATGATGACACACGATGCCACTTATCCTGAAGCTACCAGACTGGCCGAAGCCGCCATCGAACGGCTGAGCCAAGAACTCTACAAAGAAGGATTGGTGGAACTGCACGGAATCGGCACGTTGAGACGCACCATCGTGGGAGAATACCAGTTTGACCCGACAGAAGACGGAGTGATCACTCCCTACCTGTACGGATTGGCGGCGGTGCCCATGAAACCATTGGCTGCACTGGCGACAGAGGAAAAACAACAGGTTCCAGCGAGGTGGAAACAGAAACAGGAAAGGCACCTGTCATCGAAAACAAGAATCGGACACTCACCATCAAGATACGTCACGAATGGATAGCCAACGCGGTGAGCGTGGCCGCGGCCGTGATGCTGTTCTTCTTCCTCTCCACCCCCGTGGACAACACCTACATCGAAGAGGAGAATTATGCTTCGTTGGGCAACATCAGTGTGTTTGAGCAGGTGAAGAAAGAATCGTTGTTGACCACCCTGATGCCAACATCCGCACCTGCCAAGAAAGCAATGACAAGCAAGGCAAAACCTGCACCCGCCCCAAAAGCAGAACCCAAACCAGCCCAAAAGGCTGAATCAGTACCCGCCCCAAAGGCTTCGGAAGCAACTACAGAAAAGCCTATCGAAAAGCCTGTAGCTACAACGGTTGCCAAAAGCGAACCGGCTCCAAAAGCAGAACCGGCTCCCGTCAAGGAAACACCGAAAGCAACTACGGTCAAGGCTGTAGCGAAACCTGCCCCTGTCGCAACCAAACCGTCTAAACCGTCTGTCCAACCTGCTCCTCAAAAGCAAGCCACGACTACCTATAATATAATAGTAGCCAGTGTGACGACTGAAGGTGATGCCCAAACGGCTATCGATGGATTTGCCGCCAAAGGTTTTCCGGGTGCATTCCTGATAAAAGGTGGCGGACGTTTCCGTATCGCCTTGAAAGCTTACCATACTGAAGCTGATGCCTACGCCAAAGTGAACGAACTGAAGCTGAATGCCCTGTTCAAGGATGCTTGGGTGCTGAAGACGAAGAAATAACAAGAAATCAATGATAAGCTACAAGCTACGAGTGAACGTTTGCGCCACATGGCAACCGAAGCTCGTAGCTTTGTTGTTTGTTGCAAAATAATAACAGTTCATGAAACGAGTAAGATGCCCTAAGTGTGAGGGCTTTATCACATTTGACGAGACACAATATGCCGACGGCCAGTCACTGGTATTCGTCTGTCCCGATTGCAAAAAACAATTCGGCATACGCATTGGTGTGTCAAAACTGAAGGCTACGCGCAAAGAAGAAAAAATTGACGAACAAGAAAACAGACAAGCATGTGGCAGTATCGTAGTTGTGGAAAATGTGTTCGGCTACAAACAAGTGCTTCCCCTCTACGAAGGTGACAATACCATCGGGCGACGCAACCAAGGAACAAACATTACAACCCCCATTGAAACGGCCGACCCAAGTATGGACCGACACCATTGCATCATCAACGTGAAACGCAACAAACAAGGAGGATTGGTATATACCCTACGCGACGGACTCAGCAATACAGGCACTTTCTTGATGAATGAAATATTAGGTCCCAAAGACCGGGCACGCATTTCGGATGGCGACATCATCACTATCGGAGCAACTACCATCATTTTACGCGAAGGGGAAGGGATTGAATAAAAAAATCTCTCCACCGGAGTGAGGCGGACTCTATAAATTCATACAGATTATCCAGTCAAAAAGCCCATCGATTCGGACAACAGTTTTTCCCCTACCTGAGAATATTTTTTTGCAGACGGAAGAAAAATATTTTTCAGGTAATCCCCAAAAACATCCTAGGAAAAAGGGAATAAAGCACCATATTTTCTGTTCTTTTTTGAATTTTCAAGAAACAATTGCTATATTTTCCTAAAAACGCGCTCTTAATTGGAGAAAAAATAGTAACTTTGCAATTCAAAATCGATTTTGGATAATGAGACAACTTAAAATCACTAAAAGTATTACCAATCGTAGTAGCGAAGCATTGGACAAATATCTGCTTGAGATTGGTAAGGAAGAATTAGTTTCTGTTGAAGAAGAAGTGGAGTTGGCGCAACGCATCCGCCAAGGTGACCAACGGGCATTGGAAAAACTGACAAAGGCTAATCTGCGCTTTGTGGTATCAGTGGCCAAGCAGTACCAAAACCAGGGACTGAGTCTGCAAGACCTCATCAACGAGGGAAATATCGGACTCATCAAGGCGGCTCAGAAGTTCGACGAGACACGCGGATTCAAATTCATCAGTTACGCCGTTTGGTGGATTCGCCAATCCATCCTGCAAGCGTTGGCCGAACAATCCCGTATTGTACGCCTGCCACTCAATCAGGTTGGTTCGGTAAACAAGATTAATAAGGTATTGTCGAAATTCGAACAGGAGAACGAACGTCGTCCTTCAGTAGCAGAACTGGCCGAAGAGCTGAACATCGAGGAAGACAAGATTTCGGAAGTACTGCGTGTGAGCGGTCGTCAGGTTTCAGTAGATGCCCCCTTCCAGGACGGAGAGGAAAATTGCCTGTTGGACGTACTGACGAACGAAGATGCTCCCCACACAGACAGCCCCATGGACAAGGAATCGCTCTGCGCCGAATTGGACAACATCCTGTCTGCCGTGTTGAAAGACAGAGAAAAGAAGGTCATTGTGATGTCATTCGGCATCGGATGTCACGAAAAATCATTGGAGGAGATTGGCGACCAATTGGGACTGACCCGCGAACGTGTGCGCCAAATCAAGGAAAAGTCACTCCGTAAGATAAAGAACGACCCGGGAAGCAAAATCCTGTTAAAATACTTGGGATAAACATACAACGCATCAATGTGCGAAAGTGCCAGTATAAAAAATACACATGGTACTTTCGCACATTGTCCTATTAAAGAGAAGGATTGAATAGGGAGAAGATTCACACAACTTTATTCCCTTTTGTATGTGACACACACATACCACCTTTCTCGCCAACCTTAAACTTAATTTACCATGAATCGTATTTATAAGAATATTCTACTCACCACTACAACCTTATTATATACGGTAGTTGGTCTTCAAGCTCAAACAGGTGAAGAAGCATGCGAAAGAGCCATTCGCATTGCAGACCGTATTGTAGCCAGCACAACCTATGAATTTGTAAACAAGCAGACGGGTGAGGTATATACTTCATTACAGGGAGTGAAACCTGACAAAAATGTGAAGGTAAAAAGCAAGTATCTCGATTGGCACTACACAAATGGAGTAACCAATCTTGCCCTAATGGAATTGGGTGATAAATTAGGTACAAAGAAATATGAAGAATTTGTACTTAAGAACATGACCTTTATCTTTCGTCCGGACAATCAGCAATACTTCAAGAATCTGTATGAAAAGACATTGAAGGAGGAAGGATGGTTACCCGTTCGAAATGTCAATTGGCACATGATATACCGTAACAAACGTTTGGATGATAATGGACCTATGGGAGCAAGTCTGGTCGTATTGAACAAACGCCATCCCAATAAAGCCTTTGAACAATACATTGCCGACACTGACAATCATATACGTCATGCAGAACCACGCTTGGCCGATGGAACCATTGCCCGTTTGTGGCCACATGAAAACACGGTTTGGGCAGACGATGCTTACATGGCACTGTCTTTCCTGGTAAACATGGGTGAAACAACAAGAGATATCAGCTATTTCACCGATGCGGCAAACCAAATATTGAATTACACTCGCTATCTGTGGTGTCCGGAAAAACAACTCTATTACCATTGCTATCACACCGATACAAAGAGCAATGGTGTGGCACATTGGAGCCGAGCCAACGGATGGGTATTTATGGCTACGGCCGACCTGCTACAGAAAATGCCTCTTGATCATCCCATGCGCGAGGATGTGCTCAAGAATTTCCAAATGCAAGCCGAAGGGGTGGCACGGTACCAAGGAGCAAATGGTCTTTGGCACCAATTGTTGGACAAGGTGGATTCCTACGAAGAAGTGACAGGCACAGCTATGTTTGTGTGCGGCATGGCACGCGGAGTAAAAGCCGGATGGTTGCACCTTGATTTTATACACGTAGCATGGCAGGGATTGAAGGGACTGTTTACCAAAGTTTCACCCGAAGGAAATGTGACGGCCATCTGCGCCGGCACAGGCATCATGCCCTCGCTCAGTTTCTACTATAATCGTCCACAATGGACAAACGACCCTATGGGCGAGGGTCCTGTATTGCGTGCATTGGTGGAGATGATGGATGCTCCCAAACATGCGTCCATCAAAGCTGAAGCGCAATACGACAAGATAAAATGATCAGATAAAGTTACATTAACCTATATTATTAACCCTTACTTAATTTTTAACTTATGAAAAATGTAGTAAAAAGACTGTGTTGCGTCGGCATGTTGCTGACATGGGCTCTATTAAGTCCTGCACAACAGATTGGGACACGATTCCCATCTGAAAGAAAGGTCATCAAAGACCCAAAGACTGGTGTTGAACTGATTTTCCTGACTTCAAAAAGCGGCACCGGAGATTCCAAAATCTATCAGACACACAACCAATGGACTTCGGACGGCAAATGGGTTATTTTCCGTTCGACACGCGTGAGAGGTGAAGCCATGGCGGTGAACGAAGAGACTGGTGACATCGTACAGGTGACCGAAGGTGGTTTCTCAGGTATGTTGTGTGTGGCACGCAAATCAATGCACCTCTACTACATGCGTCCGCTCAAAAGCAAGAAAGACGAAAGACTGGGAATGGAAGTCGTTGAAGTCAACCTTGAACGCCTGTTTGCCGATTCAGAAGCAGGCAAACTGAAAAAGAAGAAACACTACGAACGCATCTGTGGACTTATCCCCCAAGAAATGGGTGCCGGTGGCGACATGGCATTGGACGGAAGCGAGACTTTCGCCTACTTCCGCTTGGGTAAAGAGTATGCAGGCAAGTTCCCCATCAAAGAAGAAATTTCAGCTGCCTTTGGCCCTCGCAAGATGGGTGCAGGCCCCTCAGGTATCGGAAAAATTGACTTGACAACAGGTAAGATTGACCATGTAGTAAGCGTACATTTCCAAGTGGGACACATACAAGGAAACCCCTGGCATCCGGGCGAAGTGATTTTCTGTTGGGAGACAGGTGGAAAAGCACCACAACGCACATGGATGGTGAATGCCGACGGAACAAACCTGCGTCCCATCTATCGTGAGACTGAATATGATTGGGTGACTCACGAAGCCGTCATCAGTGAAGACGAGCTGGTGATTGCCGTATTGGGACACAGAAAGATAGAAGAAGAGCGCAACACCGACTTCACAAAGGATTGGGGAGCATCAGGCACTAAGGAATACGCAACTGGTATGGCCGTAGTGAACATGAGAACACGCGAATTCACCATGGAAGGACAGGTGGATGGCGACAACTTCTGGCACGTAGCCGGTTCACAAGATGGACATTGGGTGGCAGGTGACACCTTTGCACGCGAATTGTGGCTCATCGACCGCCACACCAAAGAGCGCATCCTGTTGACCGCCGGACACAAGACAACCGCACGCGACCATGTACATCCCACCTTCAAGCCCGACGGTACTGCTATCGAAATCCAATCGGCCATGCTCTCTGAGGACGGACGCTCACTCAACATCTGCGTAGTGAAACTCCCCCAGCATCTGCTCGACCGATATAAGAAATAACAATAAAAAGGACAATCATTATATAACAATATAATAAAAACTATGAAAAAAATTTTTGGTGCCATGATAGCCGCTATGCTCGTCGTATGTGGCTGCACATCAAACGCAACACAAGAGGAGAAGGCCTCAGCCGATTACCAAAGACCTCATTTGGAAAAACGAGGCAATGTAACCCAACTGATAGTGAAAGACAAGCCTTGGTTGGCATTGGCAGGAGAGTTGGGTAACTCCACCTCATCAAGTCGTGAATATTTGGCCCCTTATTGGCAGCAATTGAAGGATGCCGGCGTGAATACCGTATTGGCCGTAGTGTCTTGGGAGCAGACAGAACCTGAAGAGGGAAAATTTGATTTTACCGTAGTGGACAACCTGTTGGCTGACGCCCGTGCACACGACATGAAACTGATGATTTTGTGGTTCGGAAGTTGGAAAAACGGAATCACCAGCTACATTCCCACATGGGTGAAGAAGGACACCAAGCGATTCCCTTTGGCTCACACGCCCGAAGGCAAACCCCTACCCATCCTGACGACTTTGGGTGAAAATACACGCGAAGCCGACGGAAAGGCTTTTGCTGCCATGATGCGCCATTTGAAAGAAGTGGATGCCAAGGAGCAGACCGTCATCATGATACAGATGGAAAATGAGGTAGGTTTGCACGGACATCCGCGCGACTATTGCCCGTTGGCAGAGAAGGCATTCAAGGGTGCAGTGCCCAAACAGCTGATCGACTGGCTGACAGCCAACAAGGCCAACCTCCTGCCCGAAACACGCACCGCATGGGAAACCAACGGATGCAAGACATCAGGCACTTGGGAAGAGGTCTTCGGAAAGAACGACCGCACGGCTGAGATTTTCATGGCTTGGAATTATGCTTCATACATGGATCGCATCACTGCCCTTGGAAAAGCAGAATACGACCTGCCCACATTCGTAAACGCCTGGATTGTACAACCCGAGGATACACGTCCCGGCAACTATCCGTCAGGAGGTCCGCAAGCTCAGAACCACGATATATGGAGAGCTGCAGCTCCTCACATCGACATCCTCTGTCCTGACATCTATCTGAATGACTATCCCGAAATTCTGAAACTTTATGCACGCTCAGGCAATCCCGTATTCGTTCCCGAATCACGTGCCGGACAAAATGGTGCGGCCAATGCGGCATACACCATCGGAGCATTGGGTGGCATCGGCTATTCTCCCTTCGGCATTGAGCGCTATTGTAGCGAAAAGTCCAACGACACCTTCAACGCTTTCTACCGCAAGGCCGGAAGCATTGCCGACCAGATTCTGGCCGCACAGGCCGAAGGACGCATCGGTGCAGCTTGGCTGAAAGGCTCGAACCCGTTCAAGGTAAAGGATGAAATCCGTTTGGGTGACGTGCGCATACAGTGCGAACTCGTGTCAAGCGGTATGAGAAACGGTGGTGCACCTCAGTTGACAGGTGGCACTTACGATCCAGAAGCCATCGGTTACGTAATTGCCATCAAGAACGAGAATGATTACCTGTTCCTGGGTTCAAACGTACGCGTAACTTTCTTGCCTGCTGATGGAAAGGGCTACGTAGGACTTGCCAAGGTGACCGAAGGAGAATTTGACGCACAAGGCCAATGGATTGAAGGACGCTGGCTGAACGGTGATGAAATCCAACTCCGCTACGACCTCCTCTATGCCGTAGAAGAAGGATTCTCCGGACAAGGCCTCAACTTTGGAAAGCCTGCCCCGCAATTCTTGAAAGTGGAACTGTTCAACTATTGATTATGAAAAGATTATATATAATAGGTATAGCAGCCCTCATGGGTTGCTATACCTTTGCACAAGAGAAAATACAGGTGCAGGAGCCGGGATTCAAAGTGTTCCAATTTCCACGGAATGCCATCCCTTGCATCGACGGTTCGTTTGCCGACTGGGACATCGTGCCCGACAGTTATGCCGTGGGTATAGAGGAGATGTGGGACGACACAAAGAAACACGTCGGCATCGACCGCTCTACCCTCGACATCACCGTGAAAGTGGGATGGGTAGAGGGCCTCAACCGCCTCTATTTCCTCTACGAAGCGTATGACAACTATTGGGAGTTCGACCAATTGGGACTTCGTAATGACACGTATGAAATCGTGGTGGATGCCGACCTCTCAGGTGGTCCCCATACGGACGAATTCCGCCTCAATCCCGAGGTGATGACACGCATGGATGCCTTCTTTGAGTTCCAGAACATCCATGCACAGAACTACCACATCATGACACCGCCCACCGAAGGCAAATCGTGGACCATGGTATGGGGAACCCAACAATGGCTCAAGTATCTGCCCTATGCCAACTATGCCTACGACTACTCGTTCAAGCACGGAGAAAATGGCAAGTTGCGCATGGAGTTCTACATCACCCCCTTCGACTATGCCAGTCCTGAAGGTCCGGCCAAATCTACCGAAAGCCGCCTTTACGAGAACAAGAAGATTGGCCTCTGCTGGGCAGTGATTGATTACGATGGCAAGGAAGAGAAGGATGGATTCTGGAACCTCTCGAAGCATCACCACGTGTATGGCAATGCCTCCATGCAACGCCTGTTCACCCTGATGCCTCTTGAAAAACAATTCCGCAAGCCAGTAGAGTGTGACTGGACATTCACCGTTGTGCCCGACACACGCACCGTGTGCTTCCGTGACGAGAGCTATGGCAACATCACCTCGTGGCATTGGGACTTCGGCGACGGCACTACCTCCAATGAGCAACATCCCGTGCACACCTATGCACGCGACAATGCCCACTACGTAGTGACCCTCTATGTAGAAGGTCCCGAAGGAAAAGCCCGTAATTGCAAGGTATGGGAAGTGTGTGTGCGCGATTTGAAGAACCCGTCAAATACACCGTATGATTGAAAAATAAGAAAAGGCACACACATCCCCTTTTTATAGAACACAGAGACACGGAGACGCAGAGTATTTTTGTAATTCATTGATTTTCTGAAAAAACAAAAACCTCTGTGTTTCCGTGTCTCTGTATTCCAATTAAAAGAAAAAATCGGATTATCGAATCATGACTATAACCCTCAATCCTTATTCAGTGCCTCAGCAATGATGTCCGCCATACGGCGTGCACCTTGTCCATTGGGATGGATGCCATCGGAAAGCATTTTGTCACCATCGCCGGCAAAGAGCGTGTGCAAGTCAATCACCTGCAAGCCATACTCATTAGCCACCTCTTGCTGAACGGGAATAATGCCATTCACAATGACAGAATCATTGATATTCCACGTCTGCTTGAATGCAGGGATTGGTGTACAAAGGAATATCTTGGTCTTTACTTCAGCTAATGCTTTGGCTCTCTTTTTCTTATTTTTAGGCAACGTTGCCAATTCGGGACAAAGAGTGGTAATCATCTGCACCAAATCCTGCTTGAATCCAGCGCCATGCTGCCAATTGCCAGGTTTGGAGTCATTGGTACCCAATTTGATGATGGCAATGTCGGGACGGAAAGCTACGGCATCGCGCCAAGCCAGCTCGTTCATGTAAGGGTGGTCGCCCTTGTTCAACATCGTGCGTGCACTCACGCCGAAATTCTTCACCCAGTACTTCTTTCCCAACTTCTGTTGCAACAAAGCCGGATAGCCGAATTGGGGAGCCAAGTCGATACCATGACCATCGGTGATACTATTACCGATGCAAGCCACACGGATAGCTTCGGGCGCAGGAGAAGGCAAGTTGTCCAGCCAAGTGCCGAGGTCGGTCAGCAACTGCTCGCGGAACTTGAAATCAGCGCTGAATCCAAAGCCATGACTATTGGTCGGATACACGTGCATAGCACAATCATTGCCAGCATTTCGCATCGCTTTAAAGTATTCAAGGCCATTCGTCACAAAAGGCACCAGCTGATCATTGTTTCCTGAAATGATAATGGCCGGCGGAGTCAAGTGACGGCGCACCGCATTTTGGGTGGAGAACTGGCGCACCAATTCCTTATCCTTCTGCCCTTCCCTACCCAAGAAGTTCATACAAGAAAATCTGTGTGTCAACCGTTCGTCCATTGAAATGACGGGATAAAACAAAATGCTGAAGTCGGGACGCACGTCAAACTCCGAATGAGTGGAGATGACCGAAGCCAAATGACCACCAGCCGAGAAACCCATGATACCCACATCGCGCGGATGAATGCCCCACACGGTAGCCGAATCACGCACAATGCGTATTCCCTTCTGCACATCGCCCATAGGGATGGTGCGGTCGCCATGAGGCAGACGGTAGTTCACCACAAAGTAGGCAATGCCCCGCTGGTTCAACCACTCAGAAGCCTGGTATCCCTCGTGGGTGTTCGACAACATGGAGTATCCGCCTCCCGGTACTCCCACAATAGCCCTACCCGAAGACTTCTCGGGAAGGAAACATACCATCTGAGCCTTTCCGTCATCAGTCAGGTCGATAGTAAATTTTCTCGCGGTTTGCGCCTGTGCTGCTGCCATGCAAAGCCACAAGGCAAAAAACAGAATCTTTTTCATGTCCATATCATATTATAGGAAATTCCGATAATCAGTTAATCGACCACAAAGGTAATAAATAATATAATAGGAACAAAAAAACACCTGTAAAAAATTCTCCGCACCTCTTGTAAAGATATAGAAAAATCACCTCATTCGCCCAACCTTATTCCCCAACCAAGTTCACCTTATCTCAAGGCAAAGAACATATCGACACAAATCTGATTACCAACCACTTGCAACACAATCAAAATTTTCGTGTATTTCCGTCCGAAAGAAAAGTTGCGTCCATATACGCGATTCTCGCACGGTCATTTTTGCATATTTATGCAGAGTG
Source organism: Bacteroidaceae bacterium (assembly GCA_017521285.1). GTDB lineage: Bacteria > Bacteroidota > Bacteroidia > Bacteroidales > Bacteroidaceae > Phocaeicola_A. Next base: position 442 of record JAFXDG010000093.1, on the reverse strand, counting down.
ATTGTATAATTATACATTCATCGCCAATTCAAAAAAGAGCTTGTTCCTCCCATTCGGCAGCATTTTCAGGCCACCAATCCTAAACATCCGCTCTTTCGCTCCTAAACTTCCACCGAAGAACTCCTGAATTTCCACCGGTGCGCAACTGCGCACAGACGCAACCGCTCCTAAACTTCCGCGCATCTTTAGGATAGGATGAACGGAAAACCTCTTTTGCGACCAACTTTCCTGCCCCCCTTCTCTTCATCCTTATGCATATTTATGCGGAATTTCACTCGTTACATAGTGCGTTACTTCCACGAAACAGGAATGAATTAGAAGTGCAGGATTTGTTACTGAATGGTGTAAAAGAAAAGGAAGCCCCCTCCGACTCTCCCTCTCTCACCTCCTCCGCTTCGCTCGTCCCGCCTAAGACAGGGGGACAACTTAAAATGTCTTGCTT
>JAFXDG010000092.1 GCA_017521285.1 Bacteroidaceae bacterium | reverse complement strand
TTCACGTTTGCGGATGAACAGGCGGTTGATGAACATCGTCAGGTAGTTCAATAGTCCGCACACAATCAGCATCAGGCTGGCAATGGCAAACAGTTCGAGGTGGTTTACTTTAATCTTGGACTCCTGGTCATATCGTGCCGTAGCCTGACGGTGTTGGGTGACGGGAACAATATTGGCGGTGAGGATTCCCCACGGGTTTTCCAACTTCTTCAGCTTCGCATTCAGCGAGTCTGCATTGGTGTGCGGGTGCAGGCGCACAGCTCCATATCTGCTGAACTTTACTCCTTTGGGTAGCACTTCGGGATATTTGCTCAGCAAGTCAGTGGGATAATTGGTGCGTATTCCCCAATCCTTGAATACGGCAGTCACGATGCGTCTCTGTTGTTGGGAGATTGGGGAACTGACGTAAAGTTCCTGTCCGATGGGCGACTCGTCTCCCCACAGTTCGCGGGCCAAACGGTCGCTGATGGCCACTTGTCCTTCATCGTTCATGAAACCGTCGTTTCCCTCAATGAATTTCACACTGAAGACATTGAACCAGTTTTTGTCGTGCAACATACGTTCGGTCGCCTTCACCGTTCTTCCATTGATGGTGTCGCGTGTGGTTGTGGAACTTTCTGTATATGCGGCAATCTCGGGCATCTGTTCCAATTGTTCTCGGGTGATGATTTGCAGCCAGTCCTGCTTGTCCTCCATCACGGTATAAATGTTCTCCGCATCCCGATGAAACGCATCAAACGTCGTTTCATACTTGATCCACATGGCAGCCAAAGCAAAGCAGGCGAAGCCGATGCCCAAGCTGATGATACTGACCACCGATTGCAGGCGGTACTTCTTCATTTGCTGAAAAGCAAGTTCGATGTTGTGGGTTAGCATAATAATAGAAGACTCCCTCTAACTCCCCCTGTGAGGGGGAGGATTCAGGGAAATGTTTTTGTTTGTTATTTACTAGTTGATTGATTTGGCTATTCTTGCTCCCCTCCCTCACAGGGAGGGTTTGGGTGGGTCTCTTGGGGCTTCCTATCCCTTCGCTATCTCATCCGCCGGATGGGCATGAGCTGTTTTCCACACGCGCCAGCCGATGCAGAGGTTGACAAGTAGGGTAATGACGAGGAAGATGCCGGCGAAGAGCCACCAGGGCATGGTTGTCTGTAGCACGTACTGCTCTACCCACGGCTTCATACAGGCATAGCCGATGGGGAAGGCCACGAAGGCGGCAATGACGAGGAGTAGCATGTATTCGCTGAAGAATTGCCACAGCACCTGTCCGGCTGTAGCGCCGAACACCTTGCGCACGGCAATCTCCTTGCGGCGTTGCTCGCAGTTGAGCATAATCATCGACCAGATGCCGAAGAGCGAGATGAGGATGCACACCAGTGACACGGCCGCCATCAGTTGGCGCAGCGTCAGTTCCGAGAGGATAATCTTGTCGTACTCCTCTTCGCAATTCTGCAGACGGTAGGTCACCTTGCCCGTCTCAGGATTGTCCAGCAGGCCGGTCAGTCTCTTGCGCAGGCTTGCCCATGTGCCGGGATGGTATTTGATGAGGTAGTCCCCATCCCCGTAGCTGCTTCCGTACAGGTCGTTGCAGAAGAGATGATTCTCCGCCTTATCAGCAGGTCCCCGGTAGTAGATGTCCTCCACCACACCCACGATGGTGTAGCCTCGCTCCTTGCTCTGTTCCAGTCGGATGCCGATGGGGTTCTCCACGTCCAATTCCTTGACCACCGATTCGGTTACCACGGCACCGTCCTTGTCGCCCTCCTCTATCCAGCGTCCCTCCTTCAGCCGCAGGCCGTAGAACTGCTGGAAGTCTTTGGCTCCCAGCACCATGATGCTATTGATGCGCTTCTTCATGGAGGTGCCTCCCACGCCCAGGCCGAAGCCTATCATGCCGCTTCGGGGGAAGAGGGAGTACCCCTCGTGCCACTCCTTGATTTCGGGCATTTCGTTCAAGTGTTGGGCCATGGCTTGGCGGTCGTTGTCGTTGTAGAGGTGAAGCACAGCCATATGCTGCCGTTCGAAGCCCGGGTTGGTGTGGCGAAGTTTCTCCAGTTGCATCATCATCACCGCCGTGCAGAAGATGAAGCTGATGCTGATAATCATCTGCACCACCACACTCACCTTGCGGAAGTTCTGGTAGGTGTGCTGTGCCCTGCGCCCTTGCAGGGAGTGTTGCACCGACCGGCGGCGGAAGTACCCGATGACCGGGGCCGACAGCAGGAAACCGGCCACCATCACGACGGCCGAGTAGATGAGCGTCTCGGCATAGATGGCCGGGCGGGCGGTGGCTATGCCCGTCAGTCCGCGGAACCAGGGGAGTAATGCCTCCATGAAGAACAGACCGCACCCCAGGGCAATGACCAGCAGCAGAGCATATTCGGTGAAGAGCATGGCCATGATGTTGCGTGTGGTGGCTCCGAACACTGTGCGCAGCACCACTTCGCGTTGGCGGATGAAGATGCGGTTGAGGAACAGCGTCAGGTAGTTCAGCAGTCCCGACAAGATGAGCAGTATGCCCGCCAAGGCAATCAGCCGGATGTGGCGGAACTGCACGAGCCCTGTAGCCGCACTCAGCGAAGCCGTTTCACCCGAGTCGCTCAGCACTTGGCGGAACTCAGTGATGGGTACAGCCCCCAGTCCGCTGTAGTCGAATGCCCCGCTTTTGCCCCAATCGTGCACCGTATCCGGCACCTTCACCACGAAGGTGTCCATCTTCTGCATGAAAGCCTTGCCGTCCACATTGGGACGCAGGCGGGCAAGGACATAGCCACGGCTGCTGTACCAGTTGTCGTCCCCCTCTTTCCCATAGAGCATCTCGAAGGGGACATTACTGTGCCTGCCATAGCCGCGCACCACGGCGGCAATCGTCTTCTCACGGTCGCTCCACACGGTGGTGAACCGTTTCCCTATGGGACTTTCCGTGCCCCACACCCGTGTGGCAAACTCTTGGGTGACGGCGTACTGACCCTTCTGCATCCAGAAGTTCCTGTCTCCCTCTATCACCTCGATGCCCATCAGTTCCATAAGGGTGCTGTCGCATTCCATATCCTTGATTTCGTGCTTCACGCCCTCTATCAGGATGTGTTCGTCCGACTGAAAGAGCTTCGTGCTCGTCTCCACCTCGGGCAGGATGGTGGCCAGATGCTCACCGAGCGGTTCGCGCACGCTCAGTCCCTTCTTCTGATAGACCACATACAGCCTCTCCGCTTCAGGGTGCTGTGTGTCGAATGTCCGTTCATACCTTATCCATAGCATAGCCAAGGCAAAGCAGGCGAAGCCGATGCCCAAGCTGACGATGCTGACCACCGATTGCAGGCGGTACTTCTTCATTTGCTGAAAAGCAAGTTCGATGTTGTGAGTTATCATAATAATTGGAGACCCCCTGTGGCCCCCTCTAACTCCCCCAGAGGGGGAGGAATCAGAGACCGAGAGTATGGGGGGATGTTTTTAAGTTGTTAGTTCTTCTATAATTTCAAAATACTATTTTTTTATTGGAACACAGAGACACAGAGTCACAGAGATTTTTTTCATCAGGCAATCAGAGACCAATATAAAAACTCTGTGTCTCCGTGACTCTGTGTTCTATCTTTGACTTCCCCCCTTTGGGGGGATTGAGGGGGGCTTCCTACTCCCTCTTCATCGCCTCCGCCGGAGGGATATGTGCCGCCCGGCGTACCTGCACGTAGAGGGCACCGATGGAGATGCCGCCAGTGAGCAGGGCTGCTGCCACGAAGAGCCACACGGTGATGGGGGCACAGGTGGCAAAATCGGCTGTATAGAGGTGGATGAGCCAGAGCGTGAGCGGGATGCTGACGGCAAAGGCCGCGGCCATGATGGCCACGTAGCGGTTCATCAGCAGACCGAAGATTTGGTGGACGGTGGCACCATGCACCTTGCGCAGGGCTATCTCGCGGCGACGGCGCTGGATGTCGAAGAGCGAGAGACCCAGCAGACCCAGACACGAGATGACGATGGCCACCACGCTGAAGGTGGTGTAGATGTGCACCGTGCGGCGGTCATTGTCAAACACGGCGGCCAGCTCGTCCTCGATGAAGCTGTACTTCAGTTCACCATTGCCCACCTCGGCATGCAGCTTCACTAAGAAATCCACCACATCGGCCCGTCGTCCCTCGGGGTACGAGGCATAGAAGACGAGAGGATCTCGGTCGAATTCGTCTGCTTCCGGTGTAAAGTAGATGGGCAGAGTGGGTGTGATGGGATGTCCCGTCTTGAAGTCCTTGATGATGCCCACTACGCGGTAGGGTGGGTTGGTATTCATCTCTTCGCGATGCTCGGGCATACCGCTCCACCATAAGCGTTTGGCTGGTTGCACGTAGGCTTCTGCCAGGTCGGTAATACCTAATAGGCGGGCCATACTTTCATTGATGATACAGGTGTATGATTTCCATTCATCCTCGTTGGTGAACATGCGGCCGGTCACCAATTCGTAACCCAGGACGGCTTGGTAGCCTGGGGTGAGGTCGCCTCCTAATACTTTAATAGTTTGTTCGTTGTGAATGATGTTATTTGTTGCAACGTCTGCAATCATCTCGTAAGGCATTCCGCATGGAACGCTCCAACTGCTGATAAGAGGCGTTTCGTTCAGTCGAATAGAAAGAATTTCGCATCTATGAGCCATCTCTTTCTCTATTCTTTCCCGCTCCTCTTTGCTACGGATTTCATAAGGATTTTCTTCCCCGCTTAACGTGACGGTAACAATGTTTTTGGTGTTATACCCCATATCGGTTGAAAGAATAAGGTTCAGATGGCTGATGAAGTAGAGGGCAAAGACGGCCAGCGTAGAGGTGATGACGTATTGCAGGAAGAGGAAGACGTCGCGCGACACTCCCGGTCGGCTCATGGCTCCCACCGACTGCATGGAGGTGATGGGGGTCTTGTGAACATGTTTCCAGAAGGGATAGAGCGTGGTGACGAATGGCAACCCCACGAGCAGCGCCATCGAAGCCTGCCAGTCGAATGCCTTGTAGACCATTTGCGGGATGCCCAAGTAGCGCTCCATCAGCGGTTGCGATGCATCGATGAACATCCAGGCGAAGAAGAGCCCCGCGGCCACCTGCACCAGATTTTCTACAAACAGGCAGGCAAAGATGTGGCTGCGCGTAGCGCCGTAGATGCGGCGGATGTTCATCTCCTTGCCCCGTCGGAGCAGGATGGCCGTATAGACGTTCACAAAGTTGAAGATGCCGATGAAGAGCAGGATGGCCGCCGCGATGCTGAGTATACGCACATTGCTGGCATTGCCCTTACAGGTTTGTTCATCCAGATAAATACCAAGAGTGGGATGAAAATAGAAATCCTGCATCGGGAAAAGCAGATAGCGGAGGTTGTATCTCCACAATTTGCTGTAGAAGAACTTTCCATTGCGTTCGTTGAAGTCGTGATAGTCTGTACCAGGACGCAAGCGGAGCAATTTATATGACATAAACCCCCAATGCTTGGTGCGATGGATGTTGAACACGATGTCGAACATGAGGGTGCTTTTACACTTGGGTTTGCCCACGATACCTTTTACAGTGAAGACTTTCCCCTCCAATGCTGTGATGGTTTTGCCTAATGGGTCACCGTTAGGGAAAAGTCGTTGGGCGGCCTCTTCAGTCAAGATGACGTCGTATGGAGCTTCCAATCGGTTGCTTCCTGCTATCAAAGGGAAATTGGCAATGTCGAAGAAAACACTGTCGGTGGCCATTCCATAAAGGGAAAACTCCTGTTCTTCCACTTTGATGGTCTGTTGGAAAAGCATACTGAACTCTGCAACTGCTTCTACCTCGGGTTCACGGCTGGGATAGATCCAATCATCTTCGTTGTTGGGATTATCATCACTGCCGAGGTAGGGACTGGAGTCACCTTCCCGCTCGGAAAGCATGATATACGTATTCTCCAAGTCCACAAAGTGGCTATCCACCGTCATTTCCTGATGGACATACCGCAGAATGGTGAGTGCACAGGTCAGCCCCAGTGCGAGGCTGGTTACATTGATGGCCGTGTGGGCCTTGAAGCGGGACATGGCCCGCAAGGATAGTAGGATGCTGTATAGGTTCATGATTGTTTGGGTATTTTTTGGGGGAAGATAGATGGGACTTCTGTAGGAGTGTAGGAGTGACGCTTCGCTTAGGAGTGTAGACGAATGTTTTGCTATACTATTGTCTACACTCCTTTACTCCTGCCTCCTACACTCCTTAGATTACTTTCCCAGCACCAGCACCTCCGCCTCGCCGAACTGGTCGTAGCCGGTGGTGATGACGCGGTCGCCGGGCTGGAGTCCTGTAGTCACTTCGTACTGTTGCGGGTTCTGCCGGCCGATGGTGATGGGGGTGCGTATGGCTTTTTCGCCGTCTTCGCTCACCTTATAGATCCACTGGCCGCCAGTGGCCTGGTAGAAGTTGCCGCGCGGGATGACCACTGCCTCTTCGGGCTGGCCCAACTCTATCTGTACGCGGTAGCTCTTGCCCACGCGCACGTTGTCGGGCATCTCGTCGCCAAAGACCAGGTCAACGTCGAAGCTGCGGTCCTTCACCTCGGGCACCACCTTCGTAATCTTCAGCGGGAAGCGCTTGCCCTGGTAGAGGATGGTGGCGGGCAGGCCCGTGGTGACGCGGTCGATGTAGTATTCGCTCAGCGAGGTGTGAATCTTGTACTGGCTCAGCACCTTGATTTCGCCAATCTTGTTGTTGCCGCCCACCTGCTGGCCGGGTGTGGCCTGAATGAAGCTGAGCTGTCCGCTGATGGGGGCACGCACCACGAGGTCGCCCAGTCGGTCCAGTTCGCGGGCAAACTTCTTGCGTTCGCGCTCCATGTCGGTCTGCAGTATCTGTCGGCTCAGGCTGCTTGTCACCGAGTCGTAGCGCAGGCCTTCCATCTGCAGGGCGGTGGTCTGTCGCTTGAGGTTGTACTCCTCTTCCACCACCTCCAGTTCGGCCTTGCTCTTGATGCCCATGGCAAACTCCTCCTTGGCCAGTTCGTAGTTCTTCTGCTGGCGGCGCTGTTCGTATTGCGCTTGCAGAATCTGTTGGCGCAGGTTCAGTGTCTGTTTCTCCATGTTGATTTCTTGGTTGCGGTAGTTCACCATCTGTTTCTCATACTCGTCGCGCTTGTCGTTGATCTGGCGAGTCAGTTCGGGGTTCACCAGTGTCAGAATGGTGTCGCCCTTCTCCAGCATGGCGCCCTCTTCGGCCACGATGCGGTCCACGAAGCCCCCTTCCTTGGTGTTCACCTGGATGGTGAGGATGGGCTGCACCAGTCCCTCCACATCCACGTACTCCATGAAGCGGCCGGTCTCTACGTCGGCAATTTGGATGCTCTCGGTGTCGATGCGTTGTTTACGCGGCCCTACGGAGAGGGTCATTACATAAATCATAAAGATTGCGAAGGCCACGGCGGCCATCAGATAGTACTTGTAGCGGATGTACCAGGGGCGTTTTTTCAGTTGGATGTCCATAATATGTCTTTTTTGTTTTTAGTTTGTTTCTTTTCTTTTGGGGGAGATAGAGGGAGTTGCTTTAGAAGTGGAGGAGTGACGCTTCGCTTTTCTTTAGGAGTGGAGGAGTGGAGGAGTGACGCTTCGCTTAGGAGTGTAGACAATAGCCTTTCTCCTGATGTTAGCTTTATGCAAGCAGAAGTATCGTCTATACTCCTCTACTCCTGCCTCCTACACTCCTAAAGAAAACACTCCTTTTATCTCCCTTTATCTCCTTTATTTCTTATATTCCCACTCAATCTCCTTCCCCTTCTCAAAGTCATAGCCTGTGAGGCTGCGGAGGGTGTAGTAGAGGCTCCAGAAATTGCTCAGGGCGCTGATGTGGCTACGGCGTGCCGAGTCCTTTTCGCTGGTGGCCGAGTTGAGGTCGAGGATGGTGCTCTTTCCCATCAGGTAGAGGCGGCGGGCCACCTCGAAGCGGCGTTCGGCGGTGAGGTCCTTCTTGGCCATGATGTTCATCTGTGCTGCCTGTTGGTTGAACTGGCGCACCAGCTGGCGCACATTCTCTTCAAAGTTCTGTTCGCTCCGTTCGATGTTCAGGTAGGTCAGTTCGCGGCTCGAGCGGGCCATCTTCACCTGTCCGCGTCCGCGTCCCCAGTCGAGGATGGGGAGCGACAGACTGATGCTGGCCGCTTGCGAATTGATGGGGTCGCGATAGGCTGCCTGCATGTCGGGTCCTGTTTGGGTGAGTCCGAATTGCAGGTAGATGCTGGCCCTCAGTCCTGCATTGGCTTTGGCGCTGGCCACACTGCGGTCGCTCTGCAGGCGTGCCCGTTTGAAATATTCCGGGTCGGGATGGTTCTCGTAGGCCAAGGCCAAGGCTTCGTCGGCCGGCACCATGAAGTGAGGGATGGAGTCGCTCGTCACCACGCGAATCTGTACTTCGTCCTGCAAGCCCAGGTAGGAGCGTAAGGACTGCATCTGGTCATCGACCGAGAATTGGGCGTTGATGCGGTCGGTCTCGGCACTCAGTTTGCTGATTTCCAGTTGCAGCATTTCGTTCTCGGTGATGGTGCCGATGCCGTAGCGTCCCTGTCCGAAGCGGTAGAGGGTGTCGGCATTGGTGTAGTTGAACTCCGCAATCTCGGCATTCACCTGTGCGGCGGCCAGGTTGAAGAAGTAGCGGCAAGCCTCTGAGGCCACCAGCTCCATGGTCTCGTTGTACTGCTTGCACGCTTCACGGTAGGCGATGGGCTCGATGCGGCGGTCCCACTTGAGCGAGTTCAGCCCGAAGAGGCTTTGGCTGTAGCCGATATAGACGGGACGTGTGCTGTAGGAAGTCTCCTTGTCCTGTCCCTCGCGGAAGAAGTCCGAGCGGTCGAGCGACGAGGTGATGGAGAACGTACCGCCCGTCAGTGCAATGTTCTGCTGGATGCTCAGGCTCAGGTCGGTGCTGAGGCTGTTCTGTTCCAGGTACTTGTAAGTACCGTCCGGTTGGAGTACTTTGTTGATACTGCGGTTGTAGCTGGGATTGGAACTCAGCGTCACCGACGGCAGGTAGTTGGCCTTGTAGTACTTGTAGTCCAACTCGGCCGACTCGCGGTTGAGGCGGGCACTGATGGCACTGGGCGACTGCTCCTGTGCCATGCGGATGACCTCGCCGAGGGTCAGGGTCAGCACTTGCTTTTCCTGTGCGCCTGCTTGTGCAAAACCATTGCTTATGGACACTCCAAGTAGGATGATTAGTAGTTTCTTCATATAGTTACTGTTTTAGTTTTATTCATTTTTTTTAATCACCCCCTCCGCTTCGCTCGTCCCCCTAAGACAGGGGGACAGCTTTGGATAGTTTTGTACTTTATGCAAATCATTATACAAGCAGAACTATTCAAACTCCTCCCCTGTCTTAGGGGAGGTCCCTTAAGGGGGAGGGGTTACAGAGGGTTAGAGTGGGTAAGTTTAGCTCTTCCCTCCCTTACAGGGAGGGTTAGGGTGGGTCTCCCTCTCACTTCATTATCGTCTCCACCGGCCGCTCCCGTGCCGCGCGCCAGCTCTGTACCGTGACGGTGAGGCAGACGATGGCGGCCACGATGAGGAAGGCCACGCCGAAGAGCCACCAGTGCAGAGGTGTGCGGTAGGCGAACGACTCCACCCACACCATATAGAGGTAATGGGCCACGGGTGCGGCAATGATGAAGCAGGTGACGAGGGTACGCAGATACTGTGCATTGAACATCCAGAGGATGCCGCGTGTGGTGGCACCGAACACCTTGCGCACGCCTATCTCCTTGCGCTTCGATTGGGTCTCGAACAGCACGAGGCCGAAGACACCGATGAGTGAGATGACGAGCGAGATGATGGCACCGGTGAGCACCATGCTGAACTGCTTGTTCTCCACGGCATAGGCAATGTCGGCAATGTCGTCCGAGGTGTAGAACTTCATGGTGGCTTGTCCGTCCGTCAGCTCCTGGTTGAGGTCGGCCAACATGCGGCTTACCTTGGCGGCCTTGTCGGGCGAGGTGAGGCGGATGGCACAGTTCAAGTATTGCCCGATACCCCAGTTGTTTGTACCTTGTATGTAATAGGCAGCCGGCTCGACCGTTTTGTGGAAGGTACCGCTTTTGATATCTTCGATAAAACCAATGATTTCGGCCGGTCCACTTTCTGTTTCGATGGTGCTGTTCAGCTCCAGATTGTATGCCTTTCGGGCAGCCTCGTTGAAGAGGATGGCACCGTGTGTGCTTGAGGCGTCTTCGGGACGGAAATCACGTCCCTCAATCAGTTTGATGCTCATCGTGATCAGGAAGTTGGGTTGCACGGGATAAGCATTGAAGAAAATTCGTTCACCCTTGTATTGGCGTCCCCATCCCATCACATAATCGCTTTCTCCAAAGCGGACGCGGCTCCATGAAGCTTCTTTCACATCGGGGCAGGCGTTCAATGTCTCCATGATGGGGGCGTAATACTTTTCGCGCAGTTCTCTGTCCACACCCATGTAGAGGATGGAGTCGCGGGCGTAACCTACGGGTGTGGTGTACATGAAGTGGGTCTGCGAAGTCATCAGCAGGGTGAAGGTGATGACAATCATTGACACGGTGAACTGCATCCCCACCAATGTGCGGCGCAGGGCGCGGCCGGCCTCGGAGAGGGCAAAGTTGCCGTTGATGACCAGGGCGGGCTTGCGCGAAGTGGAGTACCACGCAGGATAGCCACCAGCCACAAGGAGTATGACAAGGGTGAGTGCGCCCATCACCCCTATGATGAGGAGGTTCTGGCTGAAAGCCATGTCGGCGTGCATATACTCCAGCAGCCACCCCTGCTTGTCGATGATGTTCAGCACCACTAAGGAGAGGCCCAAGGCCAGCACGATGGTGAAGAAGGCCCGTCCCAACTGCTTCCAGCGGAGCGGCCAGGCCCGTGCGCCGAAGACGCGGCGCACGTTGATCTCTTTAATATAATAAGGTATAAGGGAAATCTCAAAGTTCATGTAGTTGACCGCCGCAATGGCCACCACCAGCCAGGCGATGAGGAAGTAGAGCATCGTCATGTAGCGGCTGCCCTGCTCTCCACCAGCATCTTCCGACATGAAGTAGAGTTCGTGCAGGGTGGGGAGGCTGAATTGTATGGTCGAGTCCTGACTCAGTTCCCTCATTTTGTCGGCTATCATCGAGGCGGCCGTTTCCGGGGTCATCCCCTCGTGTACTTTGGCATAGACGTGGCTGGCCCATTCCGAACTGTTTTGGTGCATGAATTGGTCGTACTCTTCTTCGTTCATCGAGTGGTAGATGCAGTTGCCAAGGATGGAGTTGGTGGGGAAGTCGCGATAGACGCCCGACACACGGCGGGTGTATCCGCCCTTTCTCCAGAAGGAGAAGGTACGACCCACGTAAGGCCCCTCCATGCCGAAGAGCCTCTGGCAGATGCTCAGGGGGAAGAAGTCGGCGCCGGGGGTCTTGAAGTCTTCGGCATTCCCCTCCACCATGTCGAAGGTGAAGACCTTGGGCAGTCCCTTGGTCACATCGAGGATGGGGACGCTGATGCTCTTGAACTCTGCGGTAGAATCGCTATCGCCAATGTCGTAGAAAGAGGCTCCTTTG
>JAFXDG010000091.1 GCA_017521285.1 Bacteroidaceae bacterium | reverse complement strand
CTGGTCATCGTAGAAAATGATGCCTACCTTTTTGCCTCGGTAGTCCCTCTGTATTTTAGAGTCAGGCTTGTAGTCGATATCCTGAGACTCCAACAGGATGCCCTGCTGGTCTTCATCAAGCCCGAATACGCCGACTGTTCCAATGATTGTTGCCATAATACTCAGTCGGCACGTCAAAACGTCCTTGATGCCACCGTCAATTTGAATGTGCCTGATATAGACACGGAGAAGCGATTACTTGGTGTTTCCTCATACCAGCCGGAACAAGCATTGGTCACATTGTACGACACAGACATCTCTCCATAGCTGCCGCGCACACGCATCTTGAAAGAGCCTGTTACCGAAGTCTCTCCGTTTGTTGGTAGTGCTATCGGCTTAATTGTTGCCCCTCCGTATGTCACCGTTGGTGGTCCTGCGGAACCTCCTGTACTGCCAGTAATGCTACCGGGCGATGCAGTGCAACTTTCGGAAGGTGCGTTTATCTTTAGGTGGTTTTTAAGAATGTTCTTTATGTTTGCCCTCCTGAGGGATATCGAATATATCCGCATGGTTCCTGTCACCGTCTTACGGCGAATCATTCCTCTGGAATCCTTATACCTGATTGAACAGGTGACCTTCTTTGTGCCGCCTGTGCTGGTAACTTGTACAATGTTACTTTGATTACAGGTCGAAGGGTCAGCGTAATTGGTCACATACATGGTTCCGAACTCTGCTCTGGCTCTTCCTTGCCTGAAGCCAGTCTGACTGAACTCGGTTACAGATGTGGGATGAGAGTTGGGAGTCCACCCACCCCCCGAAGCGCTACTGGATGTGAGGTTGTGTACCGAAATGTTCGCAATACTCCCCGAAAGGTAATACCACATTGTCAGAGTCGTACCTTCGGGAGGCACGCTATAACTACCACCGTCAGCCACAGAAAACCGGGCGTTCACATCATAATGCAGCTGCACAGTTTCCGAAAAGCTGTCGGTAATTTCAACCTTGAATTCATATCGGACTTTCAAGGCCTGAGTGTCCTGATAGGCTTTAACGGAAACACCAGTCCCGCCGGTAAACCACACACCACAATCCCCGACATCTTCTGAACCCGGAGGAGAATCCTCTTCTTCTGTATCATCATCGTCACCGCCGCCTGGCGGTACATACCAAATGGGAGGGTCAGGCTCTTCATCCTCCTCTTCTTCCCTTTTCTTTCTTGTGAGTGCAACATCGACACCGCCTATCCGCACACCATCGTGATAGGCTATGTATGGGCGAAGACACCCCACCGTCCTGATAAAATAGTGCTTCCCAAAATTGCCAGAATAAAAGGCCTGGGCACCATAAATAGCATCACACAATTTGGAGTACTTCGTGCGGCTGCATATAAACCCGCTTGCCCCACTCTGTGTGGCCCACCCTCCTGATGCTGTTTTCTCATACTCAAAATTATATACTACCTCATCCGCGTTTTTCGGAATTAGTGCCCCATCTTCATTCTGGAACACTCCTCCTTCATAACCCAACAAGGATAAATCTCCGTATATATCCCCATGGTACAAGGGAATGATACCTGGCGACCCATCGTTCGATATTTGTACCTTACAAAGAGCCCGCTCCGCTACCTGAATGGGCGATACACGGTCACCGTATTTATCCAGAAACCTATCGACATGAATCATCGAATCCGCCATTCCGCCCATCGGGTCAACGCCCCACAGCATTTCAACGGCATTATAAAATCCCCCTTTGAACGGAGCGACATTTCCCCCACCTGGAGCAAGAACACCGCCAAAACTGGAGCGAAGATCGTCCTCCGTAGGAGGCAGGGATACATACACTCGTTTGGCGTTTTCCCCGTCAGGAGAGTATACCAGAGTGCCTGGCTCATCTGTATTGAATACAGGGATACCCACCATGTAAAAGACATTATCAAGTATGGCTCCCCAGTATACCCAGATATGTCCATAGTATGTTTTTAAGAAGTATGAAGTGGTTTTTCCATAGGTCAGGGTCACGAGTGCGTTACCTACATTCATGAAGGCTCCAATTAACTTTGGAGCCGCAGCAAATATCAATTTACCATTCTTGAGTAGAACCTTTTCTGATTCTTCCTTTCCCGCGATTCTTAAAGCAGGCTGCAAATCTCCATGTAACCTTTGCCGAATAAAGGGAGTTTCGTTATTGAGGCCCATGTGAGCCAAAGGATAAACCTTTGCATCCTTCCCTTTGTGTATTGTATCAAAGGCTCCAAATTCGACAAGGTTATCCTTTCGTATGCGCGCATGTAAATAATAGCGGTAGGGCGCGGTGTGGTCGGGAGTTGCAGCGTGAACGGAATAATCCGCAACATACGTCCATCCTTGCATATCGGACTCTTCATCTTCTGCCGGTTCTTCCACGGTATAGCGGCGCATCCAGTCAGCTCGTTTTTTAGCGTCCATCGTTCCGCTTTCATCATTAAACGTGCCAAACATGGCGGGATTAAAATGAATATCGCCATGTACTCTCTTCTTGTTATCCCAGTCCTCTGTTTCCTCATTCCAGAAGGATTGCCCCAGAAAAAAACGAGGTAGCACACGTGTTGTCACTTCATGTACTTCTACCACCTCCCCATTGTCTGACCAATCTCCTATTTCGTCACTCATTGGCACCCTCTCCCTTGTCTTCTGTTGCACTCACGGCAGTACCCAACTCACTTTCGTTTTTTATGGAATACTGATATTTCAATTCTCCACTAGCTTGGCGCATCAAAGTCAGGCAAACATATCCTGTTCCGCTCGTTACATCAATAGGTAGTTTCGTTTTCTCCGGTATGACAGCATACTGGTCATTGGGCAAAAACACGTTTCCACCGGCTATCTTCAAATAATACTTCTTTTCCTGATTTTCCGGGTCGTCTCCTTCCATTTCAGTACTCATATAGGTATCGAATGGCATGGATGAACTTTCCCCACCCAACTCTATTGGGCCTTGGTGATATTGACTGAAGTAATAACGAGGCAATTCCTCTACAGTTTCCACCGATGCCTTACCTATGCGCACGTACGTATCTCCCGTAGAAGCATCCTCCTTTGTCACGAAAACGGCTTTTTCAACCTGCGTACCGTGAAGAGTCAATCTCACAAATACAGATATTTCTTTTTCTCCCTCACCTCCTTCATCCTGCGAAACTTTCAGGACACCTACGTCCAGCCAATCCGAACTATCCCATGCCGTTCCCCCAGATGGTATGGCAACTTGTGAACCGTCTTCTTTTTCCAACTCCGTAACATCAACATAATTTCCATGGTGGTCAGTAATCCTCCCCTGATGTACTTGCAACACCTTATCCCAATGCCCTGTTTCTTCATCTACAGCACATTGTCCCTTAGGCTTTATGCGTAACTGAAAATCTTCGTTACGCAGGATATCCAATTCATCATCGCATACACGAGTTACTGCTTGCTTGTCGATGGTCAGCGATGTTCCACCCGGTGATTCCTTTACCTGATAGCCAACTCCCCGGAGCAGTCGTCTCCGACTCTGCTGTTCATTCAGATATCGTAGATAGTCAATAATACTGTTCAGCCAGGCTGCTGAAACAACCTCGCCTGCGCGTACAGTCCTTGGTATTTCTCGCGCCATCAGTTACCATAGAGTTTCTTATTCCAGCCGCTCGCCCCGGACAATTCATAAATAGTCTCCACACGCCATCTGTTTTTCTTCCCGCTTGAAGTCCGGGAAAATGATTTTCCAACAAGAAGCCAGTTGCGGCCACTCGGAGTGGGGGCATCTGCCGGAGTTGCTATTTTCCCCAGGCCGCTAAGATTGACAGCAGAAGAGCGTACCATTCGGGCTTCTCTAAATGTGGCACCTGGGGAACGATAGGAATGTATACCTTGAAGCAGCATCTTAAGAACTTCTTTTCCATTGTCCGAAAGGTTTTTCAACAGTTGCTTCAACGGTTTCATGACAGGCTGACCATCCTTGTCTTTTTTGGGTGACCCATCTTCATTTAATTCATTGACCAACTCCCATAGACGAGTTCCGTCCTGAACGGCCTTCAGGTATTCCCTATGCGCGTCGTTAATACCACTCTGCGCCTTGGGATGAGACAAAAGAGGTTCATCATTGACGCTTCCGTCCAAACTCTGCTCAACGACATCCTCTTCGTCGTCTTCGGGGAATTCTGAATCGCCGGGATCCGTATCTCCTGTATCATCTTCTTCTACTTCCTCATCGTCCGGTTTGCCGTATTCCAGTTTAATAGATGCAATTCCTCCTTCTCCGGGTTTCACTGTGGCTTTACGAAGTATTACTCCAGACATCAACGAAGTTCCACTACCCATCACCGGCAAGGAAGCAAGGGCTTTCTCTTCCGGGACTTCGTAGGTAATGGTAAGTGAATTACCCGTCTTTGAATCATAGTTGAAAACGTATTCTCGTTCGGTTTCAACCCGAGCTGTGTTTCCGTAGGATTTCATATCTGACTCTGTTCAAAATTGTACCACTATACGAAATGTCGCGGTCTGAATGAAATTGTTTTCGTGAGTCTGAGGATCTTCGACACTTCGTAAACTCATGCGGTACAAGATAAAATCAGGAGATGCCTCGTTGACTGATTCGAGAGTGGTCTTTTTGCCCAAAATAGTGCAAAGGGAAGAAAATTGCTCCCGCATGGAAATTTCGGCTTCTTCAATGGCGGAACTATGTAAAGAGAGTTCCATGGTGCATTCCCATGTTCTGTTGCCGGGGATCAATTCGACCTCAGCAATACAGGTCAGCAGAACATAAGGTGCGGCAAGCTCTCCGTTACTGATGGGTGTATGAATCGCCAGCACCGGATAGAGCTGAAGCAGATAGGTGCGAATGGTCTCGGTTATGGAATGCGTGTTCATCGGCAGGAACGAATTAGTTTGCGTTTCAAGGCTCGCAGGTTTCCGGCAAAGCCTTTCTCTACCTTATCCAGTACATACGCAGCCCGGCGCATGGTCATGGCTTCATTGTACGGTACGGAGTTGGTGATAATGATGGTAATTCGGTCTTTCTTGCGCGTGATCCGGCAAGCGCCCTCAGCAATGCCATGGCGTTTCACCCAGGCGGGAATGCGCGTTGCCTTGAGCTTACTCGCGGCTGCATTCCATCCGGCGGCTTCTCGCCCCAGGCTCTTCTTTTTCTTGGCAAGCAATTTCCGCAAAGCGGCATCCTTACGATAGCCTTTCCGGGTGATGCGGTGCGTCTCGAAGTAGTGTGTGATTCGATTCGTCCATTCGCTTTTTACGGCAGAAGGATTCTTGCTCAGAATCATGGGCATGGTGTTTCGTACAGCCTGAGTCGTGAAGCGTTTTGCTCCCTCAATGAGCGCATCTTCCAGCGACTTCTGCCCCAGAATCGCAAACTTGGCGAGCTTGCGGTCGAGGGATGCGGAGTTGATGGTTACTGTTGCAGACATTCCAGAGAGATGAATGGGGTTGATTTCTTGACGCTCATGCTTTCAATCCGAAAGTTCACGCCCTCGTAATAGAGCAAGTCGCCCACCGCCGGGGTGGACGACAGGTCGTTTCGCCGGATTCTCACCGACAGGGAGCGGGTGGGAGAGAACCCTCCCAGCTCCAGCTCCGCTGCCAGCGAGCCCTCGTTGACCAATGCCGGCACTCGTTTCCTGCCGATGGTTATATATGTCGGGAGTTCCTGATGAATGCTCAGGAAGTCGGCGCTCATTTCATCGGCAAGACTCATAGTCAGGAAGCAGCAGGGGTTACGGTGATGCGCTGCAAAGCTGCAGGTCGGATGACCTGATAGCCGTACAGGCATTCCAGCGTGATATACACCTTGTTGGAGGTCGTATCCGTATAGCGCAGGTAGCCAAAGGTCAGCCCGGTGACAGGGTCGGTCACGGCTCCGGCTTCATCGTAGTTAGCAATGGGCTGGAGGTAGCGCATGGCTACGGCCATGGCAGAGGGATGGGTGACGAACCCGGCAAGGTTCTCGCCGTTGTCCGGCACGCAGTCCGTCTCGTACACGTTGAGCCCGGCCAGTCGGTTGATGCGGGCTTCCACCACGCCCGGCTGTGCCAGATTGGTGATGAAGCTGCGAGATACGATATCGTCAGCCAGTAAGGCGGTGTTCAGGCTGGTGTTGAGTACCAGAGAACGCCCGGCTTTCGGCATCTTCGCCTTGTTGCATGCTTCACGGATTTTCAGCACGGTCTT
>JAFXDG010000090.1 GCA_017521285.1 Bacteroidaceae bacterium | reverse complement strand
CTATGGCTATGGCTAATGGCTATGGCTAATGGCGATGGCAGATGGCGATAGCAGATGGCTTCGACTTTCGACCTTAGTTCTTTGACCTTTGACCTTTGACCTTGAACTCAACGCATCAACCTCTCAACGAACGAACGTTTCAACGTCGAACGAATCAACCTATAAATTGTACCTTGTAAATGGTGAATTGTACTTGAAATGGTGTTTTTCAACATATTCCATGAAATTTTTCTCCCTTTGTTCTTCATCCTTAATTTTAATCCGTACATTTGCCACCAGTTATAAAATTAGTATTCTTAAAAATATCATTATGAAACGTATTTTTTTATTATTATTCATGTGTGTAGCTGCTTCAGTGGCATTTTCACAAACAACAGGCTTCATGCCATTACAGTTTTCAACAAAGATGATGGACAATACTGAATATTGGGAGAATATGCATCAACTTTTCATGAAAGGACACCAGTATCGTTATGTTTGCATCACGTGCCCTTCATTCGAGCCGGAGTCTTGTCTCGTCATAGGTGATTCAACTCTCACACTGATTACATTAGACAAGATGCTTTATTCGACTTTGCGTGATAAGGGAACAAAGAAAACTCCTAAACCTACCATTAAGACATTAAACGTAAGCAAACGTTTTGTCATTAATTTGTGTAATCTAATCGACTTGGGTTCTCTTACCTCAAATGCTTGCGAATACAGTAGAATGACTGATAACACTACGACTTATTTCTTACCCTATTCTCAAAATTACCATTCATCCAAGACTGTAGCTACGGGTAGTATAAATGGAGGTAATGAAGCTTCTCAGTTGATGGGATTGATGAATCAGATTCGCGATGCTGTTGCTGGCAAACGTCCTTTTGTTGAAGCAGATATAGCAAAAAGTATTCGTGCCCAGCACAAACATCTCTTCACTCTCTTACCATCAAATTTTGTTGATCGTAAATTGTATGAGTTGGATTAAAATAGGTTGAGCCCACCCTACGTGTGAAACAATTCGATGATGAAGTGTGAGCCATGCTGTTTGGAGGGGGGGTAAAATGTAGCCATTCCAGATTTTAGGCGCGGATTACGCGGATTTCGCGGATAAATTATACTTTTTCGTGTATAAATTTGAAATATAAATCCGTGTAATCCGCGTAATCCGCGCCTAATTTTATTTTTGACACACCTTCGACCTTGTGGTGAAGTCGGCAAGGTGAGGGGGGAGTTGGTGAAACAGTGCGTACCTCCTTTTTAATGAACCAGGGGTCAAAATTAACTTTTTAGACGCAGATGACGCGGATGACGCGGATTTTTCTTGATTATTATACCCGATAGGTCATAATTTATCCGCGAAATCCGCGTCATCCGCGTCTAAAGAATGAAAAGAAGGCATTTTGACACCCCCTTAATGTTTAAGCGGATACGAGCAAAACTTTGCCTTAGTAATGCGAATGTATAGAGAACCTTTTCTTCTACTTCGGTGCCTTTATATAAAGGAATACGGCAATGATGGAGTATAGTATGTTAGGTATCCATACCGCTATGATTGGTGGTACATTGCCGTTGACGGCAAAGGTTGATGACACCGTTTGGAAAAGAATGTACGAAAAACTGAGACCAAGACCTACACCGAGGTTGAGTCCCATACCTCCTTTGGTTTTCTTGCACGAGAGGGTGAGTCCGATGGTTGTAAGGATGAACGCGGCAAAGGACATGGCAATGCGTTTGTGATATTCAATCTCGAACTCCTTGACGTTGGCTATACCGCGTGCTTTCTGCTTGGCAATGTAAGCTTTCAGTTCAGGGCTGGTCATGGTTTCCTGTTGGTTTTCCACGATGATGAGGTCGGCCGGCTCCATGGCGATAATGGTGTCCATGGATTTGCCACTGGTGATGATTTCGCGTTGCCCTTCAAGGTTACGTATCATGTAATCTTTCAGTTTCCACTTGTTTTGGGCACCGCCTAAGGTGTCGTAAGTGATAGAGCGGGCGGTGAGATGGGAGACGAGCTTCTTGTCTTTGAACTTGTCGAGCGAGAAGCGGTACCCAGTCTTGTTGAAGTCCTCGTAGCGTTCGATGTAGGCAATGACATCCGGCTCGACGGCCATCTGTATATTGCGGGCATAATCCACTTTCTTCTTCTTGACGTATTGTTCATGAAAATCGAGGCGCACCAGACTTCCTTTAGGGATGATGTAGGAGCTGAGGCCGTAGGACATGATGGCGATGACGGCCGCCGAAATCATGTAAGGGCGCATCAGTCGTTTCAAACTCATGCCGCACGAGAACATGGCGATGATTTCAGAGTTTTCGGCCAGCTTGGAGGTGAAGAAGATGACCGCGATGAAGACGAACAACGCACTGAACAGATTGGCAAAGTAGGGGATGAAGTTGAGGTAATAGTCAAAGATGATGGCTTGCACAGGGGCATTGTGCTCAACGAAGTTGTCAATCTTCTCGTTGAGGTCGAACACCACGGCAATACTCAGTATCAGGGCAATGGAGAAAAAGTATGTGCCCAAAAACTTGCCAATGATATAGCGGTCGATGCGTGAAAGATATTTCATTTTTAATTCTTGATTTTCTTTAATCTTTAATCTATAATCCTTAGACCTTAGACTTTTGACCTTAGACCTTTAAAGTCTTGTCGAGATGCGTTTCATCATCATGGGCTTCCAGGTAGAGAAATCGCCGGCGATGATGTGTCGGCGTGCTTCGCCCACGAGCCACAGGTAGAATGCGAGGTTGTGTACCGAGGCAATCTGCATGGCCAACAACTCCTGTGCATGGAAGAGGTGGCGCAGGTAAGCTTTGGTATAGAGGGTGTCAACGGCCGATGCCCCGTCGGCTTCGATGGGCGAGAAGTCGGTTTCCCACTTCTTGTTGCGCATGTTGATGATACCATCTTTGGTGAAGAGCATACCGTTTCGTCCGTTTCGCGTGGGCATGACGCAATCGAACATGTCCACACCGCGTTCAATGCCTTCGAGCAGGTTCATGGGGGTGCCTACTCCCATCAGGTATCGGGGTTTGTCGGTGGGGAGAATTTCGTTTACCACCTCAATCATCTCGTACATCTTTTCGGTAGGCTCGCCCACGGCCAAGCCTCCGATGGCATTTCCTTCGGCTCCCTTGGAGGCGATGAATTCAGCCGAACGTCGGCGCAGGTCGGGATAGACGCATCCTTGCACGATGGGGAAAAGTGCTTGGTGGTAGCCATATTTCGGCTCTGTTTCATTGAAGCGTGTCAGACATCTGTCCAACCATCGGTGGGTGCGCTCCATGGATGTCTTGGCATAGTCAAAATCGGCCGTGCCGGGTGTACATTCGTCGAAAGCCATCATAATGTCGGCTCCGATGGTGCGTTCGATGTCCATCACACGCTCGGGCGTGAAAAGGTGCTTCGAACCGTCGATGTGCGAGCGGAATTCCACTCCTTCTTCTTTCATTTTGCGTATGCCTGAGAGGGAGAATACTTGGAAACCACCGCTATCGGTCAGCATCGGCCTGTCAAAGCCATTGAACTTGTGCAAGCCCCCGGCTTTCTCCAGTACGTCAAGTCCCGGGCGGAGGTAGAGGTGATAGGTGTTACCCAGAATGATTTGTGCCTTGATGTCCTCCTTCAGCTCGGTCAGGTGTACACCTTTGACACTGCCCAGTGTACCCACGGGCATGAAGATGGGAGTCTCTATCTGTCCGTGGTCGGTGGTGATAAGGCCGGCACGGGCATTGCTTTTAGGGTCGGTATGTTGAAGTTCGAATTTCATATTATTTTTATTCGTGCCTGAGAGCTTTTTTTCTTCCACAGGGAAAATATTTTTTTCAGGTAGGGTAGAAAAATCTCTCAGGTAGGGCAATTATTTCTTCTCTTCTTTCTCCTCAATGGTGAAGTTTATGGGGTGGTCCACCTTCTCGTCGAGCAGGGCGATGTCGAGCACCTCCTTCACATTGTCCACATAGTGGAAAGTAAGTCCCTTCAGGTAGATGGCGGGGATTTCCTCGATGTTCTTCTGGTTGTCCTTGCAGAGGATGA
Organism: Bacteroidaceae bacterium; assembly: GCA_017521285.1. Lineage (GTDB taxonomy): Bacteria > Bacteroidota > Bacteroidia > Bacteroidales > Bacteroidaceae > Phocaeicola_A. Next base: position 8,590 of record JAFXDG010000090.1, on the reverse strand, counting down.
TTTCCTTGATTCCTGCACGCTTGGCAGCCAGTATCTTCTCCTTGATGCCTCCGACGGGCAACACTTTGCCACGCAAGGTGATTTCACCTGTCATGGCGATGTTGGCCTTCACCTTGCGTTGGGTGAGTGCCGAAGCAAGCGAGGTGGCCATGGTGATACCTGCCGATGGGCCGTCTTTGGGGATGGCGCCTTCGGGCACGTGGATGTGGATATTCCAATTGTCGAAGATTGCGTTGTCGATGCCGAGCAGATGTGTGTGGGCCTTCAGGTATTCAAGGGCCAGCATGGCCGACTCTTTCATTACGTCGCCCAAGTTTCCTGTGAGGGTAAGCTTGCCGCCCTTTCCCTTGCTGAGACTTGTTTCTACAAAGAGAATTTCGCCACCTACGGCCGTCCAGGCAAGGCCAGTGACTACGCCCGCATATTCATTGCCTTGGTAAATGTCGCGGCTATATTCGGGCACGCCCAGCAATTCGCGCACGTTGGCAGGTTTGATGTCGCTATGCAACGTGTAGTATTGTGTGGCAATGTCTTTGGCCACCCGGCGCATGATTTTGCCAATCTTCTTGCTCAGTTCGCGCACACCACTTTCGCGAGTATAGTTCTCAATGATGTATTCGATGGCCGCTCTGTTCATCTTTACGTCGGTCTTCTTCAATCCCACGTTTTCCATCTCTTTGGGGATGAGATGCCGGCGGGCAATCTCGATTTTCTCTTCGGTGATGTAACCGCTCACTTCGATAAGCTCCATACGGTCGAGCAGAGGGCCGGGGATGGTGCTGAGGCTGTTTGCCGTAGCGATGAACATCACCTTGGAGAGATCGTAATCTACCTCAAGGAAGTTGTCGTGGAAGGCATTGTTCTGTTCAGGGTCAAGCACTTCGAGCAGGGCTGAAGCAGGGTCGCCCTGATGTGTCATCTGGGCTATTTTATCAATCTCGTCGAGGATAAAGACGGGGTTGGACGAGCCGGCTTTGCTGATGCTCTTGATGATGCGTCCGGGCATGGCTCCGATGTAGGTACGGCGGTGTCCGCGAATTTCGGCTTCGTCGTGAAGTCCGCCGAGTGATACGCGTACATACTTGCGCTTCAGGGCAGAGGCAATACTTTTTCCCAACGATGTCTTTCCCACTCCCGGAGGGCCGTAGAGGCAGAGGATGGGCGACTTCAAATCGCCACGCATCTTCAGTACGGCCAGATACTCAAGGATGCGTTCTTTTACCTTCTCAAGACCATAGTGGTCGCGGTTGAGGGTCTTTTCGGCATTCGTCAGGTTGAGGTTGTCGGTCGTACATTCATCCCAGGGGAGGTTGAGCATGGTTTCCAGGTAGTTGAGCTGCACGTTGTAGTCGGGCGACTGGGGATTGATACGTTCAAGTTTGGCTATTTCCTTGTCGAACGTGGCGCGCACTTCCTTACTCCATGATTTTTGGTTTGCCCGTTTCTTCAGGTCGTGCATGTCCTTGTCTTCGCGTGAGCCTCCCAACTCATCCTGAATGTTCTTGATTTGTTGTTGCAGGAAGTATTCTTTCTGTTGCTGGTCGATGTCCTCACGGGTACGCATCTGGATATTGGCCTTCAGTTTGGCCAGTTGCACATCGCGGTTGAGCAGAGACAACATTTCGTATGCACGCTTCAGCAGATTTCCTTCGGTCAACAGGCTTATCTTGTCGTGAATGCTGGAAATCAGGTTGGTGGCTATGAAGTTGGTGAGGAACATCTTGTTACTGATGTTCTTGATGGCAAAGACGGATTGCACAGGGTAATCCGAAAGCTTCAGATAGTCGATGGCCAAGTCTTTGCAACTATCAACCACGGCTTCGTATTCATTGTCCTTGGGGTTGGGGAATGTTTCTTTCAACTTCTCCACACGGCCTCTGAGGAAAGGGGTGCGGACGGTGATTTCGTTCAACTGTATGCGGGCCATACCCTGAAGGATGATAGTGGTAGTGGTGTCCGGCATTTCCAGTATGCGGATTACCTTTGCTGCTGTACCTATCGGGTAAAGGTCGCTTTGTTCGGGTTGCTCGATGGAGGGGTGTACTTGGGTGAAGGCGGCAATTTTCTGCTCGTTTTTGAATGCCTGTTTCACCAGTTTCAATGACGACTTACGTCCGACGGATACGGGTAATACGACTCCTGGAAACAACACCATGTTGCGCAGGGGCAATATCGGGAGATTGTCGTCAAATGGTTCTTCAAAAATCTGTTCTTCGTTGCCATCGAAATCGGCAATCAGGGAAAACGAGTTGTCGCTTTCGTTGGCCTCCTCTATTTCGCTAAATATGTTTCTCTTCATTTTATTTCTTTCCTTTTTTGAATGCGGGCGCAAAGTTAATCAATCCTATTTAAATAAGGTGTACCTTTTTACTGAAAATATATAAAAAAGCGCTATCTTTGCCGCAAATAAAGAAAAAACGCGTATGGCCAATCCGTATTTCCAATTCAAACAGTTCACCGTGTGGCACGACCGATGCGCCATGAAGGTAGGTACCGATGCCGTGTTATTGGGGGCTTGGATGAAGGTAGAAGGCGCCCGTCGGATGCTTGACATCGGGTGCGGATGTGGGTTGATAGCCCTGATGGCCGCCCAACGCAACGGAGAGGGTAGGGTGGTGGCCGTGGAAATTGATGCGGAAGCAGCTTCCCAGGCACAGGAAAACGTGGACAAATCGCCGTGGACAAATCGTATTGAAGTGGTGCAGACGGACATTTGCACTTTTCAGTCAGAAGAGAAGTTTGATGTCATCTTTTCCAATCCGCCATACTTTGTGGATTCGTTGAAATGTCCGGACAAACAACGCTCGAATGCCCGTCATACGGATACGCTCGGATTTGATGATCTGATGCGTTGTGCCGCTTCTTTGTTGAGTGCGGATGGCGAGGTGTCTGTTGTTGTCCCAATGGAAGCCGCTTTGCCATTAAAAGCAGCTGCTATCTCCCATCGGCTCTACCTTTCGCGCGAGACACATGTGTTTACCAAACCGTCTTCATCGGCCAAACGTGCTTTGTTGGCCTTCAAGCCGATGTTGCCGGAAGAGCCTGTTTCTCCTCAAGCATTGGTGCTTCATCCTTCTTCAGGAGAGTGGGGAGATGAATATAAAAGAATGGTAAACGATTTTTATTTATGGTAATTCTTTTTCAGTTTCCTGAGTAACTCTTTGTTCAGTGTCTGCAAACGCCGGTTGTGTGCTGCCAGGTCATCCATAATCGAAGGCTTCAGGTCGTTGAATATGTCAATGACATTTTGCCACATATTCACGTTGGTCGTTGGCTTTTCCTCTTGCGAACCTATGATGACGCGCAATCCCTTTTCAATGATTTCGACCGTCAGATCTGCATCGGCCATCATGGGGTCACCATCGAAGTGGATGACGCCCGGATTGTTTCGGTGAATCTTCAACCGTTTGCATCGGATGGTCTTGATTTTACTGTTTTGGTCGAGTGTGCCGTTTATCATTTGGAAAGAGATGGCCGGTGCATCCAGCATGGTGAATGGCTCCATGATGATGACATCCATCAATCCGTCGCAAAGTGAGGCTTTGGGGGCAATGTAGAAGTTGTTGCCGTATTGCGACGCGTTGGCACAGGTAATGAGGAAGGCTTCGTACTTCATGCTTCCGTCCTCATTCTCTATTTCGTATGTCTCCGGCTCATAGCGCAAACCTTCGCGGAGGGTGTTTTCGATGTAGGTGGCAATGCCCCGTTTGCCGGCTTGGGCAAACTTCATGCTGATGAAAGCGTCGAATCCTACTCCGCAAGTGCAGAAGTAGGGGATGTCGTTGATTTTTCCGTAGTCGATGCTTTCCACCGTACAGAGGTTGATGGTTTCAATGGCCTTTCTGATGTCCATTGGAATCTGCAAGTGGCGGGCCAATCCGTTGCCCGAGCCACAGGGTATGATACCTAATGTGGTAGAGGTGTGTACCAGTGCACGTGCCGTCTCATTGATGGTACCGTCGCCCCCTACGGCTACCACGATGTCCACTCCATCCGCCACGCATTGTGCTGCTATCTCGCTGGCATGTCCGGCATATTGGGTAGGGGTGATGCTGATGTCGAATTTTTCTCCATCGGTATATCTTTTTATCTTTTCCGTCACACCTTTTTTGTTTTGCGTGCCGGAAATCGGGTTGACAATGAATGTGATTCGTTTTTTCTTATCCATCAGCAATCTTACTACAGAGTTGTCCTTTTGAGTGTGCAAAGATAATTCTTTTCTTTTAAAACCCCTTTCATTTGATTTAGTTTTCTCGCAATTGCTTATTTTTTTTGGACATCTTTCATTTATAATCATAAATATTTGTATCTTTGCGCCCTATTTTGGTGTCGTGTGGCATCTCTTGTGAATATAAATCAAGGAATAGTTACCAAATTTTAAGAAAAGCAAAACATAGTTTGCTGAAATTATATGGGAATATTAAACGAAAGATTAGCAAAATATACGCTTCCGCAGGAATATATGGCGCAAGGCGTGTATCCCTATTTCCGGACTATCAATAGCCATCAGGACACGGAGGTGGAGATGGATGGCAAGAAAATCTTGATGTTCGGTTCCAATGCTTATTTAGGACTTACTTATGATCGCCGCATCATGGACGCTGCCATTGCCGCTACGGAAAAGTACGGTACAGGTTGTGCCGGTTCGCGTTTTCTCAATGGCACATTGGATATCCATGTGCAGCTTGAGAAAGAATTGGCCGCTTTTGTGGGCAAGGACGAAGCGCTTTGTTTCTCCACCGGCTTTACCGTCAATGAAGGCATCATTCCTGCATTGGTAGGCAGAGGCGACTATATCATCTGTGACGACCGCGACCATGCTTCCATTGTTGACGGACGTCGCTTGTCCACTGCTACTCAGCTGAAGTACAAGCATAATGATATGGCCGACCTGGAAAAGAAACTCCGTCGTTGCGAACCGGATGCTGTAAAGCTCATCGTGGTGGATGGAGTCTTCTCTATGGAAGGTGACTTGGCCAATTTGCCCGAAATCGTACGCTTGAAGAAGCAATACAATGCCTGCATCTATGTGGATGAGGCTCACGGATTGGGTGTCTTTGGAAAGAACGGACGTGGTGTGTGTGACCATTTCGGTGTGACAGAGGATATTGACCTCATTATGGGTACCTTCAGCAAGTCACTTGCCAGCATCGGAGGCTTCATTGCCGGAGACAAGGAAGTCATCAACTGGCTCCGCCATACGGCACGCAGCTACATCTTCCAGGCAAGCAGCACACCGGCTGCTACGGCGTCGGCCATCGAAGCGTTGCACATCCTGCAATCCGAACCTGAGCGCATCGAAGCACTTTGGAACATTACGAATTACGCACTCGCCCGTTTCCGTGAAGCAGGGTTCGAGATTGGCGATACCGAATCGCCCATTATCCCCCTCTATGTGCGCGACGAGGAAAAGACATTCATTGTCACTAAATTGGCATTCGACGAAGGCATTTTCATAAATCCCGTAATTCCGCCTGCTTGTGCTCCCGATGACACCCTTGTGCGTGTCGCTCTCATGGCTACCCACACCAAGGAGCAGGTTGACATTGCCGTAGAGAAACTTACCAAGTGCTTCAAGCAATTGGGCATTTTGAAATATGAATTTGCAGGAAGTGCCTGCACTATTGAAAGCGTAATATGTGAAAGCGGGTCATACAGAGCCTTACGTCGGATGCACATCTGAGGATGGTACTGTATGGCCCTCTTTCTTTTACCTTATATAATATATTCAACTTTCGCAAGTATAAGAAGTTGCAGGAGTTCAGTAGTTACAAGAGTTCAGACGATAGTTTCGACTATACTTAACATGACGTTCAAATAATCTATTGTCTGTAACTCCTGAGCGAAGCGAAAACTTCTGAACTTCTGAACTCTGGAAAGTTGAGCTTGCGAAACGTAAATAATAATAATAGAGACTTCAAAACAATACAGCTATGAAAAAGATAATAGGAATAATGTCGTTGCTGTTCGCATGTGTCGGCATGTCGGCACAAGACTTTGTCGGATATAGCAATCGGACAACCGTGTATGAAACGTACCAACCGGCTAAAGTGACACTGACAACCGGTAAGGTCATCCTCCAGAAACAGGCCAACATCTTCTTGAAGAACGGACGCATGTTGTTCAAGAACGGTCATTTTGATATGGAGGCCAACATGGCGCAGATCAAGGCCGTCGAATTCAAGGACAGGACATACGTTCGCGTAGATACGATACTTGCCACGGTGGTCGATACGGTAGGGGTGAACCGCATCCTTTGCCGGACATTGATTGATTTGGAGGCTTTCAGCAAACAGAAAATCAACGACCGTGTTCTCTCCAATTTCCAGATGACAGATATGCAGGTGAGTGCTACCACTGTCGATTCTTACGACGGGGACAATGTTTATCCACTGTTCAATGAGTTCTTTTTCGAGATAGACGGAAAACTTGTCTTGCCCCATGAGCGGGTTATCAGGCGTATGTTGCCCAAGAAGCAACGGAGCCGTTTGGATTTCTATATGCAACAGCCCGATTTCAGTTGGTCGGAAAAGGCTTCTCTGCGCCTTGTGCTCGAACTTTTTGAAAAGTAATCCGACAAAGGAAAGGAACATTCGACGTGGCAATCATCAAGATAGAATCTCTCAATCATCCGGGTGTCGAGGTGTTCAGCACCCTGACCGAAGCCCAGTTGCGCAATCGGATAGAGCCAGAAAAGGGTGTGTTCATTGCTGAAAGTCCGAAGGTTATCCATGTGGCTTTGGATGCCGGATACGAACCGGTGGCCCTTTTGTGTGAAGAAAAACATATCACCGGCGATGCGTCTGCCATCATCCGGCGGTGTGGCGACATTCCCGTCTATACCGGCAATCGTGAACTCTTGGCTTCACTCACCGGATACACCCTTACCCGTGGTGTGCTTTGTGCCATGCGTCGCCCGCTTCCCCGTCGGGTCGAAGATGTGTGTGCCGGTGCCCGTCGTGTGGTGGTGATAGACGGGGTGGTTGATACTACTAACATAGGTGCCATTTTCCGTTCGGCCGCAGCGCTTGGCATTGATGCCGTCCTTTTGACCCCCACTTCGTGCGACCCGTTGAATCGTCGTGCCGTCAGGGTTTCCATGGGCTCGGTATTCCTGCTTCCTTGGACGTGGTTGGAGGGAGATGTTTCCCAACTCTCTTCTTTAGGCTTCCGCACGGCAGCCATGGCATTGACCGACGACTCCGTTTCCATTGATTGTCCCGCCCTGATGGCAGAACCGCGACTGGCTATCATTATGGGTACCGAAGGCGATGGACTCTCCCGCGAAGTGATAGACAAAGCCGACTATGTGGTGCGGATACCCATGTCGCATGGTGTCGATTCGCTCAATGTTGCAGCTGCTTCTGCCGTCGCATTTTGGCAACTCCGGTTGGCAAAGGGGGCTGATTCGGAAGAAAAATAGGCCGGTGGCTACATTTTCCTTTCCAAATCTTTGGTAGTTTCGCGAATACTCCCTATATTTGCCTTACGAAAGAAAAAGCCAAAGGCCGTATCAGTCAGATTGGGAAACTCATCAAATAAACTGAAATGCCGAGACAAGCTTCGTTCATCAATGGCGTGCCGCCCTTCGTGGTTAGGCGGATTACAAAGAGGGACGGGCACTCAAATCCTTCTACTCGGAGTTTCATCATCATCACTGGTACGGCCATTTTTATATCAAAGAACTACGGGGTGGTTCAAAGTTCAAAGTTTAAGGTTCAAAGTTTCAAGTTTCAGGTTCAAATTGGAGACCCTACCCGATAGGTTATAATTTATCCGCGAAATCCGCGTAATCCGCGCCTAAAATCTGGAATGGCTACATTTTGGCACACCCACGAGCCTTTAGGCGGAGGGGGGCGTGTTTAGCCGTAAAAAGTTTATCCGACACTGGTGATTTGTAAACATTTCACAATGCGCTCTGTAAAGAATCAGAAATTTTACATTATCCCCTCTCACTTACCTCAGGGTTAAGGCAAGCTTAGCCCTATGATGATGTCACCCTATCTATGTATTGATGTTCAGCTACTTATCCACCTTTCAAAATTTTCGTCTATTTTCGTTCAAAAGGAAAGTCGCGTGCATATACACGATTCTCGCGCGGTCAATTTTGCATATTTATACAGTCGGATTGTATAATTATGCATTCATCGCCAATTCAAAAAAGAGCTTGTTCCTCCCATTCGGCAGCATTTTCAGGCCACCTATCCTAAACATCCGCTCTTTCGCTCCTAAACTTCCACCGAAGAATTCCTGAATTTCCACCGGTGCGCAACTGCGCACAGACGCAACCGCTCCTAAACTTCCGCGCATCTTTAGGATAGGATGAACGGAAAACCTCTTTTGCGACCAATTTTCCTGCCCCCCTTCTCTTCATTCTTATGCATATTTATGCGGAATTTCACTCGTTACATAGTGCTTTACTTCCACGAAACAGGAATGAATTAGAAGTACAGGATTTGTTACTGAATGGTGTAAAAGAAAAGGAAGCCCCCTCCGACTCTCCCTCTCTCACCTCCTCCGCTTCGCTCGTCCCGCCTAAGACAGGGGGACAACTTAAAATGTCTTGCTTGCATGATGTTTGCATGATAGT
>JAFXDG010000089.1 GCA_017521285.1 Bacteroidaceae bacterium | reverse complement strand
TGTGCACACGCCCAATAGAAGGTGTGCACACGGACAGAGGGGGATGTGCCTGCAAATAGATGGAATGTATAATTATACAATCCGACTGCATAAATATGCAAAACAGACCGCACGAGAATCGCGTATATGCGCACGACTTTTCTTTCGGACGAAAATAAACGAAAATTTTACTTGGATGATAAATGGTTGATACTCAGCCTTAGGATGAAGTAACCTCAGCCTTGGGGTAAGCCTGCCTTATCCCATGGCTGAGGTTGCGAAGAATGGATGTATTTTCGATTTCTTTACAGGGGTGAATGAATTGTCATTACAAATAATCCCGATTTCCGTGAATTGGTCTTCGTCGGGAGAAGTTGGGCCAGAATCCCCTTTTTCACGCAGCCTGCTGCATTGGCCGATACAGCTGGCTGCGATGACCAACACAGCCAGCTCCATCGGCCATCACAGCCAGCTGTGTGAAAAAGGGGAAACTTCGTCGTGTGTTTTCCTTTGGTTATTGTCAATGGATTGTGCCCAACGGCATATTCAGTATTGCGCCTTTATCCACTTTCAATTTTCCTCCAGTTGTCCGTAATGTGATTTGTGAATACCCTGCAACGTTCAGTCTTCCTCCGCTTTTCACTACGATGTCTGCATTTGTTATTCTTCCACCAATTACGTTCAGTGTCCCTCCATCCAACACATAGATACGGTATGGTTTACGCATATCCAATATCGTTCCTTGCGGAATTACAAATGTTCCGGAACGGATTATTATGTCATTTGTAAAGGTTCCACCATTCCAAGTCGTATTAGTGGTAATCACCCACGGATCCTGATAATTGCTGACATACTCAGAAGTGTTCTCTGTATCAAACTGGGCACGTCCCCATTCGATAGCAGAAGATTTTCCTAAAGTCTTCCAAACATAAAGTTTGCCCACAGCATCACCGGCAATCACTTCATTCAAACCGTCATTGTCGATGTCTGATACTGTAACACCTTTACGAACTTCCACAGATGTCGTCAAGGGGAATCCTTCCAAGTCATTTCCTTGATTGTCCAAAGCATGAATCTTGTTCTCTATACTGAATACAATATCTATCGCTTCATCGCCATCTACATCCGCCAAAGCAGGTGACATATTGTGCAGATATGATTCTTTGTTAGAGAATACACCTGACAAGTAACGACTGAAGCATAGGCTCCCATCGTGATTCCAAGCTTTTACATAATCTTTTCCCAAAGCAACCACTTCAAGACTTCCGTCATTGTCTATATCTCCAACGGCAAGTGAATGATTAAGATTTTTATCTGTAGGATAAGCAACAGATGCCGATGATGCACCACCATTGAATCCGTTAAGGCAAGTGCCATCCTGCTTAATCACAAATATGTGGCTGTCAGATGTCAGGCACGAAGCTACGATTATATCTTTACTGCCATCTCCATCAAAATCACATACGATGGGAGCCGAACTTATATTTTCTCCATTCGGTGATGTAAAGAAAACGGTAGAATTTCCGTATGCAGTACCGTCGTGCTTCCAGATGTACAGACTGGTCCCATTCCCAGAGATTATTTCCTTGTAACCGTCATTGTCCAAGTCAGCAACAGCAGGAACAGCTGTGTTGTAGTTATTTATTTCATCTGATTGCCATTGTATGTTTCCATTGCAATCCAAAACCGTAATTTTGCATTTGTTGGAATTTCCCACAGTGATGATTTCTTTCTGTCCTTTCCCATCTGGTGAATTTATGTCCGTAACCACAGCATTCTCCCATGATCCCAGACCTGTTGGTGTAGCCCATAGGGAGTCCGGTTTATTGTCTCCATTTTTGTCCAACGATGAATAGCAGAGAATTTTTCCTGTAGGAGCATACGGAACTGCTATGACACAAGGTTCTCCAGTCCCATAAATATCTGCTACTGTCGGAGTACCCAAATAATTGTTCAAATCGACAAATCCACTGGAAATGTTCATGTCACCGCCAGTATCATAAGGATCTGTTCCATCCGAATGGAATACCACCGCTTTACTTTGAGTCGTATTGGCATCCCATCCCATAGCAACAATCTCCTTCTTTCCGTCATAGTCGAAATCAACAGTCGTGGGGGTCTGCATATAATTGTATAACCCACCTGTGTACGTTGGAAATCCTTCCATTGTAGCGCACAATGTACGCACCTCAATGGGGGATGTCATATTTCCTTCAACCAACGACAGGTTAACGGCAGACACCTTATAATAATAAGTGGTATTCGCATCCAGATTCTCGTCAATGAAGAACCCGTCTGTCAGTGGCATCTTGTTCATTCGTGTATAAGTACCTGACAGGGTGGTTGATCTATAGATATGATAACCGTGTGCGTTGTCAGGAGTAGCCCAATAGAGTGTTACGGAATGTTCATCCTCTCTGATATTGATAGAAGATGGGGCCACATTTAATTTGTTGTCCAACATCTCTATCACCTGACTGTCACTCAGAATATTTTCACCGTACAGGTTTACCCTTAGTTTTACAGATGTCCCTGATTGGTAATCACTTGCCAAGGTTAATCGCCAAAAGCCATTCCCCATATTGACAATCGTGTCAACTCCACCCGTTTCAGGTATAATTTCCATTCGCGGTACAGTGTTTATTTTTCCCAAGTTCGCTATTTCACTGGTGAATGTATAAGTGTTTCCTGCTGCAAGGTTTGACGAGCCAGTCCTTTTGTGTGAAACAAACTTGTATTTTGGGGGAATCATGTCCACACGGAATGTATCAACATCGGGTCCCATATTATCCTTGATCATTTGCAGATGGAATGTCGTACCATTAAAATCGTTGCGTAAAATTTCCGGTGCATCAGTTGCGACATTAAATCTGAATGTGTTTGTAAAGGTCCTTGTTTCGCCACTCCCTATTTCATCGCATGACAGTTGATTGCGCACAAACGTAATGTATGGGGAAGTTGTGCCCATCGTTGCCTCTACACCACTGATTGTTGCCACTCCATTGTTCCTCAATGTGACACGGAGTTGTACATCCTCCCCAGGTGAGATTATGCCGTCGTTGCCTGACAGAAATTCCACATTTTCAATAGATAGTGTCGGAGCATTAACCTCTACGGGAATGGCTGTCTCGTGCGGACGGAAATTATGGGCAGTTACGGTCACGTGCATCGTTCCTGCGGTCAGTGGGGTACATTGGAACCTGTGTTCTTCAGTGTCTGAGATTTCCATCACCTTATACACTTCCGTATCTTTCATTATGCAGACCGTAGCGGTTTCCCCTGCTGGTAGATTGTTAACCCTTACTTTGATAGTTGTCGGTTCCTGCCAACTGGCTACAATTCGGTTTGCTGGCGATACGGTTACATTCAGGTTCTGTGGTACGTTTGTCCAAACTGGCATTTCGGGGTCACCGAGGAGGTGGAGACGGTGGTAGCCTCTATATGAAATCCCAATAGTATCAATTGCATAAATTAATTTTGAATGGATGTATCCAACGGTATAATTGCTTTTTTGGGTGTATAATTCAGATAGTATTACATTTAAAAAAGAATATTCAGGTCGCCACCCAACATCTGTACATCCTACAAATGCTATAGTGTTTCTTCGAAGAAAGTTCTCCCCTATACAATCTTCAGAAAAATTTGCTGTATTACAACTGACTGTGAAAATAATGTTATCATGAGTAGAATCTTCTAATTCAAGAATGTCTTTTTTTGTAACCATATGCCCTTTACTTTTAGAAGAGATATCAAAAGAAAAATCACTTCCGTGATCTTCGTGATAGATAATATGTGAAAAACCATGAGGAATTTCTCCTTCTAACGACAAAAGAAAATTCTCTTTATTTAACTCTGTTCCATAATTTTTATCATAATTAAGGGAATGGCAATCACAATTAAAATGATCAAACAAATACCAATGTTTCCCGTATTCAGGGAAATGAGTTTTCTTATATATATCAAACTCTTCCATATGCCCATCGGTATTGTTGGGATTCATAAATGCCGCCGAAACCAGTAAATTATTCAGATATGAGTAATCGGTATCTAAGCTAGCTTTTTCATAATGAATAAGTTTCTGAATATATTTTCTAACATCCTCTACCGTTGAAAAAGGTATTCTCCCTACAAAAACGTCTCTGTTTGGGTTCCCTTTCCTATAATTCATATGTTCCCAATTTGTAATAGAAAAATCAAAATCGGCATAATATGCATCTGTCGGGTATGTCTTTTGATAAAGTGTGCTTTTTGCCTTTCTTGTTGGGATTATATCCATATCACCTCCTAATAGAATGTACAATCCTGTTTTTCCCCAACGTTCTTCAAAGTCGATTAAAAAATTTCTTATTTTTTCGACAATGTCTGTGCCTATATATTCGGAATTTATATTTTCTATTGTTTTTATTATTGTAGGAATACCTTTTTGTGTTTTCCAATTTGCTAGAATCTGAAATTCACTTTTTAGCTCTTCATTTGTAATAATGATATAGTCTGGAATAACATCTTTCTGAATGGATAAATCAGACATTGTCATTCTTGAGGCAACATCTTGAACTAAAGCAATGTTTTGTATGTCAATACTATTTTCAATAATTGAAGAAATATAATCTTTCGCCAACTTTGTTCTTCTTTGTGAAATTTTAGGAGCATGAAAATATGCAGAATTTGTAGAGTTAAAGTTTAATACGCAATCGATTTTTCGTTTATATACAGTGCGTTTTCTAGGCTGATAAGCAAATGGATAATAAGCAATTCTAACAATTCGAAACCCCATATGAGGATTGTCTTCGATAATTTCTGCGACACAATGTGGATAAATATCAATTTGATTGTAAATTGTTGAATCAGGATTTACAAACTTGTTTGTTGAATCATTGTTTGGTAAAACTAGTTGGTTCGGATACAGAAGAACGTCTTTACATAAAGTGTCCACTTCACAAGCTTTAATTTGTAATGATACATTTTTCGCATCAAGAGGGATAGCATATGCTTTTATGACTATGGGGATATGAGGATAACCAATACTATCCAAATATGAACTATATCCATATTCTATTTTGTGATAAATTCCTTTCTCCTTCAATTTTATCTCCTCTATAGGAATATCAATTGTCTGATATATCTGTGCTGATACTATAATCGCAAAGTATACTAAATGTATAGTCAAAAATAGTCGTTTCATAATTACAGAATTAAAGTTTAACCGTTTGTTCTTTCCCATTCATAAGCTTAATCGTGATTATTTTGATGGAAGGATTTTGATGACGGATTACGTAATTCTTCGTGTTGATTGAATGTTCTTTCTTTATCAGAATCCCTTGCTGGTCATATTCATAAACTTCATTAATGGGTACTTCGCTTGAGAGTTCCCATCCCATTGAGGTCTTTTTAATGTGTAAATCCCCACTCGTTGGTGACTCTATAGAAGTTTCACCCCTATCTTTCTTGAATATTTTCCACTGCTCGTCAGCATTGATGTAGTTTTCGTAACCCCCTTCAGGGACTGTCAATAAAGCATCATTGAAGAAATTGTGAATATATTCTTTTTGGTTAGTTCCAAAAACCTCCTTTCCTAATACGGGCGGAATTTCTGTTTGAAATATAAATTCGGCATAGAATTCGTGATCACAATTACATGCGGCTAATGTGCAATTATAAAAGGCATAATCTTTAATTTCTCTGATTGTTTCAGGGAAACTTAAAGGAGTCATAAATTCATGTCCTTGGAAAGCCTTTTCTTCTATAACTTCAACCCCTTCAGGGATTTCATCTTTTACACAGAAGAAAAGGCTTTTTCCATCCATTGATAAAATGCTGAAACGTTCCCATTCGTTTCCAACTGCTTTGCAATGTGGATTGTCATCTGACACAACCAACGAAGTCCATCGAAACACATCAAAATCGGTTTTAGGGAATGCTCCAGTAAGGGTTATAATGGAATTGCATAATGCACGCTCGCCAACATATTTCAATTGCGCGGGCAACACTATATTGCCTTCCCCAAAGAAATTTTTCTTGTTAATTCTGTAATCATAATAAAAGTCCCATCCATAAAACGCCTTCTTCGGTATCGTGTCAATATCTGCTTTCCGAAGATTCAGTTCATGCAATTTGGGGAGATTGTTGCCTCGCAGGAATGCGTAATCCTCATCCGCCAATGTACCCGTAATGAACAAGTAATTCACATTTTGTTTCTGTTCATCCGTCAACAGGTTAGCTAACGGTTTTCCCTCTACGTGTACGGTCAGTGAATCGGTTTGTGCACGGAGGACCAGTGCATTCAATAATACGAACAAATATAGTAGCCTTTTCATAAATATCATGGTTTTAGAGGTTTGAAAGAAGATTATACTAAGAACCCACCTGTAGCAAAACAGGGGATTGTCACTCCGTCAACACCATCCGTTTGGATGCCACCATCTGTCCGTCAATGATGAGTGCATAGATGTACATCCCTGCCGTGAGTGTAGAACCTTCCACTGTTACACTGTTGGAAAATACGGATGCATCCAAGTCATATTTCTTCAATTGCTGGCCGTTAAGGTTATAGATGCAGAGGGATGCACTTTGAATACCAGACGGTAAGCGATAGGCTATGGTTGTTTCCTGCTTGAACGGATTGGGAGTGTTTTGGTAAAGAACAGCTTGACTGAAATCTACATTAGATTGTCTGCCCAGTTGTTCCAATTGCGGCTGTGAACCATTGTTTGCAAAGAAGATGGCTTGCATAGCGTTCATTTGATTTTGCAAGGTCGCAATCTGTGTGCCTTGGACTGCCAAACTGTCCTGCAAGTCATTGATAGCTTCAACGAGTACACCGACCAAGTCGGAATAGAGTATGCCTTTCGTCCCGTCGTACTGTGTGCGCACCACTTCGGGGAAAACCTGCTCTACCTCTTGGGCAATCAGCCCGATACGTTTGCGGTTTTGCTCTGATTCAATTTGTGCGCTGATTTCGGGAGTGGCACCTAATGGTATCTCCATCGTGCGTATTTGTGATTGTTTTAAAGAATTTTCGTCTTTGAAATTGAAACTGATTCCGTGTAATGTTCCAAGTTTTTGCAACGGAGATTGAAGGTTCGCAATATTTTCTTTACGGGTGCTGTCAGACGTGTTGACAAACCCCTTGCCATAAGCATAGCCATTGGTTCCAATATAAAACATTTGTGTGTTGTTCATATACACCGAAAATGGTATAACTCCATTCGACGAAGTCTTGGCACATAGTACCATCAATGGCCCTCCACTCATTGAATTCCAAGTTTCATGTACTTCGTCCGACTCAACTGTAAGTGCGCCATAATTTCCTGTCGCTCCCATAATCCCGTTTACGGTCAAAGTTCCTGTTGTTGTTTTTCCCGTTGATGCCACTGTCAACTGTGCTTGTGCACAAACTGCTGCAAGCATCATGCCTGCCAATAAAATTGTCTTTTTCATATTTTATCCACATTAAGAAGGTTAATAAATCGTTTTTGTAGTAACAAAAATACAATATTATATCATACGGTATTATCCTTTTCGTTTCACAAACATTTGCATATGTTGCATCATGTAAGAAACTGTCATTTTTATAGATTCTTCCTCAAATCGCGCCATTCATTCTTCTTTTTCTTCTTTCTTTTCTTATCTATTCTTTTCTTCTCTTAACGCGCTCGCGCGAGAATATTGTGCAATACGTTGAAAATCAGAAATAAATAGAATTTTAATCTGTGCACAAAGTTGGCACTTTGGTGCCACATTCGTGCACGTTTTGAGAGTTTTCAGGTGCATAAACTCTGCACTTTTGTCCATCAATTGTTCAAACAACTACCCTTGTTGTCAATGAAGGGCGTGAAGGGTCAAAGGTCGAAGGACGAGAAGCGAAGAGTGAAGAACGAAGAGTGAAGAATTTAAAAGAATATGTTGAAGGACACAAATTCAGGTACAATTTACCATTTACAAGGTACAATTTATAGGTTGATTCGTTCGACGTTGATGCGTTTATTCGTTGATTCGTTCGACGTTGATTCGTTCGGCGTTGAAAGGTTGATTCGTTGAGACGTTGATGGGGCAAAGGTCGAAGGTCAAAGGACTAAGGTCTAAGGTTCAGGTTTCAGGTTTCAAGTTCCAAGCCATCGCCATCAGCCATCGCCCAAGGTTCATGCCGTCAACTTGTTAAATATTGTCACCTACTATTTATAAAGGTTATTATCAGGCGGTTTCTGCATATATTCTTTTGTCGAGCGGACTGATTTACATACATTTGCCACAAAAAATATTTAATCCTAAATATAGGATATGATGAAAAGAAAATAGTATTTTGTTTACCCACAATAAATAAAATAATGCCTTTTTATTTGACAGTAATAAATAAAACACTATTTTTGCAGTCTCATTTCATACGAAAAAACAAATGAACAAAGATGTATTCAGAACCCTGATTATCGAGGGACAAGAGGTGTTGCAGGAAGTGGAACTGTTCGAACGCCCATTTGAGTTTGAAGAACAGGGACGGTATGTATTGGTCGGCATCAGACAAGCAGGAAAGTCGTATCTGCTCTATCAGCGTGCCAAACAATTGATGGAGCAAGGCCATGCAGTGCAGGAAATGGTGTATATCAACTTTGATGATGAACGTCTGCTCGGGATGAAGGCGGATGATTTTGACTTGATTCTTCAAGCCTATAGCAGCATCTATTCTGGCAACCCCATCCTGTTTTTTGATGAAATACAGAATATAGCAGGATGGGAACATTTTGCCCGTCGGTTGGCCAACCAAAAGTACATGGTTTACATCACTGGAAGTAATGCCAAAATGCTGAGCCGCGATATTGCCACCACATTGGGAGCAAGATACTTTGATGAGAAGGTTTTTCCTTATTCATTTCGCGAATATCTGAAGGCGCAAGGCATCAACCTTAGTACCAATTGGATGTATGGCAAACAGAAAGGGACTGTCCAACAGATGCTTGACAAATATTTGCAATGGGGTGGCTTCCCAGAACTGCTGATGTATCAGAACAAACGGCATTGGTTGAATGGCCTGTATGAGAAAATCATTTTAGGTGACGTGATACAGCGCAATGGGATCAAGAACGAACAAGCCCTGAGGCTTGCCATGAAACGGTTGGCAGAAAATGTGAAACAGCCCACGGCATACAATCGGTTGGCAAACATGGTGAAGAGCACCGGCATATCGACCAATACCGCCTCTATCATAGACTATATACGATTGGTAAAAGAGGTTTGTCTGATATTCACCATTGAAAATTTTGCCTCAAAGTTTGTGGAGAAGGAGACGACCAAAAAACACTATTTTACAGACAATGGACTATTGAGCATCTTTCTTACCGACCAACCCACATCGCTGTTGGAGAATCTTTGTGCCATCACGCTGCATAAAAGGTACGCTACCGATGAAGCCTCACGTCTCTACTATTACAACAAGAATATAGAGGTTGATTTCTATATCCCTGAGGAGGCAATGGCCATACAGGTTTCTTACAGCCTCGAAGACCCTGAAACCCGAAAACGGGAAATCAATGCACTTTCCCTTCTTCACAAAGCATTCCCTCTGAAGAAAGCTCTTGTCATCACGTATGACGAAGAAGGTATAATGGAGACAAACGGACTGACCATAGAAATTGTCCCTGTATGGAAATGGTTGCTCCAATGAATTTGTAGTAATAGAAGCAACTTCACCGAACAGTTG
Source organism: Bacteroidaceae bacterium (assembly GCA_017521285.1). Classification (GTDB taxonomy): domain Bacteria; phylum Bacteroidota; class Bacteroidia; order Bacteroidales; family Bacteroidaceae; genus Phocaeicola_A. The sequence continues at coordinate 10,549 of JAFXDG010000089.1, read as the reverse complement.
GTGGTGCTCTTAGCATCGGTTGGCGCGTATGGCGCACGGCCAAGCCCCATCCGGCGGATGAGATTTGCAAAGGGTGAGGGGGACGTTAATTCGTTGAGACGTTCGACGTTGATACGTTGAAAGGTTATGCCGTCTCTGTTCATGCTGACGAAGGAAGCATCTGAGTACGTGTGCTTGATGAATGTTTTACTGACGTTTACAGAGCCTTCCTATCGTCAGGATGACAGAAACGGCATGAATCTTGAATCTAAAACCTTGAACCAAAGGAGTTCAGAAGTAGGAGATAAAAGAATATAAAGGATATAAAGGAGTTATCACTCACTTCGTTCGTTAGGAGTTACAGGAGTTCAGACGATAGTTTCGACTATACTTAACTGACGTTCAAAGTAAGCAAATAATCCCCTTGCTTTTTGTGCTAATGTCAATGTCTTAAAACCTCACTTTAGAAGTCGAAATAACGAAGAAAACTCCGATTCAGTGGAATATTTTTTCGATTACTATCTATAAAATATAAAAAAGTGGCAAATTCTTGTTTAATTTGCAATGGGTTGTTCGTTTTATAGATAAGATGACACAAGAAGAGTTTACACATAAGGTAAGTGAAATACGCACCAAAGCCGTTTCGATAGCCGAAAGATTCGGCTATAGCACAGACGATGCTGAGGACATTGCGCAGGACGTGATGCTGAAGCTATGGAGTCTGCACAGGCAGTTCACTGACGCCACACACCTGAACGCTTCTGCCATCATCACCACGAAACGTACCTGCATCGACCGATGGCGCACAACACACCGGTACAAGAATCTGGATGAGGCAACATCACTGATAGATGATGACATGCCATACGTCCAACTCGAATATGCCGAACTGGAACAGTGGCTATACAAGCAAATCGACAGCCTGCCCTCCACATCGGGAATGATACTAAGGATGCGTCAGTTGGAACGACGAGAGGTGAGCGAGATTGCCGACATCTTAGGCATACAGCCAAGCTCAGTATCGACACTGCTTTCACGAGCACGCAACGAATTGTTAAACAAACTAAAGAGAAGAAACCTACAATGAATAGAATGTACGATAAAAAAGAAATAGCCCAGCTCATCAATAAGTTCATGGTTGGCGAGACCAACATCCAAGAGGAAGATGTGCTGGCACAGTACTTCCGCACACACGAGGTGAGCGAGGAGTGGGCAACATATAAGGAGATTTTTGCCTTATTCGATGCTGGAGAAGTGGACATCGATATTGAGGCTAAAACAGTTGAGCAGCCCGTTAATAAGCAAAGCCATGAAATGCAGATGCCCACAACAGTTATTTCCAGAAGAGCTAAAATTGTAGCACTCAGATGGGCCGCAATCGCCGTGGCAGTCTGCATGTTCCCGTTGCTAACCATCCTCTACAAAAACAGCAATATAGAAACCAATGATGTATCAATAGAATTCATGGAACAGGAAGTAACAACACAACGGATGAGGCTGCTTGAGGAAGCTGACCAAGCTTTCATGCACGCAACCATTCGATGCTCAATGGATATTAACGAAACGTTCTTTCAAAGCGGAGTGGATGAGGAGACGGATTACCAAACCAATATTTTTATCTAAAGAATCTATGAGACAGTTTATTCTAATAACAATTATGTGGGCGTTCGCATCGTTAGGACATGCACAGACTCACGTCAAGAAAATCATCGACAATATACTGGTTGAACATCCTGAATGGATAGTCAACTTCGGAAGCAGAGAAACCAACGGAACAAGTCCGCAAGCGAACCGTATATATCAATTATTGATGACCGACTCTGCGGCCATAGACATGCTCCTATCGGCCTTTGAGATGGACAAAGTAAGTGGCTACAGCTACATACGGACCTCTGCAGCCTACAATCAAGCGACACAGATGCATCGCCGCTCAACTGTGACATTGCAGAATGGCGAAAAATTGGATAGCCACTCCACAGAATACAGCTTCGTATCGTTGTCGGCCATTGACCCTAAACGCCCCACCTTCCGAACCAATTACATTTTGAAATGGTATCCGCCAAAGAATGGACGCACAGAAGCTCAGATATACATCCTTTATGGACCCAGACCAAACAATAAATATAATAATTAACTAAAAATCAAGAAACAATGAAAAAGATTACAATAGTCATCATGATGATGGCTATCACACTGACAACCTCAGCACAGAACACAGTGGACAACCTTATCAGTAAACTGTTGAAAAGCTACCCAAAGACACCATCACGAGAGATGATCGATAAAGACATAGACACAGGGAAACTCCAGCGACGCGTTTCCGAATACAGTTTCCGAGACATTAACCCCAAGAAACTCAAATCCCTAATCAATGCCTTGCGCAATCCCGAGAATGGCTATTACTGCTACAGTCAAGGAAACCCACACGATACCAATGATTGCATTTACGAACTCCGTGTATCCGACAACGATCCAGACTACCGCACAGTCTACATCCTACAGACCAAAGGTGACAATGCCGACCTGCATGTAATCTACGGCAAGATGCCCTATAGCGAAATGTACACTAACTTCTGCTACACCCTTGGCGCATACTACACCATTGTCAACAAAGGTACAGGTGCCAAACTCGGAATTTCGTTTGACTACAACACTCATGCCAGCGCATACAGTGAACACGTACCTTCAGGAATAGGCCTCAATGGTATTATTATAACTGACAAGAAGGTTTTTCGCTTCAAGTTCGTACCTACAGTGATGGTCGATACACGCATTACCAATGTAGTGAGCGAAGATTGCTTCATAGTAAGCGAAGACATGTTAGCCTTGGAAGATGGAACAGACAATTCAAACGGACAATGGCTTGTATTCCGCTACCTCGACAAGAACAACCCCTATCAGCAATGGAAACTGATCGAAAAAGATGGTACAGTCACCATCGTCAACAAAGCTACAGGCCGCTGTGTTGACCTCGCTGGTGGCGACACAAAGGAAGGGGCTGCCATATTCAGCTACGACATCAATGAAGACCCACAAACCAACTCGAACCAAAAATGGATTATAGAAGAATCTAATCTGGATACTACCAACGAAGCCAACGTATGGCATACAGCAAAAGTTTGTCCCGCAGAGGATATTAAGCGAGGGGTTGGTTATTCTAATTAAAAAATAGAAGAGAAAGCTCAGCGTCTCTGTGTCCTATGAAAAAATAACTTTAAACTGTTGTCTGTTAGATTAAAACTGCAAACATTATCATATGACGAACTACCTATTAAAGACCTTGCTGATGTGGTGCCTGTTACCTCTCTCATTGTTCGCTCAAACGGACACCCCCCATCAGCTCCGTTTGCAGGAGTTCGTGCAAAACATCCGTTTCTTCAATCGCCTCTATCCACAAGAAAAGGTATGGTTGCATTGCGACAACACGGCATACTTCCAGGGCGATACCATCTGGTTTGCGGCTTACGTTACCTCGGCAGAGACACTGCGACCAGCAGAAGACCTCAGCAAGGTACTTTATGTGGAGCTGCTCAACGAGGTGGGGGAAGTGGTGAGCACGCAACGCTTGCCGATTGAGAACGGACGTTGCCACGGGCAGATACCGCTGAATACGGAGTTGGAAACGCACTTCTTGAATGACAGAGAGCAAAATTTATCCTATCCGATTAATCCTCGAAATGGGAATCTTTGTATACCGCTTCCAAGTGGATACTACGAAGTACGTGCCTATACCCGCGCTATGCTCAATTGGGGGAGTGACATATGTTTCTCTCGTGTGTTTCCTGTGTTCGACACTCCCGAATGGGAAGGTGACTATTCGCAATTGGCCATGGAGAACCATGACAAACGAATCATCGACCGTATCCGACCGAAGACTGCGAAAGATGACCGCCTGAATGTCGATTTTTATCCAGAGGGGGGAAACATTGTCTGTGGCCTTCCCTGCCGCGTAGCCTATAAGGTGACAGACAGAGAGGGAAGAAACCTCCACGCTCATTGTCAATTATTGGCAGATGATGATCCTATTACAGGAACTGAAACCGTACATGACGGCATGGGCAGTTTTTCACTTCTCCCACAAGATGGTGTAAAGTATAAGTTACGCGTGAAAACGGATAAATACAGCCGTACGTTCAAATTGCCCGACACACGGTTACAAGGAGTCATGTTGGCCGTGGATGCTTTGGAGAAGGATAGTGTACGAATAGCCATTGCCGCTACGGAGTCATTGCAGCACAAGGCTATGGGTATGAGCATCACTTGCCGAGGAGAACTCCAACAATTCAAAGCCTATAGTTTGTCCAATCGCCCGACACGCCTACCAGCCATTGCTAAAGAGGGGCTTTCGCCGGGAGTGAACCAAGTGACACTGTTTGATGCTGACGGACAGGTGTATGCCGAGCGCCTCTTCTTTGTACACGATACGGCGGTTGTAGGAAGGAAGTTGGTGGAATACCAGCTGGACAAAGAAGAGTACAAGCCTTTTGAAAAGATAAATCTGACGTTGCAAGCCCGTAGGGGCGGACCAGTGTGTCCGCCCGAAAAGGAGGTGGTTGCGGATTCGGGCAGACACATTGGTCTGCCCCTACAGTATGCATCTCTTTCCGTCCGCGACAGCGGTACAGAGATAGGAACCACTTATGCCGACAACCTGCAGACCTATTTGCTTCTGACCAGCGACCTGAAAGGATATATCCACCGCCCCGACTACTACTTTGAAGCGGATGACTCTGTGCATCGAGCCGCCCTCGACCTGCTGATGATGACGCAGGGATGGCGGCGCTATGCGTGGAAGCAGTTGGCGGGGGTGGAGAAGTTTGAAACACCCCACGTCATCGAGGAAGGGCTGACGCTGCAAGGACAGGTTAAGCATCCCAGCAAGAAAAAGAGGTTCATGGAGAGAGTCAACGTCGGTGCGGTCATTTCCTATGGCAAGATTGTGGGACAGGGCGGTCATACGATTACGGACGAAAACGGGCACTTCAGTTTCAAGATTGAACCGTTCACAGGCCGCCAACAGCTCAGCCTGAACATATCCGATGGAAAGGACCGATTGGTCGATGGAAAGATTCTGCTTCATCGTCACTTCTCGCCCTCGCCCCGTGAGTACGCTTTTGTGGAGAAAGACATTCTTGCTGTGCCCACCCCCCGGCAGGTTGTGGCCGATTCGTTCTCCTTGGCCGGTACAAACCTGTTGGGCGATGTACAGATAGGGCGGAGCCGCCGTCGCTTTGAGCCTTTCACCTTACACAACATAAAAGAGGAGCGGGAAAAGGCATTGGATACGGATGATAAGTATTTCATGTCTTATAGGATAGATTCTTATATTTATGACAGATATGCTATTCATGAAGAAATATTGTGGAGTCATGAATTTAATTCAATACACCCTGAATATCAGGGATATGCAACTCACATGGATTTTGGGGTAGGCAAAACGATTAAAGATGTAAGTATACAATATGTAGATTATATCCAGGTCTATTCTGATAATTTCTCGCATACAAAACTCAAATGGGTAAAAAGTACGGATTTGAATCGAATTGATAATTTGGGGCCAAGAAAACACATAAATTCTTGGATATTCCGCAAACCTAAACCAATCAAAGGTCTCCGCACTACCCACATCGACGGCTATTCCGAAGTCATAGACTACTATCATCCGCAATACAACCGTGAAATCATTCCTGGCGAAGTGGATTACCGACGTACGCTCTACTGGAATCCGTGCGTGGAATTGGATGAAGAAGGGAAAGCAAAGGTGATGTTTTACAATAATGGTACGTGCAAATATCCAACAGTAAATCTTGAAAGGTTTACAAATAAATAATAAGGAATATGTGGGTAAGGACTTTGTAACCTTTTTGACTTTTGACCTTCTCCCTACGCTTCCACCACCCACGTATCGATGTTACGGGTTTCGGGGCTGAAGTTAATACCAATCTTGTATAAGGTGCGCGGATCTTTCTCGAAAGGCAGGGCATAGCCTTTGTCATTGATCTGTTGCAATGCTTCTTCAGCTGTACCATGGAGCTTGAACTCCATCACATAGATGTAGTCGGGGGTTTGCAGTACGAGATCAATGCGTCCGTTGCTGGTGTGATACTCCACTTGGGTATAGAATCCCATCAGACGAAAGACGATATAGAGCACATTGGAATAGTGCAACTCCTGCTGACGGACCAACTCGTAGGTGGTGTCACTGAAGAACGAACGCAGTCGGGTGAAAAATCCGTCAATGTCGCCTGTGCGCACTTCGCGGATGAAGTTCTTTATTTGAAAACCAGATTTACTCTCTTGAATAGGGCAATAGAAGGGAACAAGGAATTTGATGAAGCCTTCTTCCACCTCCTTATTGGGATAACCAAGGGTATAGAGGTCAAATTCTGAATCATAATCTTTAATGGTAAGATACCCGCTCTGAAATATCACAGGGATAGGATCTGTATCAACAGCATCTACTCCACCCAATGCTTCAATTCCAACCACCGTATTGTTTACACTCTCCAATTGATAGTCGTTGTTCTTCAACAACTCAACCAAATAGGTGGGTGTACCCGTCTCGAACCAATAGCTGCCAAATTCCATGCGGGCAAAAGTATTAAGTACACTGAATGGGTTATACATGCCGCCCGCATCGGGAGAGAAGTGGTACCCGTCGTAGCGGAGGCGCAATTTCTCTGCTATATCCGCTGCGGTTGTCTGTTGGCGAAGAGCCAATTCCTCCATATCTTCTTTAAAACAAGTATGAAGTTCCAGTTCTGTAATACCACATATCTCGGTATATCGACTGTCCATTGTAATGTCCATCAGATTATTCAAGTCACTGAACACGCTCACTTTGCCGAACTTCGTCACTCCTGTCAGCATAGCGAACCGAATGCATCCGTCCATGCTCTTTAATGCTCCATAAAAGCCTTTCAGCATATTGCGATAGCTCGTTTGCAACTCTTTGTTGCCAATGGCCTGCAACAACGGTTTGTCATACTCATCAACGAGAATAACAACGCGTTGCCCAGTCTTTCGACAAGCTCGCTCTATGACCCCTTCGAAACGCATTGCAATGGATGTCTCAGCCTCTACAGCTCCGTATAGTTCTTCCCATGCCAACAGCGTCCGGTTGATTTTATTCAACAATTTCTCTGAGGTGTCATATTGTTCTGTATTCAAATCCAAATGAAGCACGGGATGCACCGTCCACTTCTGTTCCAACTGCTCCATGGCAAGCCCTTTGAACAGTTCCTTTTTACCTTGAAAATAGGCCTCTAAGGTGGATATGAGCAAACTCTTTCCAAAGCGGCGCGGGCGGCTGAGGAAGTAGTAACTACCTGTAGTGACCAACTGATGAATCAGTGCAGTCTTATCTACATATAGATAACCATCCTTACGGATTTTCTCGAAATTCTGTATTCCGATGGGATAAATTCTTTGGCTCATATTATCTTAGAGTTCTTACGCGACAAAGGTAAATGTTTCCTGCCAAACAAACAAATTATCTACAGGAAATATTGTTCGCACGTTTTTCACTTCACCGCCTGACGAATGCGGACAAGACGTTCGAGCAAACCTTCCAACAGATCCAAGCGCAACATGTTAGCACCATCACTCTTAGCCACTGAAGGATCTTCGTGCGTTTCAAGGAAAATACCATCAGCCCCTACGGCAATGCCAGCTTTGGCTACCGTTTCAATCAACCGAGGCATTCCACCCGTGACTCCCGACGTCTGGTTAGGCTGTTGCAACGAATGGGTAACGTCTAACACAACAGGGAAACCAAAGGATTGCATTTCGGGAATACCGCGATAATCCACAACGAGGTCCTGATAGCCAAACGTTGTACCACGCTCGGTCAGCATCACATTGGAATTTCCGGCTTCCACCACCTTTTCTGCAGCAAAACGCATGGCTCCGGCCGAGAGGAACTGCCCCTTTTTGATGTTTACCACCCTACCCGTGCGGGCTGCGGCCACCAACAAATCTGTCTGCCGGCAAAGGAAAGCCGGAATCTGTAGCACATCTACATACGGAGCTGCCATTTCGGCTTCATCGGCTGTATGAATATCAGTAACGACGGGCACTCCAAAAGTATCGCGCACCTTTGCCAGAATCTTCAATGCCTTCTCGTCACCAATCCCTGTAAAAGAATCCAAACGCGAACGGTTCGCTTTGCGGTATGAACCCTTAAATACATAGGGAATCCCCAAACGTCCGGTAACTTTTACCACATGCTCAGCAATGCGCATGGCCATCTCTTCGCCCTCTATCACACAAGGACCGGCCAACAGGAAGAAGTTATCAGTTGATGTCAAATCTTTTATTTCCATATTCTTTTATTTCGGTATAATCATCTTTATATTCTCAGGCAAGATACCTATTTCCAACGGAAATCCCTTGGGAAGTATGCGTCGTCCGTCCAGACTGACCATCGCATTTTGGGCACGAAGGACTTTCACTTTCCTTGTCCGATAGGGTTTTACCATCTTGTGATTCAAAATGCGGCCTTGCAACAACATCCACAATCCCATGAATCCTTGCCAGAACTCCGGCTGATAGACAACGGAAACATCCAACCAGCCATTATAGGGGACAGCATTGGGCGTAAGTCCATAACCACGGGCACTACCTACACACACAGTCATCACCCTTCCGCGAATATGTTCACCATTGACCTTCAAATGAGTACGGAATTGTTTGCGTTCGAACAGTACCAAGAACATGGAAGCCAAAAACGCAATCACCTTTGCTCCCCAAAATCGACGGGTAGCATTGGTGATATTCACAACCCGCGCTCCCAAACCGATATTGACAGCGTTCAAGAAATAGCGACGTTCGTGCTTTTCCCCCGTATGATAAGAGCAAAAGCCCACGTCCACCAAACGGGTACGGCGATTGATGATGGTATCTACCGCTTTCTTGTAATCGTCGAACTCAATGTCCCAAAAGCGGGCAAAGTCATTACCTATGCCATTGGGAATCACCCCAAGCGCAATGTCGGTCTTCTGTTCGACTGACGACGACAGGATTCCGTTCAACGCATCGTTCAACGCTCCATCGCCACCAACAACCACAATGGTCCGATAGCCATTGTTGGCCAACGTACGCGCCAGTCTTTCTACAGAACCATACCCTTCAGAGTGGACATAGTCAAAATCCACACCGCGCGACTCAATGTAGCCTCGTATCTCTTCCCAACGCTTTTGCACTTTACGGGTACCAGCTTTGGGATTGTAAATGATTCCCCATCTGTTCGGTTCTACTGCCATGACTTTGAATTAAAATTTTATGAATTATACATTTTTATTATCTCCTCCACCTTTTCTTCCATCGGACGGGTTGCATCAATCCAATGTATCTGGATCCCCCGGCGCTCCATTCCCCTGAACCAGGTCATCTGGCGCTTGGCAAACTGATGGATGGCAATCTCCAACTGACGCACCATTTCGTCGTATTCCATCTCACCAATGACGTATTGGGTCAGGTACTTGTATTCCAACCCGTAGTAAATCAAATCTTCGGCAGGAATACCTTCGTCCAACAATCCTCTGACCTCGTCCACCATCCCTTCGTCCAAACGTTGACGAAGACGACGGCTTATCTTCTGACGACGAAGTTCCCGGTCGATATCCACTCCGATGACAAGACTTTCCAAATGGGGAAATTCCCTCTCCTTCGCATCAGCATGGAGGTAATATTCCTCTATCTCTATAGCGCGGATAGCCCGTTTAACGGTATCAACATCGGTGGTATTGTGCAACGTTTTGTATTTTCCTAACATCTCGGTCAGTTCGTCCAGTGTCTTGTCCTCCAGACTTTTCCGAAGCTCTGCATTCTCAGGGACGGGAATCAGACGATACCCCTTGAGGATACTCTCAAGATACATGCCCGTACCGCCACAAAGGATGGGCAATTTACCTTCGCCCGCTATCTGTTCGTACGCTTGCAAGAAATCCCGTTGGTATTCAAACACATTATATTTATACCCCGGTTCGCAAATGTCTATCAAGTGATAGGGTATCTGCTTTCCTGCGATGGTATAATCTTCCAAATCTTTCCCTGTACCCAAATCCATACGCCGATAGACCTGACGACTGTCCGCACTGATGATTTCGGCATCCATCCGTGTGGCTAAAGCAGCAGCCAACGGCGTTTTTCCCGATGCGGTAGGGCCAAGAATGGTTATCAGATTATACTTCTTCATACAGGTTGTTTTTTCTTTCAGGAAACAAAAGTAATACAAAAATGGATAAACACAAAAAAATAAAAGAAAAAAGGCTGCAGAAGTTTTCTGCAGCCTTTAACTCTCTATAAAGAATCGCTAAAAATTAGCCGTTTACCTTCTTCATGTGAGCGATGAGGTCGAGAACCTTGTTAGAGTAACCGATCTCGTTGTCGTACCAAGAAACAACCTTCACGAAAGTATCAGTCAAAGCGATACCAGCCTTAGCGTCGAAGATTGAAGTCAAAGTGCAACCGAGGAAGTCAGCAGATACAACCTGATCTTCAGTGTAACCCAGAACACCCTTCAATTCGCCTTCTGAAGCTTCCTTCATAGCAGCGCAAATCTCAGCGT
>JAFXDG010000088.1 GCA_017521285.1 Bacteroidaceae bacterium | reverse complement strand
ATCATATCCCTGCATCAGGAGGAATTGCCACTGAAATTGCGGGAGCGGGAACAGAAACTTCCTGTCAATGGGGAGCGCATAGTGACGGTGACCGGTATCCGCCGTTGTGGGAAATCGTCGTTGTTGGGACTTGCCATCAATCAATTGATTGAGAGCGGTGTTCCTCGCGAACGGATTCTTTATATCGGCTTTGATGATGAACGTTTCTTGTCCATGGAAGCCGGTCAGTTTGACGAGATACTTCAAGCTTATCGCGAGATGTATCCTGGACAACCGTTGAAGGATGTATATATGTTCTTCGATGAAATCCAGCTCATTGACGGTTGGGAGTTGTTCTTGCTTAGGGTGTATAAGAACTACTGCAAGAACATCTATGTGACGGGCAGTACGGCCAAAATGTTGTCGGGCGAAATGGCTTCGGCACTCCGTGGATGGCCCGATGAGTATAGGGAATATCCTTTGAGTTTCGGAGAATACCTCTCTTTTAAGGGTATTGAGGCCAACAAATTTACTGAGGATGGGGCAGCGGTGCTTGCCAGTGCATTTCGTTCCTATTGCAAGGAGGGAGGATTCCCCCAAGTAGTGTTGACTCAAGGGGAGACAGAGAGAACCAAAATCCTTCAGTCGTACTTCAATACCATGTTGTTTCACGACCTGATAGAGCACTACCGCATCAGTGCATCGCCTTCTGTGGTACGCTACGTCTTGAAACGGGTGATGAACAATCTGACCAAGCCCACCAGTGTGAATGCTATCTATAACGAACTGAAGTCGCAAGGGATGAAGGTGTCGAAAGACTCATTGTACCAATGGTTGGACTATGCCTGCAACATCTTTATGTTCTATCGGGTGCCCAAATATAGCAAGTCGTTAGTAAAAGAGAATACGGCTCTTCCCAAATACTATATGGCGGACATCGGACTACGCACTTCCGTATTGCTTCCTCAGAGTGAGGACGAGGGGAAAGCGTTGGAAAACGTGTTCTATATGATGTTGCAACGCACATTGGGTGAGGACGAACGCATCTTTTATTTCCACGACTCGGAGGAGTGTGACTTTGTGGTTCAGCGGGGCGACCAGGTGACGGAACTTTTGCAAGTCTGTTGGACGTTGGATACCTCAAACACAGAGCGTGAGGTGAGGGGATTGCTTGCAGCCTCGGCCTTTACAGGATGCACCAATTGTAAGATAATCACACACAACCAACAAACCTCTATACAACAGGGCGATTTGACGATAGAGGTGTTGCCGGTTTGGAGGATGTAATCAAAAAGAATTATGCGATTAAATAAACCCATACGTCTGTCAGAGAGAGAAAGGTTGGCTTGCCTCTTCATTTCTATATTTTTGGCCGTATTGGCCGGAGTTATGAGCCAAACATACAGACCGTACATTTATAGTCACCAGTTGTATGACTTTCACCTTGCTGACTCCTTGACAAATCTCTTTGCGGTTCCTGCGGGAGTATGTCTCTGTATTGCATTGGCCAAAGAGCTGGAGTACAAGGCTGTAGGATATGTTTTTGCCGTTTGTTTGGGTCTTGTTTTCTATGAGTTTGTCGGACTTACGTTCGATTATTGGGATATCGTTGCCACCATCCTTTCTGGCGGGTTGACTCTGATTCCTCTTCACATTTATATAAAGTCATCAACCGATGGAGAATAACATTAAGAAATACGATGAATACGTCGTTGCTTCACGAGGTTGCAAGGAGAGTTTGCCTGAAAATGTCCGCGAGGACTTGAACATTGACAACTTGTTTGAAGTGTTGGATTATACTTCTTCGGCCGTAGGGAGGCAATATCTTTACCATCTGCTGTGTACAGACAAGGTTTCAACGGTAGCAAGCCACGAACAACTTGTTCAAGAACTGAAAGAAGACATTGCTCTCCGCCGCCGACTGACGGCATTGTTAGGCAAATTGGAAAATTCGTATGCTTACTCCATTGTTGATTTGTTGTCGGAAAAGCCTCAGGAATATTCACGCAAGTATCTGACCATCTTACAAATATGTCGCTGGTTACCATTTCTGTTTTTGGTGGTTACCCTGATTATAAAGACATCGCCAATTCCGTTCTTCTGCTTGATTGCCTCATACCTATTCAATGGGTATTTACACTTCAAACAGAAGAATCTGCTTTCTTGCTATTTCTATTCTATTCCTCAGCTATACAAACTGATGACTGTCTTCTATGCCTTGAAAGAAGAACCAACTTTTGCTGCGATGAAGAAAGATAAAGAAAACGAACAGATGTACAGGTTGTACAGAAATTTGGGAAAATTCCGTTTCGGCATAGCTTTGGAGAGCGAGTCGGCAATGGCGGTGTATATGGTAACGGAATTGATTAACATTTTCACCCTTCATGCAACAATCAACATTGTACATTCCTTCATGGCTATACAACTTTTGAAAAAAGAGGTTGAGCAGGTCTTTTCCTTCGTCGGCTATTTGGATGCGCTCCATTCCATATGTACATTGCGGGAGAATGTTCCCTATTTCTGTCACCCTACAGCCACGAGGAAAGACGAAAAGTTGAACACTTTGGCTGTATATCATCCGTTGATAAGCAATTGTGTCGGCAACGATTTGATTCTGACAGACAAGTCGGTACTGATTACAGGTTCCAATATGTCAGGAAAGACCAGTTTCATGAGGACTATCGCGATAAACCTGTTGACGGGTAAAGCCATAAACACCTGTTTTGCCCATGGATTCAGTATTGCTACAGACATGAAGGTCTATTCCGTCATCTGCACCAAAGATGATTTGCTGGAAGGGAAAAGCTATTTCTTCAAGGAAGCAGAAAACGTTAAAAGGGCTTTGGAAGAGAGCGAAAAGGGGAATCGGTTGATAATCCTTGACGAACTCTTCAAGGGAACCAATACTACGGAAAGAATAGCTATAAATGCAACGTTGTTATCTATGTTGTCCCTGAATGGGAACATCATACTCGCCTCTACTCATGACTTGAAACTTGCAGAGTTGTTGAAAGGAAAGTATGAGTTTTATCACTTCTGTGAAACCATCGTGAATGACAAACTCACCTTTGACCACAAACTGCGTCCAGATATCTGTAAAGAAGGCAATGCCATCCGGATATTAGGGTTGTGCGGCTATCCTTCCCGTTTCATTCAAGATGCTCATAGGCTTGCGAAATGAGGTGAGCTTTTATTTGTTATGACTGTTCATGCATCGAATAGCCCTCTATACCTTATCTTTCCTTCCCAAAAGGAAAGTTCCTATATTTGCAAAATTACAATTAGATAAAGTATTATGAATGATATTATCAAAGCACCTCTTTTCGTTGTAGGACTTATGGGTCTTGCTGTGATAGTGCTTCTTTGTGGAGGCTTCTTTGGAATGTCTTTGGAAACATTTGTAGTCAATCTATTACTTTGGAGTTGTTTTGTTTTGTTAATCCTTTGGTCAAGTAAAGACCAATTTTGGATTCATCGCAGATTATCGGCAATGACTCCCAATCATTATAAGACGGTACATGTATTCTTACAAAAGAACAAGGCTACGCTTTGCGATGAAGACAGTGATATAAAGTTTGAATACAATGTGAAGGAAAAAGAACTTCATATTACTCGAAATATGTTCACTAATCCTCTTCGGTATGTGAAAGAGTATGAGGAAAGGAAGCGTCAATTTGAGCTTTTGACAGAACGTATGGGTATTCTGCATCTTGCATTTATAGCAAAACCAGAAAATAGTAGTAGTTTTCTTGTGTCAATAATTCTTTCAAGGTCTTTTGCTACACCTGAAAATATAAGTAAATGTAGAGATATTCTCATTGAATTATCTAAGGAAGATTACAACCAGAATCTGTATGCCAAGTTCCAGTTTGACAAAGATTTGTTGTATGTTGAAACGTATCACTTCAGGCTTCTTCGAGCCATATTGGTGTCGGCAGATGGCGAGATTGAACGGTATTCAGAGGACATGCGTCCTTCCAAGGTCGTTTCGAATTCTACTCCTTCAGTGAGATTCTCTTTTGTTCTTAACAAAGCCGCAAAGATGTCTATACTTGACAAAGTAAAGCCTTCGGACATTATCGAAAAGGATGCTTTTGAAGAGTTGTGGGGTAAAGACGCTTCATTCCTCATCCCCTAACAATTCGTTCAACACCCGTTCGCGATTGAGGATGAATTGTTTGGTCAGGAGGTAAGGCATTGACTCTTCGTATCTTGTTGGCTCGAACCCGTTGTCGGTGATGGTGTAGATGTCTGCACCAGGATAGGCCAATAGGATGGGAGAGTGGGTAGCAATGATGAATTGGGAGTTCTTCTTTTCCAATTCGTGCATCTTTACCATTAGGGTGTAGAGGCTGTTGATGGAGAGCGCCGATTCGGGCTCGTCGAAGATGTAAAGACCGTTTCCTGACAAGCGATTGAGGATGACGCTCAAAAATCCTTCGCCGTGTGACCTTTCGTGGATGCGTCCACCGTAATTCCTCATCATTCTCCATGAATCTGTAATCCGGTCCAACTCGCTGGCTACATTGTAAAAACTCTCTGCGCGGAGGAAAAAGCTGTCTTTGTTCCGGTAGGGGCCTCTTGTCAGTTTGAGGTCGTTGAACAGGCTGGAGTGGGTGTCGTAAGTATGGTAGTTCAGGTAAGAACTTCCCCCTTCGGGATTCAATCCCAAAGATACGGCAATGGCTTCGATGAAAGTGGATTTCCCCGAACCGTTTTCGCCAATGATGAATGTGACGTTGCTTTTGAACTCAAATTCGTTCAAGTGCAGGATGGCAGGGATGTTGTACGGGTACTCCCTGCGATCCTCCATGGGCCGTCTGTTTATGATTTTGTTGATGTAAATCATGTTGCCTTTTCTCTTTGAGAAGAACTTTAATGTGCTTCCAACCAATTCTTTCCCCAACCGCAGTCGGCTTGCAGGGGGACTTGCATCAGGTAGGCTCCCTCCATCTCTTCGATGACGATGCGTTGCACGCGGTCGCGCTCTTCGGGCAGGACGCTGAAGTTGAGTTCGTCGTGCACCTGGATGAGCATCTTTGAGCGGATGCCCTCGCGCTGGAAGCGCTGGTGGATGTTGGCCATGGCCACCTTGATGATGTCGGCCGCACTGCCTTGGATGGGGGCATTGATAGCGTTGCGCTCGGCATAACCGCGCACGACAGCGTTGTGGGAATTGATGTCGGGCAGGTAGCAACGGCGGCGGCAGATAGTCTCGGTATATCCCTTGTCGCGTGCAAGGGCGATGCTGCTGTCCATGTAGGCTTTCACTTGCGGGTAGGTCTGGAAGTATCCGTCAATCAACTCTTTAGCCTCCTTTACGGGCACGTGCATACGGTCGCTCAGTCCGTAGGCCGATATGCCGTAGATGATACCGAAGTTGGCCGTCTTGGCCTTGCTCCGCTGGTCGCGTGTAACTTCGGCGAGGGGAACTTTATAGACTTTGGCCGCTGTGGCGGCATGGATGTCCTGACCGAGGCGGAAAGCCTCCATCATGTTGGTGTCGCCGCTGAGATGGGCCATGATGCGCAATTCGATTTGCGAATAGTCGGCCGAGAAGAATTCGCATCCGTCATCGGGGATGAAGGCACGGCGGATTTCGCGTCCGTCCTCGTGGCGGATGGGGATGTTCTGCAAATTGGGATTGCTGGAACTCAGTCGGCCAGTGGCTGTTACCGTCTGGTTGAATGAAGTGTGTATGCGGCCTGTGCGGGGGTTGATAAGGGCAGGCAGGGCATCGATGTAGGTGCTCAGGAGTTTCTTCAGTCCGCGGTAGTCGAGGATGCGTCCCACGACGGGATGCTTGTCGCGCAGACTTTCGAGCACCTCTTCCGAAGTGGAGTACTGTCCGCCCTTGGTTTTCTTTGCTTTGGCACTGATTTTCAGTGTGTCGAAAAGCATTTCGCCCACCTGCTTGGGGGAGGAGATGTTGAACGGCTGGCCTGCCAGAGAGTAGATGTCCTGCTCAATCTCCTGCAGGCGCTGGGTGTAGAGGGCAGATGTCTCGCGCAGGGCGTCGGTATCGATGCGCACGCCGTTGAACTCCATCTGTGCCAACACCGGAACAAGGGGCATCTCGATGTCGTGAAAAAGGTCGTAGGCTCCCTGTTCATGAAGCTGTTTTTCCAATACATTCTTCAGGCGGAGGGTGACATCGGCATCTTCGCACGCATATTTATACACCTCCTCGGGGGCGAGGTCGCGCATGTTTTTTTGGTTTTTGCCCTTGGGACCGATAAGTTCCTCGATGGGGATGGTGCGGTAGTGGAGGAGTACCTCGGCCAGATAGTCCATACCGTGATGCAATTCGGGTGAGAGTACATAGTGGGCTACCATGGTGTCGAAGAGCGGGCCTGCAAGCCACACTCCGTATTGCGCCAACATCAAGAGGTCGTACTTGATGTTCTGGCCCACTTTAGTGGTCTTGGGATTGGTGAGTACATCGCGGAATTCCTCGACGATGGCTGTTGCTTCGGCACGGTCGGCCGGTACGGGGACATACCATGCTTCGCCTTCGGCCACGCTGAAGCTCATCCCCACCAGTTCTGAGGCCATTGGCTCGGTGCCTGTGGTCTCTGTGTCTAAAACGAGAAAATTGTGTGTCCGCAAAATTCTTAATAATTCGTCTCTTTTCTCCTTGGTATCAGCCAATTGATAGTTGTAAGTGGTCTCTTCAAGGCCTGCGAGAGTCGAATATTTTGGCTCGTCCGTACTTTCGTCCGCAAATAAGTCAAAGAAATCAGCTTGGAACAGGGTGGGGGAGTCGTCCTGTTTCTTGCTGCTCTTCTTGGCAGGGGGTGCGTCGGGTTTGTCACCTTTCAACACACGGTCGGCCAGGTTGCGGAACTCCAGTTCCTCGAACAGCGTGCGCAGCTTCTCTTCGTCCGCTTCCTTTACGAGCAGACTATCCATGTCGAGTTCGATGGGTACGTCCCGCTTGATGGTGGCCAAGAAGCGGGAGAACTTGATTTCTTCTGTGTGTTCTTCCACTTTCTTCTTGAGCGCTCCTTTCAGTTGGTCGGTGTTGGCCAACAGATTCTCGATACTGCCAAATTCAGTGATGAGTTTCAGTGCCGTCTTCTCGCCCACACCCGGACATCCGGGGATGTTGTCCGACGAGTCGCCCATCAGTCCTAATAAATCGATTACCTGTTCGGGACGTTCGATGCCGAACTTTGCTTTTACCTCCTCCACGCCTAATGTGTCGAAGTCTTTGTCGCCAAAGCGGGGGCGATACATGAAGACATGCTCCGACACCAATTGCCCATAGTCCTTGTCGGGGGTCATCATATAGGTGTCTATGCCTCTTCCGCCGGCAATGGTGGCCAACGTTCCTATCACATCGTCGGCTTCGTAGCCCGGTACTTCCAAGATAGGGATGCGGAAGGCTGTGATGATTTCTTTTATAATAGGTACAGAGAGGCGGATGTCCTCGGGCGTTTCTTCGCGCTGTGCCTTATACTGTTCGTAGGCTTCGTGGCGGAAAGTAGGCCCGGCAGGGTCGAAAGCTACGCCAATGTGGGTAGGCTGCTGGCGTTTGAGTACATCGGCCAATGTATTGACAAAACCAAAAATGGCCGAGGTGTTCATCCCCTTGGAGTTGATGCGGGGATTCTTGATGAACGCATAATAGGCGCGATAGATGAGCGCGTAGGCATCGAGGAGGAAGAGTTTTTCCATATTCTTTCAGTTGACGAATTAACGAGTTGACGAGGGGGTGTTGCCAAAACAAGGTGGAAGAACAAAGGGCCGCATGATCCTTGTCAACTGGTGTCTTGTCAACTCGCCAACTGGCGTTATCTTGATTTTTGTGTCAAAAGTACTAAAAAAAGGTGACTTTGGAGAACTAATACTCTTTACTTTGACGTTTTATTACTAATTTTGCCGGAAATTTGCAGAATGATGAACCAACAGACCCTTATAACGGCTCCCATTGAAGAAGAATTGCGGCAGTTGCTTGCTCTTATGCGCTCTTCGCTCAGCAGTGATTACGACTTGCTGGGGCGGGTGCTCGACCATGTCAGCCAACAGACTGGAAAGATGATGCGTCCCATTTTGGCTCTGTTGATGGCCAAGTGTCTGGGTGGAGTGACAGAAAAGACGTTGCATGCTGCTGCGTCATTGGAACTGCTGCATACGGCCAGTCTGGTGCACGACGATGTGGTGGACAACAGCCAAAAGCGTCGCGGCCAGCCGTCGGTCAATGCCGTGTTTGACAATCGGGTCTCTGTGTTGGTGGGTGACTATCTGCTCTCTACATCGCTTCTGCATGGCTCGTTGACGGAAGATATACACATCATACACCTTATCTCCAAGTTGGGACAATGTCTGGCAGAAGGCGAAATCTTACAACTCTCCAATGTGTCCAACGAAACATTTTCCGAAGAAATATATTTCCAGATTATACGGAAGAAAACGGCTGTTCTCTTCGAAACCTGTGCCCAAGTGGGAGCCCTCTCGGTTGGTGCTTCGCCCGAAGGGGTGGAGTGGGCGAGAAGCATTGGTGAAATCATTGGTCTCACTTTCCAGGTGAAGGATGACATTTTTGACTATTCCGACAATGCGGCAGCTATCGGAAAGCCTGTGGGCAATGATATGCATGAAGGCAAACTGACCCTGCCTGTACTTCATGCGCTGCTCACTACAAATAATGAGGAGATGATGGCATTGGCCCGTAAAGTGAAACACTTGGAAGCTACCGACGAAGAGATTGCCCGTTTGGTGGAGTTCACCAAAGCCGAAGGGGGTATTGTTTATGCTGAGCAATACATGAAGCAACAGGTAGATCGTGCTCACGAACTTCTTGGTCAATGTGCCGACGAAGCATTGCGCACTGCCTTGACCACTTACGTTGATTATGTGGCAAGCCGCGAGAAGTGATGCATCCTGTCGTCAGTTTATATTACTATTTTATTCCTGTCATTGAATCTTCTTTTGATGGCTCATAGCCGTCAAAATAGCCGTTATTTACACATGAATTGTTCGAAAAATCCCTATTTTAGCTTATTATCTGCTGAAATAGGGATTCGATTATATGTGGTAATATGGTTTTATATTGTCAGAAAACTTTTGTTTCTTCACCCAAAATCTCGCTGAGTAACAAGTTGGCCAATCGGCTGGTGCCGATGCGGAAAAGGGCAGGGGTCAGCCATTCTTTGCCTAACAGCTCTTTCACGATGGTATAGTAGGAGAGGGCATCCTGCACGGTGTTAATGCCTCCTGCGGCCTTAAAACCTGTTTTGATGCCGGTTTTGGCATAGTACTCCTTGATGGCCTGGCACATGACAAAGGCAGCTTCGGGAGTGGCACTCACGGCTTCCTTGCCTGTAGAGGTCTTGATGAAGTCGGCTCCGCTGTACATCGCCAGCAGGGCGGCACGTTTGATGTTGGCGGCAGACTTTAGTGCACCTGTTTCTAAGATGACCTTCAGTGCGTGGTCGCCACAGAGGGCTTTCAGCTCCTGCAACTCGTCGCACATGCCTTCGTAGTCGCCGCTGAGGAATTTCCCTACGGGGATGACCACGTCAATCTCTGTAGCTCCTTCGTGCAGGGCCAAGCTGGTTTCGGCAATCTTCACCTCCATAAAGGTCTGTGAAGAGGGGAATCCACCGCTTACGCAAGCCACTTCTACCCCCTCAGCTTGCAGCGATTGGTTGACAATACCGGCAAAGCAGGGATAGACACAGAGAGCTGCCACATGGGGAAGGTCGGGATGCTCTTCGTCCAGTGCATTGACTTTTTCTACAAAATTGAGCACGCTCTCCTCGCTGTCGGTACACTTCAATGTGGTGAGGTCAAGGCAACCGAAAAGAGCCTTTTTTACCTCAAGTGTATCATTCTCGCTGACGCGTTCAAGCAGGCGTGACACTTGTGCCTGGATGTGTTCGTCGCTCAATTGGGTGTCATACTGTGCCAAGGCTTCGTGGTACTTGTCCTGACTGCTGAAATCTTCCTCGTGGAAATGGTCATGATCGTGTCCGCATCCGCAGTCGCAATCATGGTCGTGATGATGATAATGGTTCATAATGTCTGTTGTTATTAGTTTATATTCGATAGGTTTATTGTTCCCCTCCATTCTGGGAGGGGGTGGGGGAGAGCCCCCTTAATTTTTCATTCTCCTTGTGCCTTGTCTTGTCCCGCTCCGTCTTCTTTTGCAGGTTTCGTTCAAAGGCCGCGGTAAGGTCAACTCCCGTCTGGTTGGCCAAACAGAGGAGTACCCACAGTACATCGGCCATCTCGTCACCCAAGTCATGCTTTTCGTCTTTCTTGAACGATTGGTCGCCGTAGGTACGTGCCATGATGCGTGCCAGTTCGCCCACCTCCTCGGTGAGGCAGGCCATGTTGGTCAGTTCGCTGAAGTAGCGCACACCGTACGTCTTTATCCAGCGGTCAACGGTCTCTTGTGCTTCTTGTAGGGTCATAATCATTTTCAGTTATCAGACCCACCCTAACCCTCCCTGTGAGGGAGGGACCTCTGTTGGTCTTCTTAAAGTCCTCCCTTACAGGGAGGATTTAGGTGGGTCTTCTCTTTTATTCTTTATTCTTCGTATCCATGCAAATCGTTACCGGTCCATCGTTCAGCAACTCCACTTTCATGTCTGCACCGAACTCGCCCGTGCCTACAGGCTTTCCGAGGGCAATGCCCAACTCTTCGCAGAACTGTTCGTAGAGCGGTATGGAGATGTCCGGCTTGGCTGCCCGTATGTACGACGGACGGTTTCCCTTCTTGGTGGAGGCAAACAGGGTGAACTGGCTGATGACCAATATGTCGCCCCCTGCATCTTGGATGTTCTTGTTCATCACTCCCTGTTCGTCGTCAAACACCCGTAGCCCCACAATCTTCTTACAGAGCCACTGTATATCCTCTTCTGTGTCAGCGTCCTCAATGCCCACCAACACCAGCAATCCCTTCTCTATGGCCGATTTCACCGTCCCATTGATAGTTACCGATGCGTGGCTGACGCGTTGTATGACTGTTCGCATAGATTATTTCTTAACTTTATTGATATTGATAATAGAAGTCATATAATGTATCAGGGAATCCCCAACCGCACTTCTCAGATATCTTTAACATCATTTCGATACGGGGGCGGAGTTCTTCCAAATACCCATTCTTGTATATAAACTCCATTGCTTTACCAAAATTATTTTCTAAAGCAATATAGTATTGTTCCCACATATCGCCATACTCGACTGTAAAGCTTACTCCCGTTTCAATGTAAAATAGCATCAAATCGGCAATGCAAGCAGGGTGGGGTTTCAGTTTTTTCTTCTCATAATTTCCCTTAGTTGCAACCCTTTTGGAGTCAATCGATATTTCTGATTGATGCTCTTAGGTTTGTCTGGAATAGTCAGTTCTACATATCCAGCTTCGATGGAGGGCTTCAGATATTCTTTCCTGAAATATTCCCTGTGATTGACAGAAATCAGCTCTTGTAATGTATCACGATTCATTTCTCCATCAATGATAGAAACTAACTTTTTAACATGCGCGGTAACATGCGCGGTAACATGCGCGGTAACAGTGTTAGTTCCAGTATCAGTGTTAGTACCAGTGTTAATATTAGGATCTGTGCCAGAATCACTTACTTCCTGATTTCGACTTGATGCCGACTTGGTGCCTTCTTCTTTAACATGTGCGGTAACATGCGCGGTATCATGCACTCCGATGGGGAAGGTGATGCGAATGAAGTTGTCGGTGAACTTGAAACTTTCTTCACCGTATGCGCGAAGGATGCGGGGGATGCCGGAGCCTAAAGATTCCACCAACTCCACATCACGGTAAATGCGCATCAACTCTTTGTTGCGGGGGATGGAAATACCGTTGAAGAACTCTTCGTGGCTGAGAGATTCGGGCAATCGGCCGGCAGAAGTGATTTCAAGCCTGTCGGGAAAGATTTCAAATTTAGGCGGAACCTCAAAGGAGTAATCGTTGTGTACGATGGCGTTGATAACCGCTTCGCGGAGGGCAATCCTGTTCCATAGAGGCTTTTCAATGCGTTCTACCGGAGTAATGGTGGCTGCTGTCCTGTTTTCTACCTCCAGTTTGGCCAATACGCTCTTGGTGGCTTTGATGAGGGAGCAATAACCATATTCGTTGTTCTCTATCAGGTCGCATCTGTCAAGGCTGGAGTATTTGGCCACTTTGATGGAATTGTTGTTCTCGTCGGCCAACAAGTAGGCTACATAGTTATATTTCCCGTCTTCTGTCAATAATTCCAATGTACGTTTGAAATTGTCGTTCAAACGTTTACCATGCTCATCATAATAGATGCGCAATTGCTCGAAGGTCAAGTCCTGACGGTTAGAAACAATGCGTCCGATGGAGTTTCGGGTACGCATGGCAAACAGACGGTCAATTTGCTCCTGTGGCATCGGTTCGGCAGAAGTTCCCACACGGATATATGCCCCTTTGGGAGTCATTCCGTATTTCGTTTTGAAATAAGGCTTTTCTATACCGCTGGCCACCGTCAGTTTGATGATGCTAAGGCCATCGCGTTGCTCCGTGGCAATGTCAAACAATCCCATAGCCGAAGGGGAGACGTTATTCTTGATGCGGTCTTTCAGCTTCAGCATACAGCCATCTATATCATCTACACCTACGGTCTTTCCATCGCGGTCTATTCCGATGTAGATGAATCCACCTTCCTTATAATTCAAGAAGGCCACCACCTCTTTCTCTATATCCACGTCAGGTGTCAGTTCCTGCTTATATTCTATCCGATTGGTTTCCGCCATCTTCTGTTTGCAATTTTACGGTTATTCGTCCACAAAGGTACAAAAGTTCCTTTATTGTTGTATAGAAGATGACAAAAAAGAGTTGCAAGAATTGCTTTTTTATCCCTCAAGCAATTTTTCCTATTATGAGATATAAGCAAACAAAATCACATTTTTGTGACGAACTTTTGTAGCATCTCTCACATTTTTGTGACGAACTTGTCATTTCTTTTGTTTAATTCACATTGCACATGATTATGCACTTCCATAGTCCGTGTCCGCACTTTCATAGTCAAGGCGCTGACTTCCATAGTTTATTTCCTTCGTCAGCCAAACAGTTTGCCAAGCGTTCCCAATACATTTGCTACGGTTTCTTTGTTGGGGATGGGGATGTGCAGTGATGTCTCTCCTGTCTTTTCGTCAATTTTCACGATAGAATCTACCAATTGTTTGGTGGCTTCGGGCGATTGCAGTGTCTTGGCCAATCCGCTGAAGAAAGAGAAGCCTTGCTGGAGAAGTTCTTGCGGAGTGGATGGCTCGTGAGGCGGAGTTGCAGCTGCCCCCTTTTCCGTCGGGACATCCTCTTCGAACGGCAGCGTGGGATCTTGCAATGCAGGTTCGATTTGTGGGGTGGGAGAGGAATCCTCTGAGGGTTTTACCACCTCCTCCGTCTCTTTTGCGGAGATATCTGATACGGCGTTGTTTTCTTCTTCGTCAGGTTCCACTACATTTTTGATAGATTCCATAATCTTGTCCAGCTTGCTGTCTTCCAAAAGGATGGAGTCGGCACCGTTGTCTAGGATTCCCTCAAAGAGAGAGGACTTGAAGTTCAGTGTACTGAGCATCCGTTCCTCAATGGTCTGACTGGCTACCATATTGATTACCTGAATGTTGCGCTGTTGCCCGAGACGATAGATGCGGGCAATACGTTGTTCCAAAACGGCAGGATTCCATGGAAGATCCAGATTGATAAGGATTGAGGCTGCTTGTAGGTTCAATCCAGTGCTTCCTGCATCTGTAGAAATAAACACGCGGCTTTCAGGGTTTGTGGTAAAATTTTCCATCAGGTTCTTCCGCTTTTCGGAAGGAACTCCTCCATGTAGAAATTCGTAGCGTATGCCCATTTTGTCCAGTTCTGCGGCTATCAAGCGGGCCATGCGCTCCCATTGGCTGAAGATGACAACCTTCTCGTCACCGCTCTCAAACACACTGCTGAGTATGTTCACGGTCTCCTCTATCTTGGTGTCGAAGCGGCTCTTTTGGTCGAGGATGTAAGTGCTGTCGCACACCATGCGCATCTGGCTTAGGAAGAGTAGCAGGCGTTTACGGTCTTTTTCGCTGAGGAAACGGTGGCGGGTCCATTTATACACCAACATACTTACCTGATGTTGGTACTCGTCGTGCATTTCGCGCTGTTCCTTGGTCATTGGGACGAACAGAATCTTGTCCTGACGTTCAGGGAGCTGCAAGGCTACATCCTGTTTCCGTCTGCGGATAAGGACAGCACTCAATCGCTTGCCCACTTCGTTCAGGTTCTTGTAGCCAACCACCTTTCCTGTCTCGTTGGTAACTACCGTTTCGTTCATGAACCGATAGTACGGTCCCAAGCAATATTGATTCACAAATTGTGTCACCGAATACAGCTCCTCTAATTTGTTTTCCAAGGGAGTTCCCGATAATACCACTGCATAGTCGGCCTCGATGCGGCGGGCCGATTGTGAAATCTGAGTTTTCCAATTTTTTAATCGTTGTACCTCGTCCATAATCAGGAAGTCGGTATGCAGCGAACCCAAAATCTTCACGTCGTTGCTCATGCTGTTGTACGACACTATCTTATAGAATTCCTCCGAGTCGTAGAGTTTCTTTCTTGTCAGATGGTTACCCTCTATCACGATAGCCGTTGAGTGGGTGAATTTTTCTATTTCCTTCTTCCATTGGTATTTTAATGAGGTAGGACAAAGAATTAATGCCGAACTTATCAGCTTATACTTTTTCATCAATTCGGCCGTACCGATGGCTTGTATGGTCTTGCCCAAGCCCATTTCGTCAGCAATGATGGCTTTTCCAGCTTGGAAAGCAAAACGGATGCCCTCTTTCTGGTAAGGATAGAGCGGAACACGCAACAGGTTGTCCAACCCTGCTTGGGATGGTTCACTCATGATGCGTTCACGATGCTTACGTTCCTTTTGTTCAACTATAAAATTGAAGGCATCAGAATACCAACGGAAAGAGTTGTCAATACGGATAGCTGCACTCAGAAATTCTGTGATATGGTTCAGAGCCTCGGGTCTCATCACCCCAT
The DNA here is from genome assembly GCA_017521285.1 of Bacteroidaceae bacterium. GTDB lineage: Bacteria > Bacteroidota > Bacteroidia > Bacteroidales > Bacteroidaceae > Phocaeicola_A. The sequence goes on along the minus strand of JAFXDG010000088.1, from coordinate 31,595 downwards.
TGGGCGTAAAGTAGGAAGAGGCCAGTTTGCGGAACTCCTCTTCATGGTCAGTGCCTATGCGCAGACACACCTTGCGCTCCCCTTTATAGGAAAGATACATGGACGTATAAGGCGGGCGTTCGCGGTGCACACGCTTGTGATGTTCAGTTATCCAGAGTTTTACGGCCTCGATATGCTTGCAAGTACCCAATCGGCTGGTTTTGAAGTCCATGCATGAACAATAGTTCCACGGACTCTCCTCGCCACGGAAAACCACCCGATATTCCTTCTTGGTCACATAATTCCCTACCGTATAGTATCCTGGAGAGTCAGTGATTGTGTCTTCCGAAATGTTGAACGATTCTTTAGCTGCGACTTGTTGGCGCAGAGCTACTTGCCACTGCTCCAGCGTCATGTTCTCCGGCTTGTAATGATAAGAAACTTTGGGTGATGTACTCTTTGGACTTTTATGCGTGTTTGTCTTACTTTTTCTCATGATATGTTTAAATGATAATATCAATAAATTACATTCTATTTGAACAAGTCATCCATTGTCACTTCACTTTGAATCATGCCGAAATAGGCATTGTTTTTCACTCCGTAAGTGGTAACCAAAGTCAGGTGAAGGGCTTTGCGGGTCTTTGTCTTTGAACGGAAAAGTTCTTTGCGCTCCTGCAACTCGTCATTATACCGTTTGGTGATTTCGTATTCTTGGGTAGAATACTTCATTTCACACAGATTGATGATTTGGTCGCGACGGTCAATCAACAGGTCTATTTGTCCGCTCTTATGCTCTTCAGTAGCTGGTGTATTCCACGAGCAGACATCGCTCTGTATGCCGCTGATGCCAAGTCGTTGTTTGATTTGGGGAATGTGGTGCAGGCACACTTGCTCGAAGGAATAGCCGCTCCATGTCCGGCGTTCGACAGAGTCTATCATGTTACTCCACAAGTGTTCGTCGCGCCTGTTGCTGTTTTTCACAAAGCGCAAGTAAAAGAGAGTGAACAGGTCGGTGAGCTGGTAAAGTACATCACGCTCTTTCTTTCCGAATGCAGAGTATTTGCGGATGAAATCACAGTTGCAGAGGTTCTCTAACACTTCCGAGATGGCTCCTCCCTCCGAAAGTTTGAGCGATTGCACTATCTCCATGCGCGTCATTCCTTTAGCCTTTCGGCTGAGCAACTCCACCGTAGAGCGGTAGATGGCAGAGTCGTTGAAGAGTGACTTGAACAGGAAACCGTATTCCTCCTTCAGTTCTGCATTCTCGGAGAAAAACAAGTAGTCGATGTTCTGCGAGAGGCTCATTCCTTTTTGCAACATTTGTAAGTAATAGGGCGTACCGCCCAGTATCATGTAGGCTTCGGTTATCTGGTAACGGTTCCATACGATGCCTTGCGATTTCAGATAAGATTCCACTTCTGCAAGAGTGAAGGGCGAAAGTTTGATGCGTCGGGTGACCCGGTTGTGCAATCCTCCTTTATTGCCCAACAGGTGCGACATCATCCATGTGGTGGCCGAACCGCAGACAACCATTTTGACAGCGGGTTGGTCGGCAGCCCAACTGTTCCAGAACAGTTCCAAGGCTTTGGTGAAGCGTGAGCGTGGAGTGTCCAACCAAGGCAGTTCATCGATGAAGATGACGACACGGTTCTTCTTCAGTCCCGAAATGTAATGCTTCAACTGTTCGAATGCGTCAAACCAATTGTCAACATACGGATAGGGCATACCGGAATAGGCGCATAGTTGCCTATTGAAGAATTGCAGTTGTTCCTTTTTACTTCCCTGATAGATGCCGGTGATATAGAAATCAAACTTTTCTCTGAAAAAGTTTTTCACAAGGAATGTCTTTCCCACACGGCGGCGACCGTAAACTGCAATCAGCTCGGCTCTTTCTGATTCGAAACAACTTTTCAGTACATCCTGCTCTTTTTCTCTTCCTATAATCTCTGCTTTCATGTCGAAACGCTTTAAATTACTCCGCAAAGGTATAAAAAAAAGAGTTACGGAAGGGCATTTTCTCTTTTTACTCCTCCGTAACTCATTTTTTTTAGCACTTGCGGAGGAGGTTCAAGGCAATTCTTATTCAATCACCATAAACATTTCCTTGAAATTCAGGGTTACATAGTCATATCGTCTGAAGAAGTCTATACCGAGGGCTATATCGTGCCAGTCAGTGCTGCTACCTTTCATATAGGGAACGTACACATCTTTCATTTCCAATTCTTGATTGCAAACGGAAAACTTTACAGATGGAACATGTAGTGCCATCGTAGAATGGAAACCATCGACCGTTCCTCCGACAATTTCTTTGGTACCGCGAAGTTGGCTCAGTTCGTTGCGATGCTTGGTGAAATAGTGATAAGAAAATCCTGTTTCCGCTCCGCTATCGAGAAGTACGGTCAACTGTCCTTTTGTATCTGTAGCTTCCACAAACAGGAGTTGACTGGCATCTCTGACGATGTTTGGTGCATATTCCGGCATTTTTGACTGTTTGGCAGGAAATATTAGTTGGTTATTCTTATTGTCTATCCGCAATTCATTCAATCTCCGTACAAGGTTCATTCCTAAAACTGCGTCTATTGTACATACGCTATCGAGAGGTGTTCCATTATTTACCAGGACTATTACATTCTTGAAAGTAATGTCACCCAGTTCTAAACTGTCCAAATAGCCTAAGTCTCCGTTTGGGTAACTGTACCCAATGTATTCTACACCGACAAGATCTGCAAATCTTTTTGACAGATATGTTATGGTTGCTCCTGTATCGAACATGAATTGATGCGTAGTACCGTGAATTGTCACAGGAATATAATACCTGTTCGGAACTGGATTCTGATTGCCGAACAATAGTGTATCTGTCTTTTCCATCGTAAAAGGAATAGCCATATCTTTCGTATTGTTACAAATTATCATTGTGGAATCATATTTGGACAGGGCTTTATTCCTTTTGTGTATTTCAATCAGGTTGGAATAGTCAACAGGTGCGCCAGAGCTTTTTATTTGTTCAATCAGGTTGTAGGCTTTTTCTGCCGCCAATTCATACATGCCTGAGCGTTCATAATTGCCTAATATTATCTCTGTAAGGCTCAGAGCGGCGTTACTTCCTATTTGTTGTTGGTGTGAATTTATCAACGTGCGAAACGTTTCTGTGGCTTCGTCCTCCCGATTGAAATTCTGTGCAATCATTGCTTCTGCCATCAGTCTGACAAAATCATATTGAATAGAGTCTTTCAATTGTGGATATTCTTTTGCCAAAGTGAACCAATTGGAAGAGTTTACCAGTTCGTATATTCTCATGTCTGCATTTTGTGCATGGCCTGCAAATAGGCTGAGGAAGAGAGCTAATACAATAATAATTTTGCGCATATAATTCAAGATTAAGTGTTGCAAATATATCAATAATTTGAATAAGTAAGATGAAAAAGAGGAGAAATATTTGCCAATAATCTCGATTTGGTGCGAATATGAAACGAAAGATCTACGATAAGTAGCAGGATGAAAATGTATAGGGACTTAGTGGCATCTACACATCTCTTAATATCTAATAATCAGAAACGCATATCTAACAATAAAGGTTAAACTTTTGCTTTGATGTGCGTTTTTTTCATCCATTCGTTTGCGTATATCTAAATTATTAGATTATTTTGCCCCGCAAATCTAAATAATTAGATAATCATGAAACATAACAAGGAAGAACGCCAACTGACAAGAGCTGAAATGGAAATCATGAGCATCTTATGGGATAGCGGTATGGGTATGACTACCCACGAGATAATAGAACATTATCCCGAACCCAAACCTGCATATTCCACCATCGCAACATTTTTGAAAATTCTTGTCAACAAAAAATTTATCGGCTCCAGAAAACAGGAAGGAGGCGGAAAGACACTTGTGTTCTCTCCACTGATGACAAGAGACGAATACACCAACCGTGTGATGAAGGAAATGAAGAGTTCCTTCTTCGGAAACTCGTTCAAGTCAATGCTCTCATTTTTTGTCAAGCAAGAAGAGGTGTTGGAAGAAGACCTCAATGAGATAATAGAAATAATCAAGTCCAACGCCGTAAAAAATTAACACACCGCTATGCTTTTCATCATCAAATCAGCCATAACACTGGCATTGCTCTACAGCTGTTTCTTCCTTTTCCTCAGCAAAGAGACGTTCCACAGGTTCAACCGCATAATGTTGGTGAGCATCATGTTCGTGTCGCTCATCACTCCTCTATTCCACATCACAACCGACAACCCGTCACTGATAAGTGAGGAGTTCCACATGGTGCAGACACTCATTGAGGAGACACCAGCCACAGTACTCGCTCCGGCTGAGGGCAACATACCCACATGGATGGACTTGCTCACATGGATCTACCTGGTAGGAGTGGCGGTTATGACCATCATCACTATCGCGCAAATCATCTCGCTCGTCCGTTTCATGAGCGGTGGACTGCGCCACACCGACAGCCAAGGGAACACCGTCATATTGCACAACTGCGAGTTTCCTCCATTCAGCATCTTCCGCTATATCGTTATGAGCGTGAAAGACTATGAACAACACAGCCAATACATTCTGTCGCACGAACAGGAGCACATACGACTCGGGCACACATACGACATACTGCTGTTACAGGTGGTGAAAATCATTCAGTGGTTCAACCTATTCATCTGGTTTGTCGGACGCGACCTCAAATCAGTGCATGAGTATGAGGCCGACCAAGCAGTAATCAACCAAGGCATCGATGCAAAATCATATCAACAAATTCTCGTGACTAAGGTGGTAGGGAATCGACTGCAGCCTTTCACCAACAACCTCAATCACGGCTCACTAAAAAAACGAATTACAATGATGTACAAAAAGAAATCAAACCGATGGCTCATGCTCAAGAGTCTATGTGCCATCCCAGCCATGGCACTGGCCATCAACGCCTTCGCTACACCCGAAGGCACTACCGCAATTGAAAAAAACATCAACAGTTTGGAACAACAAATCGTTCCGTCTGACAGCACTCGCCGTCCAGAAGTGGTGATCAGAAGTTTGATAACCCTTTGGCCAGAGATAGACCAGTACGGACGCATCATCGGCTTCTCACGCGTGAAAAAGGTAACAACCGGTCCATTCAAAGACATGAGGTTCACCTACCACAATGTGTTTATCAACGGCCGTCAGGCTACAAATGACGATTTGCTCAACCACGACGAACTGCTCAAGAAGGCAAAATTCAGCATTTTGAAGAATCCTCAAGGTACTGCCGAATACAACTACAAGGACAAGGACGGTGTGCTGATTCTGACGATAGACGAAGATGGGGAGAACGTACAAAGCACAGCCAAATAGAACGGAAACGTTCTTTTCAGTCAAGCAACAGATAAACAAGTAAGCTGGAAAGAAAAAACGATTCATAACAAGGGGGATGTACCTTTTCGGGTGTATCCCCCTTGTTTTTCTTTAAAATTGTATTCAAGTAATCAAAACATTTTCTTGAAATTCAAGGTCACGCATATAATTCAAGATTAAGTGCTGCAAATCTATTAATAAAATCAATAGGTGGAATAAAAAAAGGGGAAAAATGATTGTGCAATGCCGCACTGTACTTTCAGAGTCTTGCGGTTCTCCGACGGAACTTCCATTGTTTGTTGATAGACGGATAGTTGTTTAAAAATCTTCTTCTCCCATTTTGTTTACTAACCAAAAGATATTTATTACAGATGAAAATCTTTTGAATATAAAAACGGAACAATTCCGATGTGCTTCGTGCAGGAACTGTTCCGTTTTCCAACGAATTATATTACCATTTATCTCTTCAGGAACTTCTGCCCTTTAGTTATGGCAACGCCTTTATAGGAGTTGTGGACAGGCTTGCCATCCACTGTATAGGCAGTGGAAGCAGTGGCATCCGGTGACTGAATGAAATGGATGCTGTTGGCATCCTGCTCGATGAGTTCTATCTCCTCTCCGGCAGTGGTCGGGATGTCGTAAAGATAACTTGTCGGCAAGTTGGTAGCAGGAATCTTTGACTTGTTGACAATGATAGGTTGAGGCATCAGGTATTCCTGCATCAACGGATTTGTATTCACTCCTGAAGCAGCAGTAAGGGGTTTACCATCTGCCATTTGTAAGGGGGTATTGCTACGCAGGCGCAGATTACCACCGACGGTTGATTTCACCTTCAGCGAAACGACCTTCCCCATCTTCCATTGCAGGTGAGTCACCTCGAAACCTCCGCGTGAACGCAATCCCTTGACTTCGCCTTCGGCCCATGCGGCAGGAAGGGCAGGAAGGATGTGCATGAAGCCTGCGTGAGACTGCAACAGCATCTCGGCAATACCGGCACAACATCCGAAGTTTCCGTCAATTTGAAAAGGTGCGTGGGCATCAAACATATTGGCATAGGTTCCACCGTCGGCATCGGACATGGTGGCATTCGGATCCATCAGGCGCAGTTGGTTCTTGATGATGGTCAGTGCATGATCGCCATCCAGCATACGCGCCCATTGACAGACTTTCCAGCCCATGGACCATCCGCGAGCGGCATCGCCACGCCCTACAAGCGACTTATGGACAGCCTGATAGATGGTAGGATTGGTGTAAGGTGACACTTGGTTGCCAGGGTATGCTCCCCATAGATGGGAGAGATGGCGATGTGATGTATTTTCGCGATCCCAATCTTCTTGCCATTCTTGCACTTGTCCGTATTTACCGATCTTATAGGGTGTCAGTTGCGCTTTGAGCAAATCCAATTGATCTGCAAAGTCAGCATCCACTTCGAGGATACGTGCTGCTGAAGCCGTATTCTTCAGTACATCGTAAACCATCTGGTTGTCCATGGCCACACCGCCAAATAGCGCTCCATTCGTCTTAGAACCGTCCTCTTTGGTGTATGAATAGAGTCCCGGGTGGTTCTCCGGTGAGTTGGAAGGACACACTACCATATAGCCCGTATTGGGGTCTTTGACGAGGAAATCCTGGAAGAATTGGGCGCAACCCTTCAGTACAGGATATATCTCTGCCAAATAGGTATTATCTCCTGAATAGAGGTATTTTTCCCACAGATGAGAGCAGAACCAGGCATTACAAGTGGGCCATACACCTACGGCATTGTTATCCACCGGGCCTGTGGTACGCCAGATGTCTGTATTGTGATGCAACGTCCAACCTCGTGCGCCATACATCTTTTCTGCAGTCTCTGCACCGGTAATGGCAACTTCTTTCACCATCTCGATGAAGGGCTTGTGACACTCGGTCAGATTAGTCACTTCGGCAGGCCAATAGTTCATTTCGACATTGATGTTGGAAGTATATTTGGAGTCCCATGCCGGATATTGCCTTGCATTGGGGTTCCAAATGCCCTGCAAGTTGGCGGGCTGTGTGCCCGGTTGTGATGAAGAGATGAGCAGATAACGTCCGAATTGGAAATAGTTAGATACCAATCCGGGATCGTTCCCTACGGAACGGAACTCTTTGATGCGTGTCTCTGTATCCTTCACTTCCTGAATTGCATTGGCTCCCAAATCAAGACTCACACGATTGAATTGTTCTTGATATTTTTCTACATGATCGGCCAACGTGCTGTCATAGTCCTTTCCCTTGTTGACATAATCTGTGATGTAGGCAAGAGCCTTTTTCTCAGCATCGGCACTGATATCTTCATAGTTGACAAAGTTGGTGGCTGAAGAAATAACGATGGTTGCCGATGTGGCTTTGCTGACCTCAATGGTAGGAGCAGAAGTGTTTCCGGCTACAAGACCTCCCTGTATGACGTTTTGTTTGCTGCTGTTCGTCTGTGTTCCATCCTCATTGATAACCTTGATGAAGGTGTAGCAGTTAAGTTTGTTGTCCACATTCTCCGATTGTGTTTTGGCAGGGATGAGCGATGCCTCAATCATGCCGTCTGCTGCAATCTTATTGATGCCGAGCTTGGCCATATTGGTTTTGTTGGGAGCGGCAAAACATACGTTGAAGTTCAGTTTCTCCTTCTCTGAAGCCTCAAGACGCACAATTGTAACATTATCCTCGAAAGAGGTAAATACCGTACGGGTATAAGTGACGCTGTCTATAACATAAGTAGTGACAGCCGTTGCGTTCGAGAGGTCCAACGAACGTACATAGCCCTGTACATCGCGAGCACCGTCTGTCTGTCCGGCTTCCTCATCATCAAAACGAATTCCGGGGAAACCTATTAATACACAACCGGCAGCCTGATACTGGGCACCGTGAGAGGCTTGTGACATCCAGTTTGGGATAGCCAATTTCTGTGCTGCCACATAATCTTTGTTGAAGATAAGTTGTTGCACTTGCGCCAATACGGATTTGGCATTGGCGTTGTAGTTTCGGTTGGGAGATTGTCCCCAGAAAGTATCTTCATTGAGTTGGAGCGTATCTTTGGCCACACTACCGCTCACCATAGCTCCCAATCGACCATTTCCTAAAGGCAGAGCTTCTTCCCAATAGGCTGCCGGACGGTGATACCACAGACGGTTCTTACTGTCAAGCACAGGGGGAGGAACGGGGCGTGTGTCCGAGGTGGTAAAAGTAGTGCTGATAGCCTCTGTAAACACATTGCCGGCAAGGTCGGTCAGCGAATTGGCCGGCAAAGAAAGAGTATAGGAGGTTGTGAGGTCAAGCTCGCTATAGGCAAACGAAACTTTATTTACTTTCACCGTAGGAGCGATAGTCTGACTTTCTTTGGTCGTATTGTTGGTCAATGTGGCTACAGCACCGCTTTTCATCTTCACACCTTCGTTGAAAAGCATCACGGCTTTACCGGTTGGAATGACATTTGTATCCCCATCAGCAGGTATAATCTCCTTCAATTTCGGTGCTTGTGTGTCTTCCGCCAGAATGTTGACATATTTCAGGTTGTAGTTGCTGGTCTTGGTGGCCGACTGTATCAGCAGACGGATGATGAGACTCTCCTTATCGTCAGCCTCCAGATTGTAATTGGCATCCACATAGGTATTCCAATGCGAACCGGAAGTGTAATCTTTCAATACAGTCCATGTGGTTCCGCCATCTACTGAATAAACCACACCGAATTTGGTGGCCGAACTGGATCCGTCACCGATGGAAAAGTTCAGTTTGATGTTGTTCAGTGAAAGGGTAGGCATGGAGATTTCAAAATACTGGTCGTGTTTTGTACCATCCGCATAATCTGCCGGTGCCGTAAACTTGTTGATGCTGGCTGTGTTCAGACGCAACAGGTAATTGGGGTTAGAACCGCTGGAAGTCACCTGCCATTTGCCGTCACTGGTGTGTACAGTCACTTTGCACAATTCCGGCTCTAAAGCGCATTCGTTAGGGAGGAAATAGGGTTGGGTGCTACTCCATTTGGTGTTGGCAATCTGTGACCATCCTAAGGTATTGGGTGTATAGACCACTGTACTCCCCGACTTTTCGGCATCATAACCAGTGGTGAATACCCACTTTGCCACAGCCGTCTGTCCGGCATAAGCATTCATTACACACAGTAGCCACGCAATCAAGGCTCCTGCCAATAGCTGTTTTCTTTTTCTCATGATTATTCCTTGTTATTAAGATTTTGATATTTGCCTGCAAAAATAGATTTAATATACCCTTTGGAAGTGTAAAAAGAGGCCAAACAGAGTAAAAAACGGCGCAAAAGCCACATTATACGTCCTTAAGGAGTGATGAAATGGGAGTTTTTGCTAACTTTGTCTCATTATTTGACTTTTAAGCCATGCAAAGACCTTTATTCATAAGTTTGTTCATGTATTGTCTCTCCTTGTGTCCTATAGTAGCTCAGGATTCAATTGTGTATGACATCCGTTCAGGACTGTCACATTGGATAGTGTCGGATGTCCTACAAGACAGGCAGGGATTCATGTGGTTTGCCACATGGAACGGTTTGAACCGTTTCGATGGATATGAATTCGTACAGATAAAAGTCAAACCCGGTGATGGCACAAACATCCGGTCTGAGGTTATCCGTGAAGCAAGAATGGACGAAGAAGGCAACATTGTGTGCCGCACCGATGCCGGATTGTTCAGACTTGACTTGGGGAATTATCAGATGGAAGATGTCCAAGTCCCAGCTGTAGCAGAAATGTTCCTGAGTAATAAAGAAAAGCCCTTTAAAGACAACGAGAGCAACCTTTGGAAAGTAGGACGCTACGGAGTTACCAAAATACACCGTGTGCACAATCCTGCCCAACTTGTTCATGGTACGGAGAAGGTGCAGGCCAGAGCTTTTTTCAAGGATAAAGACCATAGATGGTGGCTGGCAACCAAAGAAGACGAATGCATACGTATCTACGACAACAGTAACACTCTTATTGGATTTTTAGGCCAAGACGGATGCATCCATAGCGAGAAGACAGCCTTCGGTTACCGAGCCTATAACCTGTTCCAACATTCAAATGGTGACATCTGGATAGGCTGCAAGCCCGGTGCTTTGCTCAGGTTACAGAAGAGAGCCGATGGAACGTATGATATTGCGCGGATTAATGTTTATGAAAGTCTCAATACCCCGGAATGTGACATCGTCTATCACATGGCTGAAGACAGTGCCGGACGCTTATGGATAGCATCGTTCGGGGGTGGAGTATATTGCTTGCCTGAACCGGAAGTAGAGCAGCCTTCATGCATTACTTTTACCGTTGGTAACAATATGGAAAAGCGAGATAAAGTACGACGCATTCTCTTGACCGATTCCGGACATATTATTTGTGCCACGACAAACGGACTATTGGTGGCTCGTATTGACCAAGAAAATATCTGTCGCACGACTTTTCATCGGTTGGTACGGGATGGGAAACGAGAAGCGAGTCTCTGTAATAATGCCACAATGGATGTCTGTCGCGATAAAGAAGGACGTATTTTCATTGCTACAGAAAACAATGGGATAGATATGATTACGGAAGAATCGCTTTTCTCGGAAATACCACAATTTACTCATTTCAACCAAAACAATTCATCATTGACGTCCGATGCCTGCTTGGCCATGACAATGAGGGAAGATGGACATCTCTTTGTGGTATGTACCGACAGAGTAATAGATTTCTGCCCCGACAGCAATCAGACCGTCACATATTCTCGGACTTTTTGGAATAAAAACAGCCATTTCTCTGAAGAACGTCCCCTTCAACTGTTTGACGGTTCGTGGCTCTTCGGACAGGAACAAGGAGCCTATATTGCAAGCCTGCATAGTCTTCAAACCCGAGGTTATATCCCTCCCTTGGTTTTTACCAAACTCTGTATTAACGGACAGCTGTCTAATCCTGCTATCTGTCTGAAGGATACATTAGTCATCCAACCGGAAGAACGCAATTTTTCACTGAGTTTTGCAGCATTGGATTATACTGACAATTCAAACATCTGTTATCGGACAAGGTTGAACCATTCTGCATGGAGTGGGGTAGATAGAAATCGGTCGTTGACTTTTTTCGACCTACAACCCGGCGAACACCTTCTTGCCGTACAATCGACCGACCGCTATGGCAGGTGGATAGATAACACTCGCGAACTGCTTATTGTGGTACTTCCTCGTTGGTATGAGACTGTTTGGGCACGATACTTAGGAGGTTTATTGACCATTTGCATCATTACAATTGTAGTTGCCTCCATATTCTATGTGCGTAATCTCCATCGACAACGCCGAGAGTTGCTTGAACGGTATATGACCCTTTTGGGAACCTCTGAAAAAATATCAAAAAAGGGAGAAACTACTTCTCAAACACTTCTCACTGGAGAATTAAAAATAAACGATCGCAAGTTCCTTGAACGAGTAACCCGGTATATTGAAGAAAATATATCAAACAGCGATGCCAACATTGATGACATGGCTTCACAAGTTGCTACCAGTCGTAGCAACCTCAATCGAAAACTCCGTTCATTAGTTGGCATTACTGCAACACAGCTACTGATAGAAGCAAGAATGCAAAAAGCCAAACAATTGCTACAGGACACAGACAATATCGAGCAACTCAATGTCACTGATATAGCCTTTCAATGTGGATATGCTGATGCCAAATATTTTTCGCGCTGTTTCAAGCAGAAGTTCGGATCGACTCCTACGGAGTTTGTAATAAGAAAGTAATGAATCAAGCCATAATTTCTATTTGAAGCAAAAATCCAACAATAAAATTTAAGGTTATTACTCTATTATACAACTCGTTATCACTAATAATACCGCAAATTCCTTGCGATATTTTCGTTCGTCTGGGCGGATGGACGGAAATTTGCGATTCTCGCGAGGGTAAAATGAAGAGGGTAGAGGAGAGTTTTATTCGAAATGGAACAGCAAGGGATGAAGGCTGTAATTTCATCTCTCCTAAAGTTCCGATGAATTGTTCCTAAAGTTCCGTCCAACTTTAACTGTGCATCTATAGGATGCGCAGGAGAACTTCAACGGAAATTCTCCTAAATTTCATCGGAACTTTAGGATTGATACTTTGGATGCTTCTAATAACCCGTCGGAAGAAACGAAAGTATGCTAATCTCGGTCGATGAAAAATGCGAATCTTACGTATGGAATCTTACGATTCTTTCAGTGCTTCCAAAAGTACTTTGGCTTTGGCTGGTCCGACGATGGTGGAGAGTTCCTCTTCCGATGCTTCGCGGATGCGCTTCACACTCTTGAAGTGGCGGAGTAGGATGGACTTGGTTTTTTCACCAATGCCTTTGATGGTGTCGAGGGCGGAGGCCGTCTGTCGCTTGCTACGCTTGTCGCGGTGGAAGGTGATGGCGAAGCGGTGCACTTCGTCCTGAATCTGCTCAAGGAGGTGGAAGAGGGGAGTGTTTTGCTTCAGTCCGATGGTCTGTGGGGGGAATCCGAAGAGCAATTCACGGGTGCGGTGGCGGTCATCTTTGGCCAGTCCGGCAATGGGGATGCTGAGGTGCAATTCGTCCTCTACAATCTGTCGCACTACCTCCATTTGTCCCTTTCCACCGTCGGTTATGATGAGGTCGGGTAGGGGAGTGCCTTCCTCTACAGCGCGACTATACCGGCGACGTACCACCTCTTGCATCGAAGCGTAATCGTCGGGCCCTTCGACCGTCTTGATATTGTATTTCCGATAATCCTGCTTGCTGGGCTTGGCCTTCTTGAATATCACACAAGCGGCCACTGCATCGCTTCCTGAGATGTTGGAGTTGTCGAAACATTCTATCTGATACGGCATTTTCTCCATGCCTAAGGCTGTCTGTATCTCCTTCATCAGGCGCACGCTTTTTTGCTCGGGATTCAGCTTCTCTGCCTGCTTCAATCGGTCAGCGCGGTATTGTTTGACATTCAATAATGAAAGGTCAAGCAGCTTCTTTTTTTCGCCTCGTTGGGGAATTGTAAAAGTCACGTTGGCCAGTTCCAAATCTAATTCAAAGGGTACAATAATCTCCCGTGAATGGCTTTTGTACCGCTCTCTCATTTCCACGATGCCGAGTTGGAGCAGCTCCTCTTGCGTCTCCTCCATGCGCTTCTTGTATTCGAAGGTGAAGGCTTGGTTGATGCATCCGTTGGTAATGTGCAGATAGTTGATAAAAACATCGTTTTCATCGGTCTCGATGGAGAATACATCGATGTTGTGCAGCACACTGCTTACCACCTCGCTCTTGGCTTGGTAATTCTCCAACAGCAGGTATTTCTCTTTGATGGCTTGTGCCTCTTCGAATCGCATCTCGGTTGCCAAGCGCTGCATTTCCTCCATCATCTGCCGGGTCAATTCATGAGTGTTCCCTGAGAGAATTTGCTTGATTTCACCGATACTTTTCATGTATTCATCGTGCGATTGCTGCCCGATACAGGGTGCTTTGCAGTTTTTGATGTGGTACTCCAGACACACTTTGAACTTGCCGTTCCGTATGTTTTCAGGTGTCAGCGCCAGGTTGCAGCGTCGTACTTTATAGAGTCTCTTGATGAGATCAAGCAGCCCGTACATGGTGGGTACATGGCTGTATGGGCCGTAGTAGGTTGAACCATTACGCACGATGCGGCGGGTGGAGAATACCCGTGGGAAATACTCGTTGCTTACGCAGATGCTTGGGTAGGTTTTGTCGTCCTTCAGCAACACATTATAGCGTGGCCGGTATTTCTTGATGAGGTTGTTTTCTAACAGTAGGGCGTCCTCCTCAGTCTTTACTACCACGTAGCGTATATCGGCAATCTTGCTTACCAGTACACGTGTCTTGCCCGGCCCATGTTCTTTGGAGAAGTAGGAATATACGCGCCTTTTCAGATTCTTGGCTTTACCTACATATATTACCGTACCCGTGTTGTCCAGATACTGGTAGCATCCGGGCGTTTCGGGCAGATTCATTACGATTCCGCGCAGATAATCGTTTGTATGCAGGTCTTGCTCTACCATCTTTCTTTTACTATTCTTCAACCTCTATGAGTGCACTTACATCCACTCCTTCATCAAAGATTTCGCGTCCGTTCAGGTTTGTTATCTCTATGACGAAGTTTACAAATACATCTTTTGGATTGAATTTCTGTACGAGATTATAAGCTGCTTTGGCAGTTCCTCCAGTGGCCAACAGGTCGTCGTGAATCAACACCACGTCGTCTTCCGTGATGGCATCTTTGTGTATTTCGATGGTGTCCGTGCCGTACTCTTTGGCAAACGATTCTTGGATGGTTTCGGCTGGAAGTTTGCCCGGTTTGCGTGCAGGGACAAAGCCCGCTCCCAATCGCGATGCCAGTAAGGCTCCCATTACGAATCCGCGCGATTCGATGCCGACCACCTTAGTTATCCCTTTGTCTTTGTATAACTCGTACAGACGATTCTCCAGTTCCTTCAGGCATTCGCTGCTTTTGAATAGTGTGGTCACGTCGAAGAAAAGTATGCCTGGTATGGGGAAATCAGGCACTGTGCGCAGGTTTTTCAGTAAAAGTTCGTTGTTCATACCCAGTCTTTTATGATTGTTGGTTAATCTTTTTGTTCCACGTGGAACATTGCACATTGTTTATCGTCCCATGAGCACCAGCAATACGTTCACATCGCTGGGCGAAACGCCTGGGATGCGGCTTGCCTGTGCCAATGTTTCGGGGTCTATCTTGGCTAATTTCTGTCGTGCTTCAGTGGATAGCGATTGCAGTTCGGCATAGTTGAATCTCCCTTTGATGCGGATGTTCTCCAACCGTTGCATCTTGTCGGCAATCAGTCGTTCGCGTTCAATGTAGCCGCGATACTTTATCTTTATTTCTGCCGCTTCCAGTGTCTCTTCCTTCCGTCCCTCAATGCCGTCGAGCAGTTGGGTGAAAGCGCTGACGTGTGGTGCAATGTTCTTGATGTTGATTTCCGGCCGGTCCAGCAGATCAATCAGTTTGCATCCTCCGCGTAGGGGAGTGGTACCGAGGCTTTCAAGGGCACTGTTGATATAAGCCGCCTTGATGGAGAACTTCTGTGCAAATCCGATGATTTTATCGATGTTCTCGCGCTTCTGCAATAGCAGGTCGTAACGGTCGCGCTTGGCCAGTCCCATGTTGTACGAGCGCTCGGTCAGACGCATGTCTGCATCATCCTGGCGGAGCAGTATGCGGTATTCGGCACGTGAGGTGAACATACGATACGGCTCATCCACTCCTTTTGTCACCAAATCATCTATGAGCACACCGATGTAGGCTTCGTCGCGCTTCAGTGTGAAGGGTTCTCCTCCGTGGCAATTGATGTGTGCATTGACTCCCGCAACGAGACCCTGTCCGCCTGCTTCTTCGTATCCGGTGGTTCCGTTCACCTGTCCGGCAAAGAAGAGGTTCTGGATAATCTTCGATTCCAACGTATGTTTCAGCTGTGTGGGGTCGAAGTAATCGTATTCGATGGCGTATCCCGGGCGGTAGATGACCAGGTCGCGGAAGGCAGGCACCTTCTTCAGTGCGGCTATCTGTATCTCCATGGGCAGGGATGATGAGAATCCGTTCAGGTAAAGCTCCTGTGTGGTTTCTCCCTCAGGCTCCAGGAATAGTTGGTGCTGTTCCTTATCGGGGAAGGTGACGATTTTCGTTTCAATGCTGGGGCAATATCGGGGACCGATGCTCTGGATTTGTCCGTTGAAAAGGGGAGATTCTGGCAGCCCGTTGCGCAGGATTTCGTGCACTTCGGGATTGGTGAAGCAGGTCCAGCAGCAGAGTTGTTTCAACCGGCGTGGTTCGCTCATGTAGGAAAAACTGTGGAAGTCCGATTCTCCCTCCTGAATCTCCATTTCATCGTAGTGCACACTTCGTCCGTCGATACGTACGGGGGTTCCTGTCTTCATGCGTCCGGCCATAATGCCGTGTCGTGTGATGGACTCTGTCAGCTGGTAAGCTGCCGGTTCTGCCATGCGTCCGCCGGGCAATTGGGTACGTCCCACGTGCATCAGTCCGTTGAGGAATGTGCCGGCTGTAAGGACTACGCAACAGGCATGGAACGTCACGCCCCACACCGTCTTTACCCCCACAACTTTGCCCTTTTCAACGAGCAATTCGTTCACCGTGTCTTGCCAGATGTGCAGATTGGGAGTGTTCTCCAACACTTCGCGCCAAGCCCAGATGAACTTCTCGCGGTCGCATTGCGCACGCGGGCTCCACATAGCCGGTCCTTTCGAGCGGTTCAGCATGCGGAACTGAATGGCCGAGCGGTCGGTCACCAATCCCATATATCCGCCCAGTGCATCAATTTCGCGCACAATCTGTCCTTTAGCAATACCTCCCACGGCCGGGTTGCAGCTCATCTGTCCGATTTTGTTCATGTCCATGGTGATGAGACACGTTTTCGATCCCATATTGGCTGCTGCGGCCGCAGCTTCGCATCCGGCATGTCCGGCACCGATGACAATCACGTCGTAGGTAAATTCCATACTAATACAATTCTATTTTGGTGGCAAAGTTAGGGATAAAAGTTGAATGGAGCAATCAGTTGCGCTTTTTTTGACGTATTCCTCCCTTTCTTCCCTTTTATTCATTTTTTAGAAAGGGAAATTAAGCATGACAATTTGTTGGATTTTTCCCTGTTTGGCGGGTCGTTTCTTTGATATCTCTTTCAAAATGCTCTTCGCGATGATTGGTTTTTCTAATTTCTTATAGTTCTTCCTTTCTTTTTGTCATTTTGCTAATAGTGAATCTCTGCGATTTTTGCAACCTATCGATTCCCTGCTCGTAAAAATGGGCGGGATTTTGCGTTTGATTGAGGTGAGGGCTTGTTCTTTTTTATAAGAATGGGTGATACTCCTATGTCGATTGGTATTGTTTGTACCTCCTCCATGCTTCGTTCATGTTTTCAATCTGCATGTCGGGAGTGAAAGTTGTTGCTTCGAGTTTTTTTCCGAAGGGTTTCCAATTTCCGCAGATGATGCCGTCGTGTGCTATTACCGGATGAAAGATGCCGTTGTTGCTATGTGCTCGATGGCTATGTTCGGCAGGAAGCGCAATGTCGCGGCTTTTGTAAGCGATGAGGTATTCGTCGTATGAGGGCATAAGGAGGGTTTGTCCCTTGCGGAAGCCCCGTGTACGGCATGAATCATGTACATAGAACTTTTCGCCTTGCCATGATACACTTTGCAAATCGTTGCTAAGGGCCTCTATGCTTTTGCGGCAATCGCCTGTATTCATACCTGACCACCAAACAAAATCTTTTAAAGTGGCAGGGGAGTGGCTTTGGAAATATTTCCGCGTCAGCATGAGCAGAGCATCTTCGTTGGTAGTGTTTGGATGTGGAGAAACTTTTTGCGGAGCAAGGCTGTATGTGGCCTTTGTCGGCAGAAGATCTCCACTACACAGAAGTCCATTCAGTTCGGCCATACGAATGTGGTAAGACAGGCGGTGATCGTCCATCGTGATGCCTTTGTGGCTTAATGCTTCAACAAAGTCTTCCTTGGTTACACTTCCCTTTTCCTCTGCCGTCCGGCAAAGGATGTCGCTGATAGAGGCAAGTTCTTTGGGAGGGATGTCGATACCGTTGGAGTGCATCCATCCTTTTATGACAGAAATGCTTTTGGGAGCACACAATTGCAGCATCCAGGCATAATCTTCGTCCGCGACAAGTTGCCATGTGCCACGAAGCAGATGCAAGCGGATAATCCGTCCTTCATTGTAAGCTTTTGTAAATGCTTGCGAAGACGGCTTTTGGGTACGCATGGCCACTGCCCAACGCATCAGACGGTATTCCTGTGCCTGTATCGCTCCCATGTGCGACACTACGTCGGTCGGGTCGGAAAACACGGGCGACGCTAATTGTTGGTTAAGCAGGCGTATGGCGATAGGGTTCATGCTGTATCTTTCTTGAAAATCCGAGGTATAACTTCGCAAAGTTACACAAAACCTTTATTTTACACACTGATTTCTAAAGAAGTCGTAATAAAAGCCGTTTATAGGCAAATTATTACGACTTCTTTTAATTGCAAATACATAGAATGTTACTCCTCTGTCGGGTCTTATTGGGCACTCATAAGAGCTTCAAATGGCTGTTACTTCCGTCCGATATAGAACACATATCCGTAGTAGTGCTTATACTGGCTATACAGGATAGCTTCGCGTTGTTGATTGCGGACTAATTCCTGTGCAGTAAGATTGTTGGGATGCCGTTGCAGAAACAAACGTTGCGCTTCACGTTGTGGTTGATAGAAGTTGGTTTCCCAACAATTGTCGGGTAACACAAAGGTGTGTATATCCTTGTACCCCGCCTGCGCCATCTGCTTCGTCTTATTGGCGATGGTGTCAATCTCAGGATAAGCATCCAACCAGAATTCTTCTATCTCTTTCGGACGATTATCGGTCAGCCACGAGGCATCTGTCACTGCCAAATACCCACCAGGTTTGATGAAACGAAACCACTCATGCACTCCTCGCATGAAACCGACATTGTAAATAGCTCCTTCAGACCATATTGCATCAAAGGATGACTCGGCAAAAGGAAGTGAGTCCATTGAGCCGACAACCGTTGTCACCCGCTCGGAAACTCCTTGCTGTTCAGCACGGAGTTGTAAGTTTTCTAAGAATTGCGGAAAAAGGTCAAGTGCAACAATCTCTCCCTGTGTATGTTTGGCAAGTAGTAGAGCCGAAGACCCCGTACCACATCCCAAATCAGCTATACGAGGGTGTACTGGCAATGTTTCTAACAATTGCAAAGCCTTAAGGGTGGCTTCTTCACTTCCTGGACCTTGACGTTCGGTACTGGAGAAATATTCGCATATCAGATTAAAATCAAATTCATTGATAGAATGATTATTGTTACTCATTATTGTATCTTTTTAATGGTTTAATTTGGATAAAACAATCTCTCCCAGACAACAATCAGGTGTGTTTGGGTTCTCTATGGGATAACCGATCAGAAGGCCGAACGGTTATTTACTTTACAATATCCGAGTTCGTTTTAATCATCCGATTGCAAAAGTAGTAATTAAATTGACAACTACCTAAAAAAATGAAAGTATTTCTCCTTAATAGATTATTCTGTAACCCTTTACAGAAAACACATCCAGAAAAAGTCGGGTGTTTTTAGATAAGACACTGATAAAAACACTGAGCCGCAAAGATGCTGAAAACTTACATCTTTACGGCTCGGTATTTCTATAAAAAAGGACGGTTGGGGTTATCTTGTCTTTACCTCCATAGCTTTGCTATACTCTGATTCGCCCTGTTTGCCTGTGGCTTTCACGCGGAAGGTGTAGCTGGTGGTAGGGGCAAGATTGGAGATGGTGCACTGGGTGGCGTTGGCTTTGGTGCGTTTCACCTCTTGGAAAGTGCCGTTGATTTGTTGTTCTACCACGAAGTTCTTCTCTCCGTCGGTAAAGTCCATCCACTTCAGGGTCACTTGGTTGCCGGTGGGTTGGGCTGTCAAGGCTACGGGAGCCTTCAGGAACGGTTGCGAGTAGGTGTGGTCGATGGAGTTGATGTAGTGCTCGATGTGGGCATATCCGTCCTTCAGCGTCATGGCATCGTCGCGGTTGGGGTCGGTACCGTTCTTCTTCTCCCACCAGTCGGGCATACCGTCGCCATCGGTGTCGGTACGGTTCTCATTAGAGCCTTTCCACAGTCCCCAGGTGTCGGGTGCTCCGATGGGCAGGTTGGCCTCGTCGCTAATCTGTTCGCCCTGTTTGCCCAGCGAGCGTACATCTTGCACCAGCAGGTGGTCGAGATTGTCGCGATAGGGGAGCGAGGCACCCACGGTGGGCAGTATTTCGTCCACCAGTTTCTTGGCCTTCACGGTGGGCAGTTCGGGGTAGTCAAACGGCGTTTCGTGGAAGGTGGGTCCGCCTTCGTACTCCTCGCGTGTGATGAGTCGGGCGTTCAGTTTGCCGTCGCGGTTATCGTCCAGCAGGTTGTTCTCTGCATAGATGTTGTAGCGGTCATTGGCGCGTGTGAATGCATTTTTCTTTCCTATCGGGCCGGTGATGAACAGGTTGCTTACGGTGTTGGCATACGAGGTCATCTGTGAGTTTCCGCCCATGATGTAGGCCGCGGCGTTCCAGTTGTAGATGATGTTGTTCACGTACTGGTGGCGTCCCTTGAACTTGGGATTTCGGGTATTGTTGTTCGCATACAGCGTGCGGTAGATGGTCACCCGGTTTTCAGTTTGCACCAGTCCGCCAGCCGAGTGGTTGATGAGTCCTTGGCTGATGATGGAGTTCTGTATGGTGATGTTCTCGGGGTGTTTCCCACTGATGGAGAAGGTCTCGTCACGTCCCCAAGCAGCCGAAACGTGGTCGAAAATCATGTTCTTTCCTTGTGCTATGCCGATGGCATCAGCTCCTTTTTGTCCCACCACACCCATGCGCACACGCAGATAGCGGCAGATGGTGTTGTCGGCCCCACTGAACGACAGGCCGTTGCCATAGATGGTCACTCCTTCGCCTGGAGCCGTCTGGCCGGCAATGTAGAGGTTGGGGCTGACACTGATGCGTGAGTTGATGCGGATGACACCCGCCACATCGAACACTACGATACGGTTAGGTCTGCTCACTGCATCGCGGAATGAGCCGGGGCCATCGTCGTTCAGATTGGTTACATGGTACACACTACCCGTACGTCCGCCGGTAGCATAGCGTCCGAATCCCTCGGCACCGGGGAATGCCAGTTGTTGCGCTTGTGTGGCAACAGTGGTGCCCAACAGGATGGCAATCGTCAAAATGGTTCTTTTCATGTATGTTGAATTGTTTAACGTAAATTTATGGTTTGACCTCTTTTTTTGATAAAGGTTTAGATGTTTTGTCGATTTATTAGGGGGGATATAAAGATATACGTATATTTGCACCGTATAACATAAACAATTAGAAAACTATCGGATTATGAAACTGAAGAAAATGCTTGTAGGATGCTTGTGCCTGATGGCTATGGCATCGTGTGGAGAAGGTAATCAGAATGTGAAAGAAGAGGCAGCTGCTGAAGAGGGAAAGAATGCGGTGATAGAGAACATCATGGCCCGTCGCAGTATCCGTAAGTACAAGAACGAGGTGGTGCCCCGCGAGGTGCTCAACCAGATTATGGAGTGTGGCATCAATGCTCCCAACGGACAGAACAAACAGTCGTGGGAAGTGCGTGTGGTGGACAATCCGCAGGTGATGGCAGAGATTTGCAACACCCTCAATGCCGCTTATCCCAAGATAGAGAATATCGCAAGTTGTTTCCGTGGTGCTCCGGTGATGGTCTTCATTGCGCGCGACAAGGGCTACGATTTCTCGGCCTACGATTGTGGTTTGATGGCCGAGAATATGATGCTCTCTGCCCAGTCGCTCGGTGTAGGCTCTATCTGCTTGGGCAGCCCTGTGCGTTTTATCAACGACAGTCCTGCTTGTGCTCCCATTCTTGAGCGTTTGGGTTTCAGCGAAGGTTATGAATTCTGCCTTTGCGTAGGTCTCGGATACCCCGACGAAGCTCCTGCTGCCAAACCGCGCGACATGGGGAAAGTGAAGTATGTGGAGTGAAATCATTCAGTTGACGAGTTGACAAGGAATCGTTATAGCCTGCATGGCCCTTGAACTTGGGACTATGGCTGATGGCAGATGGCTAATGGCGATGGCTATGGCTATGGCTTGGAACTTGGAACTTTGAACTTGAAACCTTGAACTTGGAACTTGGAACTTTGAACCACCTTGTCAACTATCAACTAATAATTCATATACACCAGATACTCCCCTTTGCACCGGATGGTAAAGACGGGTGCATCGACCGTATTCAGTGTGCCTTGCCACCAGCTGGTGAAATCGCGCAGGGGATAACGGAGGCCCTCGGCTTGCATACCTTGAGTGCCAAAGGAGAAGATGGATACGGCGGTGCCTACAGGGCATTCGAATGAACAGGTGTCTTGGCAGGGGATAAACACGCCGTAGTCGGTGTAGATGCGTACCTCCAATCCTTGGCGCATGTATTCAATGAGCAAGCTGATGTTGCCCAATGTGTGGTCTTCGCGCCGGCCTGTAGCGGCTACGATGGCTATGCGGCGTATGCCTTTATTGGCCAAGTAAGTTACGGCTTTCGTCTGGTCGTTTGTCTCCTGGTCGGGATTGCGGCGCACAATGTCGCTGAAAGCCTCGGCCGCTTCGGCCGAAAGGGAGTCGCAATCACCCACCACGCGCCATGGACGCAGGCCACGGACAAGAAACTCATTGGCGGCTCCGTCGCAACACACCACACGCTTTGCTTCGCTCATCAGCTGTAGGGGTAGGGGGTGAGTTGGGAAATCGCCTCCGCCTACAATGATGGCAAGGTTCCCGGCCCCCTCCAACCTTCCCCAAAGGGTGAAGCTTTGTACATCCAGTGCATTTTCAGTTCCCTCTCCTTTGGGGAGGGTCGGGGAGAGGCCATTTATGCTTCTTTCATCAATCTTATCCATTCTTTGTAACCAAAGTAAGCTATCACCGTGTAGAGGGCATAGAGTCCGGCGGTGAAGTATAGTTCCTTATATATATACAGTCCGGCACTGACGGCATCCACCACAATCCACACCAGCCATTGCTCCACATATTTGCGTGCCAACATCCACATGGCCACGATGCTCAGTGCCGTCGTCAGGCTGTCCAGCCAGGGCACTGTACTGTCGGTGTATTGGATCAGGATGAAGGCTATGAACAGGAGCAAAGTTATGCTGACGATGGCCAGTCGTCCCCACATCGGCTGCGGTGTGTGGCTGATGGGGAGCTCCTGAGTAGTCTTTTCCTGTTGGGGTGCATTGGCTTTGCGTCCCTTCCACCACCAGAATATGCCGTAGAAAGAGATAATCAGGTAGTATATGTTGATACCAAAGTCGGCGTACAATCCTGCCTGATAGTATATGAACACGTAGATGGCGGGCATAATCACGTTGGCCACCCACAACCAGATGCTGGCTTTATACTCCAGCCACAGGTAGATGAGGCCAACCAGTGTGCCGATGATTTCAAGATAATTCATAATGCCGCAAAGGTAATTATTTGTTTTGTATTATACAAATCATATAATGTAAATTGTATAATATGGGACTTTAGCTTCTTTCTGCCAGTTTTTCTTCTTGTTTCTTTGTTATCTCAGGAATAAGTTGTTACTTTGTATTCCCAATGTATTCCCAATGTATTCCCAAATACTTAACCAAATTGAATTTTATGAAAACTTACAATCTTTTTGTTGCTTGCTTTTTTGCTATAGTGCTTTCTTCGTCAGTAGTTTCATGTGGCGATGATAATGATGAGGTTTTTAAAGTTGACTGTGTGGTACGCGATACGGTAGAGATACATGTACCCAATGAAGGCGGAGAATATACGGTAAAGGTTGATTTGCCTGGAAAATTGCAGTTGGAGAAGAATGAATTGATATTAAGCAACAGTTTTTGCGATATATATGAGTATAGAGATGGCAAGCCGTTGTGTGATACCCGAATGGAATATGAAAAAACACTGAGCGGAAACATCTTGAAAATTGTGGTGCAAAGGTTGGACGCTTCGGCTGAATATAGCAATATTATTCGTATTTTGGATGAGGCAGAAAGGGTGGTGGCCGTTGTCCGCCTCGTACAGGCGGGACGTTTCATGGAGTTTGGTGATTTGCCTGAATTGGGAGATCGGGGAGTTGCGATTGCAAACTCGGTTGCTGAAAGAATGACAGTAGCCATGTCAAATATTTCTATGGCCGAACAATACAATCTTGCTAACAGAGATCTATTTTCAATGAATGCATACGGGTACATTGTCAATGTATGGGATAATCTGCTGTCGGTACATAATGATTTGGTTCGTTTCAGACAAGAGGAGGCAAGATTGTTAGATGTATATGGCCATTATTTCAATGTGTACCTTGCTATGGGGCATTCAGCTTTAGTTCAGTTGTGGGGTGATGTCCCTTATCAGTTGTGTTATAAAGGGGAGAATTCCAGTAAATCAGATTGGAAGCGTCTCCCACAGGCCGAAGTCTTGGCATATCTGAAAACAGATTTGCTGGCAGCAATTGAACAGCTTGAAGAAAAGAGAAACTTGCCGTTTGCTGATGCTGATGATTTCTTCTTTGTATCGAAGGATGTGGCTCGTTTTGTACTGGCTAATATCTATATGTTTGAGGGTAATTATGCAGAAGCATCTTCATTGTTGGAGACTATTCTTTCCAATGGATTCTATCAGTTAGACGCTTCGAAAGAATATGATAAGGATAGAAGTCAGGAGATTATTTGGGGACTTGTGCAGGATGAACATGATGTTTTGGATGACTTCAATTTCAGGTCTTCCTCATTTATTCCTTATGCAACGTTGACTGATGTGTATCTTTCTCTTGCCGAATGCCAACATTATTTAGGTAATGAGACAGGAGCACAAGAGTATCTGCAACAAGTAGTGTCTGTGAAAGGAATGAAAATATCAGAAGACTCTTTCCTGATGCAATTGAAGAACATCCGTGAACAACTGCTTTTTTATAGCGGTGGCTACTTCTGTTTCCTCAAGCGTAATGGCTTGGTCGTAGATTTGTATGGCATTGAGGAATACCGTTTGTTGTTCCCTATTCCGACCTATTTTATTAAGGACTTTGAAGGAATTGTTACCCAGAATCCAGGGTATGGGGCTTGATGGAATGTCTCTTTTCTTTCCTTCCAGTGGCGGGAGGTAATAACAAAAAAAGCTGTATCAGTTTCGATACAGCTTTTTTTTGTTGTGTGGTGCCACCAGGAATCGAACCGGGGACACAAGGATTTTCAGTCCTTTGCTCTACCAACTGAGCTATGGCACCAACGTTTTTCTGAATGCGGGTGCAAAGATACTGCTTTTTTCGGTAAAACCTAATGCTTTTGGGAATTTTTTCACAAAAAGTTTGGCATTTCCTTAGAAAGTGCGTATCTTTGCACCCGCAAAACGGCGGAAAGTAGCGCAGTTGGTAGCGCACTACGTTCGGGACGTAGGGGTCGGGCGTTCGAGTCGCCTCTTTCCGACACAAAGGGAGTGTATCGAAATGATACCTCCCAAATTTTTAGGCGCGGATTGCGCGGATTACACGGATTTATATTTCAGTTTACTACCCAGATGGGCGTAATTTATCCGCGCAATCTGCGTAATCCGCGCTTGAATTTGTATATGACACACCTTTTTTTGTTTTTTGCAGGTCTCAGAAATTCTCTTCCTCCAGTTGGAAATAGTTTTGCGAATGCTGACAAGCCGGACACTTCTTGGGCGCTTCCTTGCCACGATGGATGTATCCGCATTTGCGGCATTGCCAGGTGACTTCGTGTTCGCGGCTGAACACTTGTTCGCGTTCGATGTTCATCATCAGTCGTTGGTAACGCTTTTCGTGGGCTTGTTCGGAAATGATGATGCGACGATACATTTCGGCAATCTGGGTGAATCCCTCCTTCTCGGCCATGGCGGCAAAGGCGGGATAGAGTTCGAAAGCTTCTTCGTGCTCACCGGCGGCGGCTTCCTTCAGGTTCTCCAGCGTGTTTCCGATGACTCCTGCGGGATAGGCAGCGGTGATGCTGACCATGCCACCCTCCAGGTGTTCAAACATGCGCTTGGCGTGCATACGTTCTTGCTCTGCCGTTTCCAAGAAGATGGCGGCTATCTGTTCGTATCCGTCCTTTATGGCCTGTTTGGCGAAAAAGGTGTAGCGGTTGCGTGCTTGCGATTCGCCGGCAAAGGAGGTCAGCAGGTTCTTTTCGGTCATGGTTCCTTTAATACTTTTGCTCATAACGGTAATTTTTTAGGGTTAGTGATAGAATATAACAGGGAGGAGAACACAGAAAAAGGGCTGTTTGTTCGGAAAAAGGGCTGCATTTGTACGGTTTTTGAAAAATAGTGAGTACATTTGTGGCTTGAAAATCGAACGATTACCATTATGAGAAAAAATATGTTGTTCAAGTTGTGGGCGGTTGTTGTGGCTCTGATAATGCCTTTGCCTGCCCTTCCCCTTATTCTTGACGAGGCCGGTGGTTGGATTGAGTCGGCTTATGTCACCTGGACACCCGTGGAGGGTGCTTCCACGTATCGTGTGATGTGTCGTCCCACAGGGGGTGAATATTTCCTGTTGGATGCTCCGCTTGTGCGCGACTATGGCGCGTATGGCCGGGCCGATGCGTTGGGATTGAAGGCCGGTGAATACCAATTCAAGGTGGTGGCTTTGGACGCAGAAGGTAAAGAGTTGGAGGGCGAAGTGGCCGAATCGGACAAGTTCACCGTCAAGGCGCATGATCGTGCAGGATTTGCCCATCTGAACCATTCAGGCATAGGGGCTTACAACGACGATGGTACGCTGAAGAGTGGTGCGAAGGTCATCTATGTGACATCGTCCACGGCCAAGACCGTTACTTGCGGTGTTGTGACCAAAAGCAATGGTGCACCACAGATGTTCACCGGTTTGCAAGCCATCTTGGATGCCCGTCAGAAAGGGTACGACAAGACTCCGTTGGCCATTCGCCTGATAGGCACTATCGAGGCATCCGATATGGATAAGTTTTCCAGTAGTTCCGAAGGGTTGCAGATGAAGGGAAAGAATGCCCAAGCCGAGATGAACATCACCTTGGAAGGGGTGGGAAACGATGCTGCCATCCGTGGATTCGGCCTTTTGTTGAGGAATTGCAAAAGTGTGGAGGTGAGGAACTTTGCTATCATGCTCTGTATGGACGATTGCATCTCCGTTGATACCGACAATAGCCATTGTTGGGTGCATCATATCGACTTCTTCTACGGACAGACGGGCAGCGATAGCGATCAGGCCAAGGGTGACGGTTCGCTCGATTGCAAGGGCGATTCGCAATACATGACCTTCTCCTTCAACCGTTTTTGGGATTGCGGAAAGATGGCACTTTGCGGTATGACCAGCGAGAGTGGCGAAAACTTCATCACCTACCATCACAATTGGTTTGACCATAGTGATTCGCGTCATCCGCGTGTGCGCACCATGACGGTACACGTCTATAACAACTATTTCGATGGTGTGGCCAAATACGGTGTAGGAGCCACCATGGGAAGCAATGTCTTCGTGGAGAGCAACTATTTCCGCCATGTGAACAAGCCCATGCTAATCTCCAAGCAAGGTAGCGACGTGGCCGATGGGGGTAAGGGGACTTTTTCGGGCGAAGACGGTGGTATGATAAAGGCGTACGGAAACCTGTATGCCGAGCGGTCAGAAAACTTCCGCTTGGTGACCCATAAGCAGAGTGTCACCAACTTCGATTGCTACGAAGCCGACACGCGCGACGAGCAGGTGCCTGCTACCTACAAGACGCTGAAAGGCGGTACTATCTACAACAACTTCGATACCGACCCTGAAAAGATGTACGCCTATACGGCCGATGAGGCCACCGGGGTGCCTGCTGTCGTTACCGGACAATATGGTGCCGGACGTATGCAACACGGCGATTTCCAATGGACTTTCAACAATGCCACCGATGATGCTGATTACGAGGTGAACACCGCCTTGAAGAATGCTCTTGCGGCTTATCAACCGACCCTTGTGGGAGTATTTGGAAGTGAGTCCACCGGAGGGGGAGGTGACGATGATACAGACGACGATGATGACGCTCCGGGTACACCCGCTTTGCCCACGGATGGAGACTACGCTTGCCACTTTACGGGGCGCAAGCCATCCAACAGTTTCTATACCATCCAGGGCAACTATTCCAATAGTAAGGGGCAAGCCACGGTGAACGGCACTACCTATACCGATTGCCTGAAGATGGAGAGCAGCACCAGCATCCGCTTTACCATCACGCAGGAGATGCTCCTTACCTTGGTGTTTGCCGAAGGGACTGTGCCCAACATCAAGATTGACGGCACCAAAGTGAGCGCTACCTCCGGCAACATCATCACCCATCCCT
Organism: Bacteroidaceae bacterium; assembly: GCA_017521285.1. Lineage (GTDB taxonomy): Bacteria > Bacteroidota > Bacteroidia > Bacteroidales > Bacteroidaceae > Phocaeicola_A. Next base: position 3,429 of record JAFXDG010000088.1, on the reverse strand, counting down.
TGACTGCCGGTGCACACGAAATCACGAAGGATCGCACCTTCAACCTCTTTTATATCAACCTCACGCCCATAGCCTCCGGCATCGGTCGTGTGCAGATGGATGGCTCAAGCACGGCTTTCCCCTATTACGATTTGCAAGGGCGACAAGTGGAGCATCCCTCGCATGGCATCTTTATTCATCGGGGGAAAAAGGTGGTGAAATAGGCCAAAATGGAGCTTGCGGAAAGCCGAAATGTGAAAAACTCGGCAAAAAAATGGCATTTGGCTAAACTTTTTCGGGGAAAAGTTTGTGCGTATCGCAAAATGTGCTTACCTTTGCACCGCATTTAGCAAAATTGGGGTATGGTGTAATGGTAACACTACAGATTCTGGTCCTGTCATTTATGGTTCGAGTCCATATACCCCAACTTAGGGGTGAGTGCCGCCTTCCGTCAGACTTCGGTCTTGGAGGGCGGCTTTTTTATGCCCCTGTTCTTTTTTTCACAAACTTCTCCCGCTTTTTCTTTGTTATCCCGAAAATAAGTTGTTACTTTGCACGAAATTTGGAAAGTATGGACGTGAAACAGTTCGTTGGTCAATCCGACAGGCATATATAATATAAGGTAATGCATTGCTCCCTTCCCCTGGGAAGAGCGATGCATTTTCTTTATATGGAAAGCCCCCTCAATCCCCCCAAGGGGGGAAGTCAGGCTTGGAGACATTGCTTTTTCTCTCCTTTTGGGGAGTCGGAGGAGGCCAAAAGAAGACAAGACCTGGAAAGATTTTCTTCCCTATCTGAGAAAAATGTTTTTCAGACGGGAGAGGAAAACACCCCATGGATGAACCTGCCTTAGCCTTGGGTTAAGCATACCTTAACCCTGGGATGGATGCGGGTGGATTTGGAGAATGATACATAAAGATTAAATAAAAACAGAACAATGGAGAAAAAGAAGCTGAAGAAAGTGCTCGTGCTCGGCTCGGGTGCATTGAAGATTGGTCAGGCCGGAGAGTTTGACTACAGCGGTTCGCAGGCATTGAAGGCGCTGCGCGAAGAGGGTATCAGTTCAGTGTTGGTGAATCCCAATGTGGCCACCATCCAGACATCGGAGGGCATTGCCGACCAGGTGTATTTCCTGCCCGTGACTCCCTTCTTTGTAGAGGAAATCATCAAGAAGGAGCGTCCCGACGGCATCCTGTTGGCCTTTGGCGGACAGACGGCACTCAACTGTGGTACCGACCTCTACACCCGTGGCATCCTCGAGCAATATGGTGTGCAGGTGTTGGGTACATCGGTGGATGCCATCATGTACACCGAAGACCGCGACCTCTTCGTGAAGAAGCTCGACGAGATTGAAATGAAGACTCCCGTCAGCCAGGCCGTAGAGACGATGGAAGATGCCATCGCTGCTGCTGAGCGCATCGGCTTCCCCGTGATGGTCCGTTCGGCTTATGCCTTAGGCGGACTTGGTAGCGGTATCTGTCAGAATAAGGAGGAGTTCGTGAAGTTGGCCGAAAGCTCGTTCACCTTCAGCAAGCAGATTCTTGTGGAAGAGTCGCTGAAGGGATGGAAGGAGATTGAGTTCGAGGTTATCCGCGATGCCAACGACCACTGCTTCACCGTGGCCAGCATGGAGAACTTCGACCCTCTGGGTATCCACACGGGTGAGAGTATCGTGGTGGCTCCCACTTGCTCGCTCAGCGACGATCAGGTGAAGATGCTGCAAGAGCTCTCTGTGAAGGCTATCCGCCACCTCGGCATTGTGGGCGAGTGTAACATCCAGTATGCCTTCAATGGCGACACCAACGACTACCGTGTCATCGAGGTGAATGCCCGTCTGAGCCGTTCTTCTGCCCTTGCCTCCAAGGCTACGGGTTATCCCCTTGCTTTTGTGGCTGCAAAGATTGCCCTCGGCTATACGCTCGACGAGATTGGCGAAATGGGTACTCCCAACTCGGCTTACGTGGCTCCCCAGCTCGACTATCTCATCTGCAAGATTCCTCGTTGGGACTTGACGAAGTTTGCCGGTGTGTCACGCGAAATCGGCTCAAGCATGAAGTCTGTGGGCGAAATCATGTCCATCGGCCGTTCGTTCGAAGAGATTATCCAGAAGGGCCTCCGCATGATTGGCCAGGGTATGCACGGATTTGTGGGCAACGAACACACCAAGTTCGACAACCTCGACCACGAGCTTTCCAACCCCACCGACCTGCGTGTCTTCGCACTGGCTCAGGCGCTCGAAGAGGGTTACACCATCGACCGCCTCTACGAGCTGACCAAGATTGCTCCCTGGTTCCTCGAAAGACTGAAGAACATTGTTGACTATAAGAAGGTGCTTTGCGGCTACAACACCTTGGCCGATGTGCCTGCCGATGTGCTCCGCCAAGCCAAAGTGCTCGGCTTCTCTGACTTCCAGATTGCACGCTTCGTGCTGAAGCCTCAGAGCAACATGGAGAAAGAGTCGCTCAGCGTGCGTGCCCGCCGTAAGGAGTTGGGCATCCTGCCTGCCGTGAAGCGCATCAACACCGTGGCCAGCGAACATCCCGAGCTGACCAATTACCTTTACATGACCTATGCCGTAGAGGGTTACGATGTGAACTACTATAAGAACGACAAGTCGGTGGTTGTCCTTGGCTCAGGTGCCTACCGCATCGGTTCGTCCGTTGAGTTCGACTGGTGCTCGGTGAATGCCGTACAGACGGCCCGCAAGTTGGGCTACAAGTCCATCATGATCAACTACAACCCCGAGACCGTATCTACCGACTACGACATGTGCGACCGCCTCTACTTCGATGAACTCTCGTTCGAGCGTGTGCTCGATGTCATCGACCTCGAGCAACCCGGTGGTGTCATCGTCTCTGTGGGTGGACAGATTCCTAATAACCTGGCCATGAAGCTCCATCGCCAGTCAGTGCCCATCCTGGGTACCTCACCGCTGAGCATCGACCGTGCCGAGAACCGCAACAAGTTCTCTGCCATGCTCGACCAGCTGGGCATCGACCAGCCCGCTTGGCAGGAACTGACCAGCCTCGAGGATGTGAAGCAGTTCGTCGATAAGGTGGGCTATCCCGTCCTTGTACGTCCCTCATACGTGCTCTCAGGTGCGGCCATGAACGTTTGCTACAACGACGATGAGTTGAAGGAGTTCCTCCAGATGGCCTCAGAGGTGAGCAAGGAGTTCCCCGTGGTGGTAAGCCAGTTCCTCGAGAACACCAAGGAAATCGAGTTCGATGCCGTGGCTCAGAATGGCGAGGTGGTAGAGTATGCCATCAGCGAGCATATCGAGTTTGCCGGTGTACACTCAGGCGATGCTACGCTCGTCTTCCCTGCCCAGAAGATTTACTTCGCTACGGCCCGTCGCATCAAGCAGATCAGCCGTCAGATTGCCAAGGAGCTGAACATCTCAGGACCTTTCAACATCCAGTTCCTTGCCCGCAACAACGAGGTGAAGGT
>JAFXDG010000006.1 GCA_017521285.1 Bacteroidaceae bacterium | reverse complement strand
GCGCAAGTAGTAGGAATGGACGAACAGGGGCAGGGTGAACTTCACGTCTTGCGGTTTTCCGTGGACGGTGCCGGGCTTGAAGCGAGGCAATTGGCGGACGTAGCGGAAGGCTTCATTGTCAAGCACCGGATGGAGACCTCGTAAGATGGAGGGCATTTGGACTTCTCCCTTTTTGTCGATGGTGAATTGCATGATGATTCTTCGTTTTGTTTTATCAGTAGCCAAACTGTCGGGGTGTGCTTCGGGGAAGAGTTCCTTCAGTCTCGTCTCCATGTAGGTATCTCTATCCTTTTTCCATTGCTCTTCCCCACCGGGGTATTCGGGCATTTTTTCGTAATTGACAAATATGCCCTCTTGCGCCGTGGCCATGTTGCACAAGCCTATCAAGAGGAAGAATGTAGCGATGAACTGTTTCATAGTCGGATATATTAAAACTGGACAGGTAAGGTAAATCTCACTTTCACTATCTTTCCTTTATGCTCTCCCGGTATCCAACGGGGCATGGATTTGATGATGCGGATGGCCTCTTTGTCGAGGTCTTTATCTACATTTCTCAGCACCGCGGGATCGGTCACTTGCCCGTTTTCGTTGATGACAAAGGAGACGATGACTCTTCCACTAATACCATCCTCATGGAGAAAAGAAACAGGCTTTCCTTTGGGATATCTCTTTTTCCAGTAGTTATCTGTGGATGTCCGTATATATTTCATAAGTTTTTCTACTCCTTCTGGATATTCCGGCATTTTCTCTACCACTCTATAGACGGTGGTGTCGGTAGGAGTCTCTTGCGCCATGGCCTTCAGTGCGAAGAGTGGCAATGCCATCAAGGCAAAGGTGAACAACATCTTTTTCATAAGCATGAATATTAATTGGTTTTGCAATTGTCTGGTGCAAATGTAGGATGATTGGAAAGACAGAGCAAACAAAAAGGGAAGAATTTGTAAGCGAGAGGCGCACACCAGTCGGGCAAATCCTCTTTTGACGCGTTTGTAATTTGTTGTTAATCAAAGATTAGAGGGGTAAAAACTGCTTTCTGGTGAAAACCGAACAGTTTGATGCGTTTGTGAGAATGAATGTACTTTTTATCCAAAACGCTTGGTGGGTTGGGGGCTTTTCTGTACTTTTGCCGATACGAATGAAAAACTACATGACGATGAATATTTTTAAAGGACTTACATTGGCCGCCCTGTTGTTGGCAGGGGCTGGAAACCTTGTGGCGCAAGGTACGGTGGAGGATTACAAGCGGGCTTATTCGCTACGCGGAAAATTCACGAGTGACAAAGTGTATTACTCGGGCGTTTCGCCCCGATGGATTGGCGACACGCACACCTTCTGGTATGTGCGCCATACGCCCGAAGGCGACCGCTATGTGAAGGTGGATGCCGACAAGCAGACGCGTACCGACCTGTTCAATCACGACAAATTGGCCACCGCCTTGGCCAAGAGCACCGGTCGCAAGGTGGATGGGAAGAGGTTGAATCTGCAAAGCCTTTCGGTGAACGAGCGGCAAGATACCCTCCGTTTCCAATACGATGGCAAGAACTTTACCTATGCCATAAAGAAGAATCGCTTGGAGGACAAGGGACGCATCCATTATCCGCAACGCGGACAACAGCGCCATTGGATGGAGGTGGACGATGAGAAGGGCGGACGTCCTGTGACTTCGCCCGACGGCAAGCACGAAGCCTTCATCAAGAACGACAATATATATATAAGGAATAGGGCCACGGGGCGCGAGCGTGCCTTGAGCATCGACGGCACGTTGGGCAACTACTATTCGTCGTACATCCAATGGTCGCCCGATTCGCGCTATGTCTTCTCTGCCCGCATCCGCCCGGTGGAGAAACGCTATGTCTATTACGTGGAGTCGTCTCCTAAAGACCAACTCCAACCTAAACTCCACAAGCAGGAGTATGCCAAGCCGGGCGATGAATTGCGTTCGAAGGTGCCCTGCATCTACGAGGTGGAGACGGGGCGTGCCATCATTCCCTCTACTGAATTGTTTGACAAGCAATACGAACTCTTTTGGTTCCGATGGAATGAGCAGGGCACGGGTGTCACCTTCGAGTATAACGAGCGTGGCCATCAGGTGTACCGCCTGCTTGAACTCTCGGCCGAGACGGGCAAGGTGCGTACCGTGGTAGAAGAGAAAAGCAATACATTTGTGAACCACCAACGTATGTACCGACGTTTCTTGTGCGGAGGCAATGAACTCATCTGGATGAGCGAGCGTGACAATTGGAACCACCTTTACCTCTATGACTACGCTACGGGCAAGGTGAAGAACCAGATTACCAAAGGCCCGTGGTATGTGCGCGAAGTGTTGCACGTGGACGAGGAGGCACGACAGATATACTTTACGGCAAATGGAATGGAAGTTGACAATTCGTCAACTGCTAAGGAAGACCCTTACCTCATTCGCTATTACCGCATCAACTTTGATGGTACGGACCTTACTTGCCTGACTCCCGATGAAGGAAACCATACGGCCACTTTCTCGCGCGACCGCAAGTATCTGGTCGATGTACATTCGTTGGTTGACCGTGCGCCTGAAGCCTCTGTACGACGGGTGAGCGATGGCTCGTTGGTAATGCCGTTGGAGAAGGCTGACATTACTAAACTTCTTGAAACCGGATGGCGTGCGCCCGAGGTGTTTGTGGCCAAGGGACGTGATGGGAAGACCGACATGTGGGGCATCATTGTGCGGCCAACCAATTTCGACCCCAATAAGAAATACCCCATCATTGAGTATATCTACGCAGGCCCTGGAAGCCACTATGTGCCCAAGAGTTTCTCTACCTACAACTACAACATGACGGCATTGGCCGAGTTGGGCTTCATTGTGGTGCAACTCGACGGTATGGGTACTTCCTTCCGTTCAAAGGAGTTTGAGGATGTGTGCTACAAGAACCTGAAAGATGCCGGTTTCCCTGACCGTAAGGCGTGGATACGTGCCGCCGCTGAGAAATACCCCTATATGGACATTGACAGTGTGGGTATCTTCGGCGCTTCGGCCGGTGGGCAGGAGAGTACGACGGCAGTCCTGCTTCATCCCGAGTTTTACAAGGCCGCCTATTCGGCTTGTGGATGTCACGACAACCGCATGGATAAAATCTGGTGGAATGAACAATGGCTCGGTTATCCCTTGGGCGACCAGTATAAGGAAGGCTCCAATGTGGAGAATGCCCACCTGTTGAGCCGTCCGCTGATGCTCGTGGTGGGTGAGTTGGACGACAATGTTGACCCGGCATCGACCATGCAAGTGGTGGATGCGCTGATCAGAGCCAATAAGGACTTTGAATTGGTGGTGCTTCCGGGCGTAGGCCACACGATGGGCGAAAGCTATGGCGAACACAAACGTTATGATTTCTTTGTCCGCCACTTGATGGGAGTGAATCCACCGAAATGGGATGAGGTGAAATAGTGACGAGCTACAAGCTGCGAGTGATGAGCTACGAGTGATAAGTTGCAGGTTTTGTGCCGAAGAGTTTACTTGTCATTCGTAGCTTGTTGTTTGGTGTCTTGGTGGCGTTTTCTCCATAATTGCCAACTGTTGAACATGTTTTGCCATAGTACATACGAGCCTGGGCCAAAAGAAGAAAGTGGAGTCAGGTATGTGTAGGCCATCCAGATGGCAAATACTGTATTCTTTTGTCCGAGGGCTTGTCCGCCACTGATGCGGTCGCCGTATTTGCCTCCGATTTGTTTCCCTAAAAAGAATTGTACGAAGCAAGTGGCAAGGCCGGCGCCTCCGATGGTCAGTAAGGTGAGCCAATCGGCCTCGCTATGTACGATGGAGCGTATGGTTTGCCCTACAACAATGGCCAATGCAAGGCTCCACAGATAGAAGGCAAGGTCGTGCCACGAGGCAAGGCGTTCCTTCAGTTTGGGGAGGAATGCACGCACCAGCATGGCGGCAATGAATGGGCAAATGAGCAAAGGGAAGACTTTGCCAAGGATGACCCAAAAGGCTGGCCAGAAAGTGAGTCCTTCGTGTGGTTCTACTAAAGGGAACAAGATAGGGACAACAATGGCGGTGACCAAGTTGGAGAGAATGGTGTAGGTCGTCAGGCTTGAGGCATTTCCTCCTAATTTCCCTGTGATGACGGCCGCGGCCGTAGCCGTTGGGCAGATGAGGCACACCATGGCCGCTTGGATAGTTGTCCGGCCGGCCGTATCGGGCATGAGAAGAAGGAAGGCGGCCAACAGCAGGCAACTCAGTGTCTGAAAAAGCAGCAACCACAAATGCCAGCGGCGCGGACGTAATTCGCGTATGGATACTTTGCAAAACGTGAGGAAAAGCATGGCAAATATCAGTGTGGGGGTAAGGTAGGAGAGGAATGTGTTGACCAACGGCTTGGTCGGAGCCAGCAAGGGGACGTTGGCAAAGAGCAGATAGGCAAAAGCTCCGGTGAACATGGCTACGGGCATTGTCCAATTCTTGAGAAATTGTAGCATAGTGGTGTAATTAACAAGTCTTTTTACGCGGCAAAGGTACGAATAAAACGCCTTGTAGTGGTCAAAAGGACGTATCTTTCGTTTAGAAAGGCCTAAAACTTCTTGTTTTCTTTCCCTCTTTGGCGGGAAAATTGTATTTTTGCATCATTATTAGAGAATGATGCACGCAAGACGATTTCTGCAATTAACCGTTTGGATGTGTTGCCTTTGGTCTCTTTTCCCGTTGATGGGTGAGGCCGCAGGCAAGGATTTTGTTGTGGTCATTGATGCCGGACACGGAGGGAAAGACCCTGGTGCGGTGGGCAAGAAAGCGAAAGAAAAAGACATTAACCTGAATGTGGCATTGGCCTTGGGTAAGCTGATACAGACGAATTGTAAGGATGCCCGTGTGGTATATACCCGCAAGACCGATGTGTTCATTTCGCTTGATCGCCGGGCAAAGATTGCCAACGATGCCAAGGCCGACCTTTTCATCTCTATACATACCAATGCCCTTCCTAAGGGACGTGTGGCACGTGGCACCGAGACCTATACGTTGGGTATGGCGCGTGCCAATGAAAACTTGGAGGTGGCCAAGCGCGAGAACTCGGTAATCCTTGTGGAGGAGAACTATCAGGAAAGGTATGCGGGATTCAATCCGAAGTCATCGGAGAGCTACATCATGTTCGAGTTCATGCAGGACAAATATATGGAGCAGAGCGTGTCGCTGGCCAAACTGATACAGGGACAGTTCAAGTCTCATGCACGACGGGTGGATAAGGGGGTGCATCAGGCAGGCTTTCTGGTGCTTAGGGCCACTTCGATGCCCAGCGTCTTGGTGGAGTTGGGATACATCTCAACCCCTGATGAAGAAACGTATCTGAATAGTAAGAAGGGAGTGGAAGCCCTTAGCCGGAGCATCTATAATGCCTTCTTGGATTACAAGAAGACCCATGTCACAACATCAGGTGCCGCTTCAAGCAAGAACAGCCCTGGGATGAAGGTGGAACAAGCGGCGACTGATGTCGCTCCATCTGATAAGGCGGTGAAGAACGCGGATAAAGCGGTGGTGAAGGATGCGAAGAAACAAACCCTTCGGCCTGTCTTCAAAGTGCAAATCCTGAGCACATCCTCTGAACTTCCTGCAGGTAGCAGTAAACTAAAAGGCGTGAAAGCAAGTTATTATAAGGAAAACGGGTTATACAAATATACCACCGGTGATACGGAGGATTACAACGAGATACTTCGTGTCAAGCGCCGGTTGGAGCAGAAATTCACAGGTGCATTCATCGTTGCTTTTCAGGGTGGAAAGAAAATGGATGTGCAAAAAGCTATCCGCGAATTCAAGAATCAGAAATAACGAATGTATATATATAATAAGGTATAAAGAAAGTTAGCAATGAAATATTGGACAAAAGAAGCAAAGATAGGAGTGGCTGGTATTGTGGCCATCGTGTTGTTGGTGTATGGCATCAATTTTCTGAAAGGCATCAATATGCTTAAAAGTGGATCGGGCTATTATGTGGCGTTTGACAATATAGCCGGTCTTGTGAACTCCAGCCCTGTATATGCCAATGGATTTGGAGTCGGTATTGTGCGCGACATACATTACGATTACGAGCGTTTGGGCAAAATCGTGGTGGAAATAGATTTGGATGGTGACATGAAATTGCCGGCGGGGACAACTGCCGAATTGGAAACAGAGATGTTGGGTACCGTTAAAATGAATCTGATTTTACCTTCAGGGGCAACAAACTATCTTGCCGTGGGCGACACTTTGCAAGGCAGTGTGAATGCGGGCATGATGGGAGCTGCGGCCAATCTGGTGCCCAAGTTGGAAACGATGCTCCCTAAGTTGGATTCAATTTTAGGTTCAATCAACAATTTGTTGGCCGACCAGGCGTTGAGCAACACATTGCATAATACCGAACAGATAACGGCCAATCTGCAAGTGACAACCAAAGAACTCAACTCGTTGTTGCAAAACGATTTGCCGGCTATCACTGGAAATTTGAATACCGTAACATCCAATTTTGCTACCATAAGCAACAATCTGAAGGGTATTGATTATGCGACTACCATCGCTAAGGTTAATGCTACATTGGATGGGGTAAAGCAGTTTACTGACCAATTACAGAATCCGAAAGGAACAGTGGGCATGTTGTTGAATGATAATACGTTATACAATAATTTGACGCGGACAACAAATAATGCTGCTTCCTTGTTGGAAGACTTGCAGGCTCATCCTAAACGTTATGTCCATTTCTCCCTCTTTGGACGGAAGGACAATTGAAAGTGAGCATAGCTTTTATATGTTTATGCCAAAAGCTCGGAAGAGGCTGATTAGATTTTGTCTAAATAGCATTTCTTGTTGCTCTTTGTGGTTGAAACGCTTGAAATACCACTGGATAATGATGTCTTATCGTAAAAGAGAATCTCTTCCTTCTTTTCTCTTTTTGCGTGTTTGGTGTCTTCAAACGTTTGAAGAATAGGTGCTTATCGAAAGTACCCTTTTCTAAATAAAGAGAAAACGGGAAGCCCTTCTAATCGACTGACAAATAAAGCCTTATTTCTTGGCAAGAAAAACCAAGAAAAAAATGATTTTTTTATTTCAAATAAGATTCGCAACTTTGCACCGTGAAAATCTAACAAATCAGTAAAAGCCATAAAAAGCGATATATGACGGACAATAATCATGTTGTGCTCTGGGAACGCTGTCTGAAAGTCATAGCAGACAACATCCAAGAGTATGCATTCAACACCTTCTTCCAGTCGATTCGTCCTGTGAAGTTTGACGGAAGCACCCTGGTTTTGGGAGTGCCGAGTCCCTTCGTTTGCGAATATCTGGAGGAACATTATCTCGACTTGCTCCGCAAGGTGATATATCATCACTTTGGAGAAGGCACGCGCTTGCTTTATAGCGTGCTTACGGACAAGGAGAACCAGAAAACCCAGCAATGGGAGAGCGATCGCTCTTCATCTGCTGTCAAGGCAAAGCCTATTACCCACGATGGTAACAAGGTGGCTCCTTCTATGCCCGTGCCTGCGGTGCAGGATTTGGATCCGCGCTTGAATCCTAAGTACAATTTCGAAAATTTTATCGAAGGGCTTAGCAATAAGTTGTCACGCACTGCGGGCGAGGCTGTTGCGCAAAGTCCGGCCAAGACCTCTTTTAATCCACTCTTCATCTATGGTCCGTCGGGAGTGGGAAAGACCCATTTGGTGAATGCTATTGGTACACGCATCAAGGAGCTTTATCCCGAAAAGCGTGTGTTGTACGTCTCTGCACATCTCTTCCAAGTGCAATACACCAACTCTGTCCGTGAGAATACCGTCAACGATTTTATCAACTTCTATCAATCCATTGATGTGCTGATTATTGACGATATTCAGGAATTTGCTGCTTTGACTAAGACACAGAATACATTCTTCCATATCTTCAACCATCTGCATCAGACAGGCAAGCAGTTGATTCTGACCTCTGACCGTTCACCTGTGATGCTGCAAGGTATGGAAGACCGCTTGCTTACCCGCTTCAAGTGGGGATTGATAGCCGAAATGGAGCGTCCCAATGTGGAATTGCGTAAGTCCATTTTGCGCGACAAGGTACAGCGTGATGGCTTGAAATTCCCGGAAAAGGTGATAGATTACATCGCCGAGAATGTGGACGAGAGTGTGCGCGACTTGGAAGGCATTGTCATCTCTTTGATGGCTCATTCTACCGTATATAATAGGAATGTCGATATTGAAATGGCTGAACGTGTTGTTCGCAAAGCTGTGCGTATGGTTGAGAATAAACCGCTCGACGTTACCGATGTATTGGAGAAAGTTTGTGAACACTATGGTGTAGATACTGCAATCGTGTATAGCAAAGCCCGCAAGCGTGAAGTTGTACAGGTACGCCAGATTGCCATGTATTTGGCAAAGAAGCACACCGAGGCATCCTCTGCTAAGATTGGTAAACTCATTGGTAAACGTGACCATGCAACCGTGCTTCATGCTTGCAAGATAGTCACTGCCCAATTGGAAGTCGATAAAGTTTTCAAAAGTGAAGTGGAGGAATTGGAAGCAAGTTTGAGAAGAAAATAAAACAAAATAGCCCTTTTTTACGCAGCCAGCTATGTTGACGAGAGTGTAAACAGTTTGATATAGTTCCAAATAAATAAAGCCACTTTAACTTAGCGACAGTCTGTCTTAACTGATATGGGTTGACGCATTTACAAACGCTAAGAGCAGGAACGATGACTTCATAAAAAGAGGTCGTGTCCAAATAGGCACGCCCTCTTTTTTTATTTATCCCAAATCGCTCATTTGGATTTGGGCTTTATTCAATGGTTTCACCATTCTTAGCTTTCTCAATCAGAGCATTGCCTTTTTCTTCAGCTTCTTCAATGAGGCGGTCTGCTTGCTTCTTTGCTTCGTTGACAACTGCATCACCGGCTTTTTCTGCGGCTAGTTTCTTCAAGGCATTGTCCCCTGCTTTGTTCACGAGGTTTACTTTTTGTTTTTCAGCCTCTTGAACCAAGCGTTCAGCAGCTTGCTTGGCGGCATTTATTAAAGCTTCTTTCTGCTTTTCGGCATTGCTTAAGTCGATTCCTAACTTTTCACCTACGGCTTCAAGGGCTTTGTTCGTAGCCGCAGAGGCTGCTTGTTTGGCCATACTCTTGGTGTCAACTGAAACCTTGGGTGAAGTGAATGTACCGCCAATTTTTAAGTCGATGGTGGTGAGCGCTGCAATGGAACCTACTGATTCAGGTAACTTCAGTTTACCGGTGTAGTTGATTGTTTGGTCAAGGCCAGTAGATCCACTGAGATTGAGATTCATATTGCCCATCTTGATGTCGAATGGTTTGGTGTTAACTCGTCCTTCCTTGATGGTGAAATCGATTTGCATGTCTTTTACACTGATGTTTTTCAGTGCAGTGTATTTAGTTGCGTCAGCAATCTTGTCGAGGACGGGTACGCCTGAAAGATTCAGATTCTTGGTGCTGAGGCTTCCGCTACCATTGGTGGTGGTGAATATGGGTGACATGACACTGTCGAGCTGTGTGTCAATTTGCATCTTTCCTGAGAAATTTCCTTTGAGATTTTCAAAAATGGGAGCCATTTTCTGTACCATATCCAGTTCTTTGAATGTCTGTGAGAAGGAGAGATTGTTCATGGCAAAAGAGGCATTCAAGGCGGGGTGTATTTCGCTTTGTGCTGTAGAGTAAGCTCCGTTCATTACAACACTTCCACCCAGAGTATTCATGGAGAGGTTCTTCATATCTACAGTGCCATCTTTGACGAGCAGTTTGCCATCAAGATTCTTGATGACAATTTTGTCGAACAGGATTTCGGCCATGTCCACATTCATGTTGAAGTCGATGTTTCGGGGAACGACGATGACACCTGTGGCTTCGGATGCTGTGGTAGCGGTTGTGTCTGCTACAGCGGCTATAACCGTATCACCCTCAGCTGTCATAAAGTCGTTCAGGTTGAAATGGTTGCTCTGTACGTTCAGTTGTCCTTTCAGTGTCTTGCCCTTCAGTGCAAAAGCCATATAGTTTTCGAAGCGGCAATCGGTGGTAAGGTCGTTGTTGCCGATGTGTACGGTAGTTTCGTTTAAGTTCAGGTACTTCGGAGTGAAGGCAAATGTGGATTTCTCAATAGAGACATCGGGCATATCCTTCATTTTCAGTATCATGTTGCGCAGATTGATACTTCCCGTTGCATTGAATTTGTCGTACATCTCCTTGTCTATGTATGAAAGGCGGCCGCTCAAGTTCATGTCGGCTTTCACTACACCGTTGAGGCTCATCTCTTCCAGCGGATAGACATTTTTGATTTGTCCCAAATCCAATGTGCCATTGGCTGTCAAATTGAAATCGGGGTCGCTGATGGGAGTCTTTATTTGGGCAGTGGCAGTAAAGGCATTGCCAAGCATATTCAAACTGAACGGATTGATATTCACTTCAGTTGCATCAAGCGTGCCGCCAGGGTTCTTTACAGAAGCACTTATGTTGATGGCTTCCACACCAGCAGGTAGAGCCGGATAGCGGAACGAACCGTTCTTAACAATCATGTTAGCCTCGAATTGGGGAAGAAGGGTATCGCCCACCATTTCACCTTTGGCAAAGGCAGTGAGGCTTACTGTACCGTTGGCCGTCAGTGTTTCAAAATCCTTTGCATAAATGGCGGGGATGAGTGAAAGGATTTCCTTGAAATTGATGTCAGAGGTGTTCAGTTTCAAATCCATGTTCATCGGGGCATTGGCAGGCATGGCTACCCAACCGTCGATGCCGGCTTTGATGGCGTTCAGGGCAATGGAATTTTCCTTGAGCGTGAACTTGCTGTTCTTCAAATCGGCATCCACGTTGAGGTCGGCTGCGATACGTGCGTTGCTCAAGAAGGGAATGCCGTCCATCTTGAAGGTGAGTGATTGGATAAGGGCTTCCAAGTCGAGAAGGGTGTTGTCTGCTGTCATGTCGCCCGAGCAGGTGGCATTGAAGCCTTGAAGCTGGGCATACATGTTGCTTTGGCGGTCATCATAGATAATATTGAGATTTTCTATGTTCAAATGCTGCAATTTGATGCGGAATGCATTAGTGCTTGTTTTCTCCTCTTCCTCCACAGCGGTAGTGTCGGCTTTCATCACATCCCAATTGGGGCGGCCGTTTTCCAGAACGATGGCCTTTACCTTGGTGTTGGCGAGCAACACTTTGGAAATGTCGAAACCTGTGTCACCGAAAAGGGACATGACGTCAACGGCCACTTGGGCTTCACCGGCATAGAGCAGTGTGTCGTTTTCAAATTCGTTGATGCCTTTTAGCCAGAAGCCTTCAAGACCTACGGATGCTTTAGGGAATTCTTTGAACAGACTGATGTTTAATCCATCAAACCCAAACTCTGCGTTCAGCATCTTGTTTCCTTCCTTGATTACAATTTCTTTGATTTTTCCTTGGAAAGCAAATGGAAGGACAAACATAAGAGACAGGATGCATACGATGATGATTCCTGTGATTTTCGCAATCTTTTTCATGCGTTGTTGTTTTTAAGTTTTTAGTTTCTTTGGTTACTTGTTATATACTCTCTTTTTTACACTTTTCCTTTTTCTTCTTTGAGGCGTGCGGCCAGTTCCCACTGGATGATAGCTTCTTCCTCTTTGTTCAAAGCGTGCAGGGCATCTCCGAACAGTTGGTGCGCTTTGGCATGCTTGGGCTTCAGGCTTGTGGCCTTGTCAAGGTCGGCAGCAGCTTCGGCCGGATGATTCATTGCCAGATGTGTTTTCCCCCGATTATACACAGCCTTGAATAGCACGGGACTCAGTCGTATGGCTTCGTTGAAGCATTCGAGGGCCTGTTCGTAGGCTTGTTCGTTATGCAGTGTCACTCCTTTGCGTACCAACACTTCGGTATGGCGGGGGTATAGCTGCAATGCCTTTTCGTAGTTGGCTAACGCAGCCCGGTTGTCGTGTGCTTGGGTGATACACTCGTTCCCCAGGCGCAGGTATTCGTCGGCATACTTCTTCAACCCTTCCTGCATTTGGTACATCTCCTCTTTCAGACGCTTGTTTTCGTTCTTCAGTTGGTTGATGATGCCCAGTTTGCGGCGTATCAGGCGACGTACATTCGGCTTTTCGATGTCGTAGCGCGAGTGGATGGCCTTGAAGAACTCATCCAAGAACTCGGCAAATTCACCTTTGTCGAAGTGGCTGACGGCGGCTGCATATTGCACATCGGCTTGTGCCTGTTTCAGTGCACGGTCGATGGATTGGCGGTTGTTGAAGGTTTCGGCAAATTGCACGATTTCTGGACGTACGAAGATGTCGCCTCGTGTAATCTCCCGTTTCAACCGGATGCCGTCGAGCGAAGTGCATCGGCTCAGTGCCACATACGTTTGTCCACCGGCAAATACCCCTCCAGTGAAGTCGATGACGGCTCGGCTGAAGGTCAATCCTTGGCTCTTGTGAACGGTGATGGCCCAAGCCAGTCGGATGGGAAATTGGGTAAAGGTGCCCAGCACCTCTTCCTCGATTTTCTTCTCCTGTTCGTTGTAGTGGTAGCGTACGTTGCTCCATAAGGCTTGTTCAACATCGTACTCGTGCCCGTCTTCGGTGACGATGTGTACCAGTTCGCCGTTCATGTCAATGCCCGACACGGTACCCAATGTGCCATTGACCCACCGCTTCTCCATGTCATTCTTTACAAAGATCACTTGCGCTCCCGGTTTCAACTCCAATTTCATGGAGGTGGGGAGGCTGCTTTCGGGAAATTCTCCTTCTATATTGCCCGTGAGGCAGATGGCCTCTCCTGGCAGTTCGCTCAAGCGTTGCTCGTTGATGAAATCTACGCTGTCGCGTTTGGTAGCCAAGGTGATATAAAGGTCTCCATTTGCCTCATATTCCCCTCCCACACGGGTGTTTAGCAATTGCAGCTCTGCCGCTCCGGCCGTGTTGGTGCGTATGCGGTCAAGCACGTTGATGAATGCCTTGTCGCTCTGCCGGTACACCTTTTTCAGTTCTATAGCCACCAGTTCCATTTCGCGAAATACTCGCGCTGAAAAGAAGTAGGGGTTAGGGTAAAAGCGGTTCAAAATCTCCCGCTCGTCACTCTTCACCACAGGCTCCAACTGATAAGCATCGCCCACCAACAGTATCTGTTTGCCTCCGAAAGGCTCGCGCAGGTTACGGGTGTAGATGCGCAATACCTTGTCGATGAAGTCGATAATGTCAGCCCTCACCATGGAAATCTCATCGATGATGATGAGTTCTATCTCCCTCAGCAGTTTGACTTGCGACGACGAGTAGCGCAGGGTGTCCCTGATTCGTTTGGGCGAAAATTGCGGGTCGTCGGGCAACAGCGGGTGAAAGGGCAGTTTGAAGAAACTGTGCATCGTGCTGCCTCCGGCGTTGATGGCCGCAATACCCGTAGGGGCTAACACCACGTGCTTTTTCTTCGTATGGTTGCATACGTAGCGCAGGAAGGTAGATTTTCCGGTACCGGCCTTTCCTGTCAAGAAAACCGAGTTGCGGGTGTATTGAATCAGACGCAGTGCATCTTGAAATTCCGCATTCTCCGTGTCAATTTTCTCCTCTTGCTTCATACCTATGCAAATTACGTGCAAAAATAGGGAACAATTCGGAATTGAAAGTTGGAAATTTTGATAAAATGTGGTGACTTTTCCTCTGAATCCCGATTATTAACATTTGTTATGTACAAAGGCGCATAAACTGCAAACTCAACATTGCAATTCATGCGCCTTTAGGAAAAGGATTGTCAGGTTGTTTACAGATTGAGAAGCGCTTTTTCTAATGCTTCGGCGCGTTCGGGCCATGTCTGGTAATTGTCAGCTTTGATGCTTGTTCCCTCGGCTGGCTGGTTAGCCACTTGAATGCGACAAGGTTTGGCCCAACCTTTGGCAACCAGAATGTCGGCTATAGCGGCGGCGTTACCCACCTTGAACCAACTTTCGGCGGTGTGGTTCTTGCCCATAACCAACGTGATGACGGGGGCATTCTCGTCAGCGTCGGGATGGCGGTATTCTGCTTTGTCGGCTGCATAGTCGTAGCAGACGATACCATGCTTGATGTTGCCGGAGTTGTACATGTAGAATTTTCCTTGCTTGCCGTAAGAGATGCTGGGCTTGAATCCCTTGCAGGGAGAGAGGTACATGTTGCTGGCATCGCACACGCGGGTGCCGTCAATGTTGAAGTTGTATTCAAATACAATGTCGGCAGCGTTGGGGATGGTTGCACTCCACACACCGTCGCTGTCGCGCTCCATGGTGAGAGCCTTGTCGCTGAGTTCATACTCCAATGTCACGGTTTTTGCTTGCGGAACTCGGATGCGGAAGGTGACATCAGTCTCACTGAATTCAGGTGAGGTGATGGAGCGGGGGAACATGCGTGCCATTACGCCCGGAGTGAATTGCGGTTCGTCGCCTTTCTTGGGCAAGGTGGGGGTAGCTTGGCTCATGGTCGCTTCCGACGCTTCAGGGTTGAACAGAAGGGGCAATGTCAGCGACAGGAAGTATTTGGCGTTCATCCATGTGTGTCCAAACTTGTCATGGGTGTAAACCTTCACGTTGCGTATGCCCTTTTGATCGAGAAATTCGGTGTAGTCGCGGGAATTGCCGAACAGGAAGTCATCTGTACCTACTCCCGACCAGAAGAGGCGTATCAGGCTGTTGGTCTCTTTCGCATTGTCATACACGTTGGGGATGAAAGTGCCGGTGAACGAACTGTAGGAACAGAGGTATGCAAACTTGTCCAAGTTGTTCAAACCGTTGGACAATCCTTGGTTTCCACCGCGTGAGAATCCTCCAATGGCGCGGCTTTCGCGGTCGTTGATGGTGCGGTAGTTGCTTTCGACGTAAGGCATGAGGTCGTTGATGAGGTCGTTGGAGAACACGTCGCCTCCGAATCCCATGGCCGGCATTCCGAATCTGGGAGCTACAGGCAACAGCTTGTTGGGATTGCCATACGGCAACACTACAATCATCTCTTTGGCTTTTCCTTCGGCCAACAGGTTGTCGAGGATGTAGTTCACGCGTCCTACCTTATAATATACCTCTTCGGTATCGGTAGTTCCACTGATAAGGTAGAATACCGGATACTTCTTGTCAGTGTCTGTCTGGTATGAGGGTGGCAGGTAAACCAAGGCTGTGTTGGTGCCACCGAGGCTTTCCGAGTAGTAATGCACATACTCCATGCGGCCATGTGGCACTTGTCTGATGTCGTGAGGAAGTGCCCCTTCTTTTGCAGGAATTTCCAGCAAACTGTTTTTGAAACCTTCGTTGGGGAAGTATTGCTCACACATGGGGTCCATCACTCCGATACCGTCAACTTGAAAACTGTAGGGGTACATGTCCGGGGCCGCCGGGCCTAATGTGGCTGTCCACAAACCGGTAAGGCTGTCGCGATGCATGGGGTTCTTTCCGGCAAATTGCACGTCAACAAAGACCTCTTTGGCATGGTCGTTTTTGTACTGGAAGGTCACAGTGCCGTCAGGATTGACGATGGTTGACTCATACTTCTCCGTTCCCGGTTGGGTGCAGCAGGTCAGGCTTATGCCCATTCCTATGGCTGCGATGGTGTGCATCATTTTCTTCATGTCCATAGATTTTTGTACTTATGTGTTTTATGATGCCACAAAAGTACGTCATTCTTATCGGACACATTTGTGCAAATGTTGCATAGATTTGTTTTTATGTAAGTCGGTCGCTATGTATTTCATTTTAACCATGTTCCCCGTTTCCATAAATATTCAAGAGGACCGTGGGTGTGGTGCTTGAGCCACCAGCGGCAGAATGTCCATTGGAGGAAGAACAGGCAGACTCCAACCAACGCACTTGCAGTGATTCCGAGGTCGTCGTGCAAGTCAAAGCCCCAATGATAGAATAGCATGGAGCCGATGATGCTTTGCATGATGTAGTTGGTCAGGCTCATACGACCGTAGGGTATAATTTTCTGAAGCAGATTCTTGAGGTTGCTACGGTAGTAGGCGAAGATGACTCCGGACACCAGTACGAGCATGAATGCAAATTTGTGGAGCGAGTTGATGATAAGCAATAAAGGCTCCAAGATGTTGCGGTTTTCAATGAATCCGGGTAACATGTTGGACAAACCATAGAGTGGGAAGAAGGCAATCAGTGCTCCTGCCAGAATCTTTCCCCATGTGGCAGTGTGCTGTTCGAGCAGCAGTCCACGGCGTCCGACTAACATACCAAGGATGAAGAGGGATGATGTCTGGAATATACGGGCATTGTCCCAGGCCCAAGCAAGGCTGGACAATTGTCCTTCCCACAGATTCACTTTTACCATTTCAAGGAAGTTTCCGTTTCCTTGCATCTCTCCGCATGCTTGCCAGAGTTCTCCCGTAGGGATGGTGGGGATTACATAGGTGGCATCCATGGCGGCCCGTATCACGTGATAGATGGCCACGGGTTGGATCATCAGCAGACACGCCAAGAGGAAAGCCCACTTGTCCGACATGCGGCACGTGAGTACAAGGACGAATCCCAACAGAGAGTACATGACCAGAATTTCAGCTGTGAAGAAACAGGCATTGAAGTTTCCGAACAGGAAGAGCAAGAAGAGTCTCCAACAGAATCGTAAGCGGAAATCTTTTCCCCGCAGGCGTTGGTTATCATCTTGGATGAAGAAACTGAACCCGAACAACAGGGCAAAGATGGCATAAGCCTTGCCGCCAAGGACGAAAAACAATCCGTCCCACACGGCGCGGTCACAGAAACGGAGCCAAGGGCCGTCTCCGGATGTGTCGGGGAAAGAGTAGAAGTTGAAGTGCTCGATACAATGTAAGACGATGATGCCCATTACGGCCAAGCCGCGTAACACATCGGCCACATCTACACGGGCGTGGCGCTTTCCGGAGAGAGTTGTTGTCATGTCAGGTTGAATCTGTTTATAGGATGATGTTTTCTATCTCTTTTGCCGTGTCGGCAAGGTGGGTGGGGGAGTTCTGGAGCAGCTCTTCGCGTGGCCGGAATCCCCAAGTGACTCCAATGCTCTCTACTCCTGCGTTGAGTGCCGTCTGCATATCCACTCCCGAGTCGCCGATGTAGATGACCTCCTCTTTGCTGACGGGTACGAGGGTCAGTATGTCCTCTACGATTTGCGGGTGGGGCTTGATGGGCACTCCCTCCCGTTGGCCTAAAATGGCCGCAAAGCGGATGGTCGGGAAGTAGTGCCGGATGAGTTTCTCTGTTGCACGATGATACTTGTTGGAAGCTACGGCCACCTGTATGCCTGCAGCCTGTAGATTTTCCAACAATTGGGGAATGCCGGGATAGGGACGGCTCAAGTCGGCATTGTGCTCGTCGTAATAGGGCAGGAAATGGGCACGGATGCGCAGAACGTTTTCTTCAGTGCGAGCTTCGGCAGGCAGGGCACGCTCGAATAACTTGTTGATGCCATTGCCCACGAAGAAGGGATAGGCTTCGATGGGATGCGTGGGGAAACCACAGGCATCCAACGCCTGATTGGTGGCGGTGGCAAGGTCGGCAATCGTATTCAGTAAGGTGCCGTCGAGGTCGAAGATGGCGAGATGTTTGGGCATGGGATTGCTTATTTCTTTATTTCTACTTCACACGGGTGTTCCAACTCCTTTTTCCACTGTTTCATGTAGTCGAACCACTCTTCGGCTGTCTTGAATCCGAAGGTTTCGCGCAACGAGGCGAAGGAGAGGTGGTAGGTGAAGGCTGTATTTCCCTTAGCTCCTACAGTGTAGATGAGGTTGTCTGTCACGGGCTGCTCTTCCTTTACATATTTGTTAGGGATGCATACGGCCAGACCCACTGTTTCCAATTTGCGGCCGATGGTGTCGTTGGCTCCGGCCGGCCAGTCGGTTCCCCAGCATCCGATCAGTCCCTTGTGGTCAGAGTAGTGCTTGGAATTCTTCACATTGATGACACCGGCGCAGAAGGTCTCGTCGGCAAGCGGCTCTTGGAACGACACCTCTACACGCACGTCGCGGTGTCCGCCATAAAGGATGTAGCGGGTTGTCATGGTGATAGTGTTTCCTTGGTATTCCCAATCGGCATCGATAATGTCCACTACGGTACGCAGGGGGCCATACGCACGGATGCACTCGGTGCGCAGGGCGGGGATGATGTGGGCGGGCTTGCCGTCTTCCCAACCTTTCAGTGTGCCTCCTCCGCAGGTGCTTCCTACCCACAGTACGTCGTCGCCATAGCCCTTGGCCTTATGTTCATCGGTGGGGTAGAAGAGGGTTTCGGCCAGTTCCAATCCCTTGCGGCTTTTTCCGTAGGTATCTACAGTCTGTCGCTTGTCAAAGTAGATACGGTATCCTACCAGTTCCGATTCGAAGGCCGGACCATGGTGGTGCAGGGCGTTGTAAACGTCGTTCTTGCCTGGTACGCTCAATGACTGGATTTTGGGATATTTGTTCTTCTTGTCACTCAGCATCATTTGAGCATATACCTGTGCAGGGAAAGTCTTGTCGCTTTTCTTGGCCGAAAGGGTAATGTTGAGGCTACGTTTGCTCTTGGCGGGCATGTCAATCAGCATTGCCAGCTCATCAGTACGGCCGTCGCCATCCAGATCGTCCAACTGGTAAGGGATTTCTGTATTTCCGTCCATCACAGTGGCCGATTGTACGTTGAATCCGGGGTTCACCTCTTTCAGATTCACCACGATGGGTTCATAGGGCTTTGCCTCTTTCCATGTGTTTTTTACTGTTACTGTCAGTTCCTTTTCTTGCGCTTGCATGGTTGATGCAGCGCCCATTGCCAAAAGAATAGTGGCAAAAAGTTGTATTTTTCTCATGTTGGGTATGTTTTTGTTTGATGTGAATTGATTATTGGGTGCAAATATAGCCCAAACCTTTCTTCTTGTGACTATTTGATTGTTAAAAATTTGTTTAATATTCTAAAAGATTGTATCTTTGCCGCCGATTTTAGTAGAAAAGTAAAAAGATTATTAGGTATGAGTTACAATTTGTTGAAAGGAAAAAGAGGTATTATCTTCGGCGCACTGAACGAACAGTCCATTGCTTGGAAAGTGGCTGAGCGTGCAGTGGAAGAAGGTGCAACCATTACGCTGTCAAACACTCCGGTGGCCGTCCGCATGGGCGAAACCAATGCTTTGAGCGAAAAGTTGGGTTGCGAAGTGATTGCAGCCGATGCTACCAGCGTAGAAGATTTGGAGAACGTTTTCCGCCGTTCGGTTGAGATATTGGGTGGCAAGATTGACTTTGTGCTCCACTCTATTGGTATGTCGCCCAACGTGCGCAAGCGCCGCACTTACGATGACCTCGATTACGATATGTTGGACAAGACACTCGATGTGTCTGCCATTTCATTCCACAAGATGATTCAAGCAGCCAAGAAACTGGAGGCCATTGCAGACTACGGCTCTATCTTGGCGTTGAGTTATGTGGCAGCCCAACGTACTTTCTACGGTTACAACGATATGGCCGATGCCAAGGCTCTGTTGGAGTCTATTGCCCGCAGCTTTGGCTACATCTATGGCCGCGAGAGCAATGTGCGTGTGAATACCATTTCCCAGTCGCCGACCATGACCACGGCCGGTTCGGGTGTGAAGGGGATGGACAAACTCTTTGACTTTGCAAATCGCATGTCTCCTTTGGGTAATGCTTCGGCTGCCGAGTGTGCCGATTATTGTATCGTGATGTTTTCTGATCTGACCCGCAAGGTGACGATGCAGAACCTCTATCACGACGGTGGATTCTCCAGTGTGGGTATGAGCCTCCGTGCGATGGCTACCTACGAAAAGGGACTTGACGAGTACAAGGACGAGAACGGAAAGATTATCTACGGATAAAGTTTTTTCCTTCATTGAAAATAACTACAGATATGCGGAATGCACTTTATATTTTCTTGGTGATGCTGTTTGCCGGTTGGGCAATGGTTGCTTGTCAGTGGTCGTTGGATCACGGACAGGGCGGTCGTAGTGTCACGGATATAAAGGTGCATCGCTACGACAAACTGTTGGACGAGTATATCTCGGGCAACAGCTTTTCGGCACTCCAGAAGATGAGTACCGATTATCCCCAGGAAACGAAATTCTTGATTGAAGATGTGTTGGCCATTGGTTCGGTGAGCGACGACAATATCAATCTGCGCTTGCGCGAGTACTTCTCGGATACTATCTTGAAGACATTGCGCCGCGATGCCAGACATAAGTTCCGCGACATGGGTCGGATCGAGCGCGATTTTACCCGTGCTTTCCGTCGCTTGAAGCGCGAACTTCCCCACATGACCGTGCCCCGCGTCTATGCCCAGTTGTCGGCCTTGAACCAGTCAGTGGTTGTGGGCGACAGCATTTTGGGATTCAGTCTCGACAAGTATATGGGGGCTGACTATCCGCTTTACAATCAATTCTACTATTCCTACCAGTGCCGCAGCATGTCGCCCGAGTTCATTGTACCCGACTGCTTGAGATTCTTCTTGCTCAGCGAATATCCCTTTCCGTGGGAGTGGCACCGCACGTTGCTTGATCAGATTCTGCATCGGGGAAAGATTCATTGGGTGGTGGCTCAGGCATTGGGAACTCCGACGCTGGAAGATGAATTGGGCTATACGACCGAAGAGGGAGAATGGTGTCACGAACGGCGCGAACGCATTTGGAGCCATTTGGTCGAGTCCGGCCAACTGCATTCTACCGACCCGATGTTGGCGCGTGCCTATCTGCAACCGGCCGAATGTACCTATCCATTGGGTGTGGATTCTCCAGGGAAGGTCGGCGTGTGGTTAGGACTTCAGATTATCGACGAATATATGTCCAGAAACAAGAACATGACCATCGCCGACCTGTTGCGCGAGACCGATTACCGTTCTATTCTGAAGAACCTGCAACTGCCGTATTGATTTCGTTGAGGCGTTGAGACGTTTATACGTTTATTTCCTCAACCCCTCAACGAATCAACCCCTCAACGAATAAACGAATAAACCCATAAACGTCTCAACCCATAAACGTCTCAACCCATCAACGAATCAACGCATCAACCCATCAACCAATGAATCCCGCTCTTTATCTCATTCCCGTCACCTTGGGTGACACTCCGCTCGACAAAGTGCTTCCGGCTTACAACAAGGAAGTCATTTTGCAAATCAGACATTTTATAGTAGAAGAGGTACGCACGGCCCGCCGCTTTTTGAAGAAGGTGGAACCGTCGATTGATATTGATTCCCTCACCTTTTACCCATTGAACAAGCATACGCAGGCAGCCGACATTGCCGGTTATCTGAAGCCTTTGATGGCGGGTGAACCGATGGGTGTCATCTCCGAGGCCGGTTGTCCGGCTGTGGCCGACCCTGGTGCCGATGTGGTGGCCATTGCCCAACGTCGGGGCTTGAAGGTGGTGCCGCTTGTGGGGCCTTCGTCCATTCTGCTCTCAGTGATGGCTTCGGGCTTCAATGGCCAAAGTTTTGCTTTCCACGGTTACTTGCCCATTGAACAGGGCGAGCGCACCAAACGCATCAAGATGTTGGAGCAGCGTTCATACACCGAGAACCAGACACAATTGTTCATCGAAACTCCCTATCGCAACCGCCGTTTGCTGGAAGAGTTGGTGCAGACGTGTCGTCCGCAGACGCGCCTCTGTATTGCCTGCAACGTGACGTGCGACGATGAGTACATCTGTACCAAGACTATGAAAGAATGGAAAGGGCACCTTCCCGATTTGGAAAAGCGCCCTTGTATATTCCTTATATATAAAGGGTAAGTTTTAGGTTTAAACTTTAAACTTTTACCCCTTTACTTCAAATGCTCCTTGAAATGCTTCGTCACCCGTGTCATCAGGTGGTGGCGTGTCTGGCCGCCAAAGATGCTGTGGTTGCGGTTCGTATATACCTGCTGGTCGAACTGCTTGCCGGCTTGAACGAGCGCTTCGGTATATTCGGCAAAGTTGCGGAAGTGCACGTTGTCGTCAGCCATACCGTGAATGAGCAACAGTTCGCCACTCAGTTTGGCTGCATGTGTCATGGCTGAGCCTTGTTCGTAGCCCTCGGCATTCTCTTTCGGGGTGCGCATGTAGCGCTCGGTATATACCGTGTCGTAATATTTCCAGCTTGTCGGGGCTGCCACGGCCACACCGGCTTTGAAGGCGGGGCGTCCTTCGCTCATCGACATCAGTGTGTTGAATCCGCCGTAGCTCCATCCCCAGATGCCGATATTCCCCTTATCCACATAGGGCAGTGTGCCTAACCACAGGGCGGTCTCCACCTGGTCTTTGCTCTCCTTGATTCCCAGGTTCAGATACGTGCACTTCTCGAACGCTGCACCGCGTCCGCCCGTACCGCGTCCGTCCACGCACACCACGATGAAGCCTTCGCCCGTCCAGTACGACTCCAGCAATCCGCCGTCGCGATAGAATCCCATGCTCCAGCTGTCTGTCACCTCCTGTGAACCGGGGCCTGAGTATTGGTACATGATGACGGGGTATTTCTTCGCCGCGTTGAAGTCGGCCGGCTTCACCATCCAACCGTTCAACTCCGTGCCGTCAGGCAGGGGCACACGGATGAACTCCTTCTGTCCCACGGCCCGCTTGGCCAGTTTCTCCTTCAGCTTCTTGTTGTCCACCAGTGTCTTCAGCGTCTTGCCCGCATTGTCGCGCAGGCTCACTACGTAGGGGGTCTGCATGTTGCTGTGTGTATTCATGAAGTGGCTGAAGGTGGTGCTGAAGATGGCGCTGTTCGTTCCCTTCTCGGGTGTCAGACAGGTCTTGCGTCCCTTGGCATCGGTCTTATAGACGGCTGTGCGCAGGGGCGACCCTTCGTTGCTCTCGTAGTAGAACGTGCCCGTCTTCTGGTCCCATCCGAGGAAGTTTGTCACTTCGAACTCGCCGCTCGTCACCTGACGCACCAGGTTTCCGCCCAAGGTGTACCAGTAGAGGTGGTTGTATCCGTCTCGCTCGCTCAGCAGGGCGATGTTTTCGGGATAGAACTGTATCTGGTTATAGGCAATGGTCTTGATGTATTGCGGTGCCTCGTCGCGGATGATGAGCTTGCACACCGTCGAGCGCGGGTTGGCCATGTAGATGTCGAGGCGGTCCTGATGGCGGTTCAGCGTCATGATGGCCAGTCCCTCGGCATTGGCCGTAAACTTGATGCGGGGTATGTAGCCGTCGGCCTCCAAGGGTACCTGCATCTGGCGGGTCACGCGGCTCTTGATGTCAAAGGTGTGTACCGTGGGCACCGAGTTCTTCATGCCCGGCACGGGGTACTTGTAGGTGTAGGCTCCCGGATAGTCGGCATACGCCTGCTGCTCGGGCACCAGTCCCTTGTACAGGGGGAAACTGAACTGTGGTACTTCGCGCTCGTCGAAGCGGATGTAGGCCAACATCTTGCTGTCGGCGCTGAAGTCGAAGGCGCGGTTGTATTCAAACTCCTCTTCGTTCACCCAGTCGGGGATGCCGTTCAGCACCTCGTTGAACTTGCCGTCGGTGGTCACTTGCGACTCGCTGTTCTCGAACAGCAGTTTCACCAGATGCAGGTTGTTGTCGCGTACAAAAGCAATCAGGTTGCCGTCGGGCGAGAACAGGGGAACCTGTTGCGGGCCTCCTTCGCTCAGGGGGGTCAGTGTGTTGTTCTTCACCGAGTAGATGTAGTATTCGGCTGTGAACGAGCGGCGGTAGATGGGCACTGTGTTCGTCTGAATCAGAATTTTGTCCTCCTTGGGCGACATGATGTAGCCTTCCACGCGTTTCAGCTTGTGGTTGCGGGCCGTCTCCACATCGAAGATGACGCCGGCCTCCTGGCCTGTTTTGAACGAATACTTCACGATGCGTTTTCCGTCGGGACTGATTTGTGCATAGTGCTGGCCGTCGGCCAAGGGATTCACGCCGTTGATGCGTGTGGCGCGGAAGGTTCCGTTGGTAACCTCCTCCAGGGTGGGGGCCGTTTGTGCCACGCTGCCGGCAATCATGCTCAGGCAGAGCGAGACGAGTAAGATGATTCTTTTCATGTTTCTATACCTTATTATATTATATATTCCTGCAAAGAATTCGTGTTTGCTGACGGTCTCTTGTCATCCTGAGCGAAGTCGAAGGATCTGTAGGCTGAGTGTCTTATAATAGTCTGGTAGATGGATCCTTCGGCTACGCTCAGGATGACAAATGCTTGGTCAATTATTTGGCGAACCTTGAATTCCGCTACATGGTAGCATTTACGCTCGCAAAGGTAAGGCTTTTAATTTATTCCCACAACTTTGTGCATCTTTTTAGTTCCGTAAGTTCGTTTTCTGACACCCTCTGCCATTTTTGTGCGAAGAGAAAAGTTGGAAATGCCCAAGAGAAAAATCAGTTTGCCTTGCTCTTTTTTTGATTTGTCTTTAGTCAAAACTTTAATCAACACTGCTAATCATATAATCAGCACTGCTAATCACATAATCAGCACTGCTGATTATATAATCACCACTGCTGATTAAACTTTTCCCTTTGGTCTTATAAGAAATCTCTACGGGCAAACCGGTTTTTCTCTTGGGCATTTCCAATTTGTCTCCTCGGTCTTGTCCTCCAACTCTTAAAATATATTAATTTACACTTCCTTTTCTTGCGTATGACACTTTAATGCTATACATTTGCAGTGTACTATTAAGGTGGTACACTTAAAGCGTGGATTATTCAAGAGTAAAAATTAGTATAAATCACTTAAAGACAAAGAACTATGATGATGGAAATTAAAAATGTCTCTTTCGGATACAACCGCAAGCAGACGGTGTTCGATGACTTCTCCCTGACGTTGGGCGAGGGGAGTGTGTATGGACTTTTGGGACGTAACGGTACCGGTAAATCAACCTTGCTCTACTTGATGACCGGTCTGCTCCGTCCCCATCGGGGCGAGGTGCTCTACCAGGGGGTGAATGTCTTCCTGCGTCGCCCCGAGACGCTCAGCCAGATGTTTATTGTGCCCGAGGAGTTCAACCTGCCGAAGGTCAGTCTCAAACAATTTGTCAGCCTGAACCGCCCCTTCTATCCGCGCTTCAGTGACGAGCTGCTCCGCTCATGCCTGCGCGACTTCGACATGAACGAGGATATCCATCTCGGCGAACTCTCTATGGGCCAGAAGAAGAAGGCTTACATGTGTTTCGCCCTTGCCACCAACACCCAACTGTTGGTGATGGACGAGCCGAGCAACGGACTCGACATCCCCTCAAAGAGCCAGTTCCGCCGCGTGGTGGCATCGGGCATGGCGGAGGACAAGGCCGTCATTATCTCCACCCATCAGGTGCGCGACATTGACAGCCTGCTCGACCATGTGGTCATTATCGACGGTAGCCGCACGTTGCTCAACCGCTCCGTGGCTGACATCTGTTCGCACCTCTGCTTCACCGAACTCTCCAGTGGCGAGCTTACGGGCGACGAACTCTTCACCCAGCCTTCGGTGCACGGGCAGAGTGTCATCCTCCCCAACCGACTTGGCGAGGAAGAGGGCACGCTCAACCTCGAATTGCTCTTCAATGCCACCTTGGCTCACCCCGAGAAAATGGCGCAGGTGTTTGGTGAATAAGTGAGTGTAGGGGCTTTTGTTGATTGGTTTTCTCGTTCACAATTGTTCTGTCTTGGAGTTTTTGATGGTTTCTGTCTTTCATGTGACTTTTGCTCATGGTTTACTGACGGTCTCTGTCATCCTGAGCGAAGTCGAAGGATCTACAAGCAAAACAATTATTAAAGTGTCCGACTGTTAGATGCTTCGGCTACGCTCAGCATGACAAATCCGTCGGGTGGCCCCTGAAAAGAAGTTGTACGGTATAATTAAATATAGTAAATGAAACGAAACAATACCCTCAGCCTCCATCGCATCAGACTGCTTATGCAGTGGGATTGGGCGCTGAACCGGAAAAAGTACATTTGGGAGTGGATGGCGACCTTCATGGCATATTTCGCGATAAACTGGTTCCTCCTGCTCACGGCGGGGCGGACGCATGACTTGGATGGATTCCAGGCCGTTGCCTTGTTCTCAGTTTTCCTGCTTTTTGCCATCTTTGCTGCGCGGGGCCTGGCCGATCCTGTCAGCCACAATGAGACTCGGTTGACGTTTCTCACCCTGCCAGCCTCCAATGGCGAGAAGTTCCTGTATCGGGCGCTGTTCGTCACGGTGTTCTACTTCGTCATTTCGGCAGTGCTCTTTGTCATGGCCGATGTGGCTCAGTACGTTTGTCGTCTGATGTTGGAGTGGGGGATGCCTTACCTTCAGTTCTCTACTTCGCCCACGCTCGTGACATCGCATCTGCCAATGGTGTTCACCCAGAGCTTCTATGGCATGTTGCCCCTGACCATGAGTTTGTCATTGTTGCTTATCCATGCCACGGCGGTGTTGGCCGGTTTCCTTAACAAGTGGGTGTTTGCCGTGATTATGCTGATTGTCCTTCGTCGTTCCTTTTTTGCCTTGAATTGGATGGAAAAGGCGACCGGGGGAGAGGTCCTTTTGGCAAACATGGTTCTCATTTGCTTGATTGTCTTCTGCTGGTGGTTGGCCTATCGCCTCTTTTGCCGTCGGCAAATTGTCTGACTATTAAACTTTGAAACAATGATGAAAATAAATAATTCATTCAGCTTCCGCCGCCTGTGGATGCTCATGCGGTGGGACTTTGGAACAAATTGGAAGGTGTATGCTTGGCGCTACCTCGGATTGTATATAGGCTTCTTGTCGATAATGTTTCTTGCAATCATTCTGTTGCCTACTCCTACAAACTCTTCCATGGCTTTGGATATATCTGGATTGTGGCTTGCTTTTAGTACTGTATTATTTTTGGTTCTTCTTTTTCGTTCAGCTTCTTTAGTAATGGAACGGAAAATTAGTAAGGATGGACGTGTGAAGTTCCTGATGTTACCTGTGTCCAATGCGGAGAAATTTGTTTGGCGGGTCTTCTTTTCGACCGTGTTCTTCATTCTGATGGCGATTGTTGCATATGCCTTGGCTGATGCGACCTTTTATTTGTTGTCCCTTTTGTGGAACCAGAAGCTCGGCATTTATCAAAATTGGACAATCGGGGAATTCTTGAAAATGACTAAACTTGCGGTTTTTCCTTCTCCTTATAAGGGACCTGGTGGCGGGCCGTTTATCGGTCCTTGGTGGGCATTGGGATGGACGAGTTCTACAGGCGGTTATTTCCTCCATTCTCTCTTTATCCTTGGCGGATGTGTTTGGCATCGCCTTGCAGGATTGAAAGTCTTGGGGATTCTTTTCGTGGTTGCATGGGGAGTGCCCATGATGCTGAACATCTTTGTTCCTGGAAGAGCCCCGGGGCTGCCATTCGACGGGTGGTTTGCGTTGTGTGCTGTGCTCGCAATCCTCTGTTGGTTCCTTGCCTACCGCTTTTTCTGTCGTTCACAAATTGTATAATAATTAGACTTTAAAATAATGATGAAAGAAAATATAAATTCATTCAGCTTCCGTCGCGTAGGATTGTTGGTGAAACGCGATGTAGGGGAGAATTGGAAGGTCTTGTCGTATTCTATAGGCCTTGGTGTCGGCTTATTCCTCTATTTGATGTATTCTTCCTTGTTCTATACAAACGGAGGGGAGCATACGCGTATAGTTGAAACGGATGTGCTCGCGGCCAAACTTTTGGTTTTTGCGAACTTCTATTTCTTTTATGTAGCCTCTATGATGATGATGCGTGGAATGAGTATGCGAAAGGATCGGTTGAACTTCCTGATGATTCCGGCATGGAATAATGAAAAGTTCCTTTCCCGCTCTCTTTATATGGTGCTGCATTCGTGGATTGTCGTTATTATGTCGGTTGTTTTGGCCGATGTTTTTCAAATGTTGCTTTTCCCTTTGATAGGCTATTCGCAAGGTGGTTTTGGTTCGTTTCAGCAAAGTTTGCTTCCAGCGTTGTGCCGGGAGATTGTATCTTTCAATTTTTTCTGTCATAGCCAATGGGGTGAGTGGGGAAGTCTGTTTTTCGTATCCATGATGTTGTGTGCTCATTCTCTGTTTGTCCTTGGCGGAAACTATTGGCGCAATAAT
This sequence comes from Bacteroidaceae bacterium, assembly GCA_017521285.1. GTDB lineage: Bacteria > Bacteroidota > Bacteroidia > Bacteroidales > Bacteroidaceae > Phocaeicola_A. The sequence goes on along the minus strand of JAFXDG010000006.1, from coordinate 2,845 downwards.
GCATATTTGAAGACGTTGGGTGTGGCTTTGTTGTTGATTGTAGGTGGTGCATATCTTGCTTTTCTCATCGCTACGAACACGCCTAAAGAGTTGTATCATTCTATAATGTGGACTCATTACAGCATTTACATCCTTGTTTGCTCGTGCTTCCTCTTCGCTTGGACGATCCTCAACTGGTACTGGGCTTACCACCTCTTCTGCCGTTCACAAGTTGTCGAACCTAAACGCTTCAGCTTATGAAATTCAAGGAAAGCCGACCCATATACCTCCAGATAGCCGACCGCATCTGCGACGAAATTCATCAGGGTATCTATCCCGAAGACGGGCGCATCCCCTCGGTGCGAGAATATGCCGCTCTGGTTGAGGTGAACGCCAACACTGTGGTGCGTACCTACGACTACTTGCAGAGTCAGGAAATCATTTATACTCGTCGTGGCCTCGGTTACTTCGTATGTCCTGGCGCAGGAAAGAAGATTTTCTCCCTCCGCAAAGAAGCCTTCCTCTCCACCGAACTCCCCGAGTTCTTCAAGCAACTCCGTACCCTCGGTATTTCCATCGAAGAGATAGTGCGGATGTATGGGGAGCAGAATGAATCGTAACTCTTTTGTTAAAGAATCGGAATATTTTACGATTTACTATGATGGTGCAAATGTTTTTCTTTACATTTGCACCATCGTTTTTAATACCATGACAAAATGAAAAGAATCAAAAACTTATTGTCTGTTGTGCTCATGGCTTTGTTTGCTTTATCGGCCAATGCACAGAAGGAAGTGAAAGTGACGAGCGACGTACCTTATTGTACGGACAGCCCGTCGCAAGTGTTGGACATTGCCGAGCCTGTGAACTTTGGTAGCGAGGGGCTTCGCCCGGCCATTGTGATTATCCACGGTGGAGGATGGAGTGCAGGCTCAAAAAGCGACCCCGTTTATCGCAATCTTTTGATGGATTATGCCCTTCAGGGGTATGTCACCGTATCGGTGGAGTATCGTTTTACACAAGAGGCTCCTTTCCCCGCCTGTATTCAGGATGTGAAGTGCGCTGTCCGTTGGCTGAAGGCTCATGCCAAGGAGTTGCGCGTCGATACGGAGCGCATCGGAGTTACGGGACACTCGGCCGGAGCGCACCTGTCATTGATGGTAGGCGTTTCATCTGATAGCAAAGAATTTGAGGTCGGCCCGTGGGGCGAATATTCAAGCAGTGTGGCTTGCGTGGTGGCCGGTGCACCTCCTACAGAAATCCGTGGCATGAAGGACACAGAGTTTTGGCCCATTGGCTATGTCGGCGGAAACAAACCTCCCATGCTCCTCTTGCAGGGTAGTGAGGACCCCATAGTCAGACCCGAACTGACCGATGATTTTGTGAACAAGATGCGCAAGGCTGGCTCTAATGTCGATTACATCCGCATTCCCGGAAACCACGGAGTCGCCTTCGATGCAGGCCTTGAAATTACCAAACCGGCATCCGACGCCTTCTTTGCCCGTCATCTGAAGAACGAATTTGCCAATCAGAAAATTCTGAAAATGAAGGCTCCCGAAGGTGGTGGCCGTGGACGCTTCCAGGCCGTAGCCGTCACGGAGAAGTCGTTGCCCGATTTCGTGGTGTACCGTCCCGCCAATATGGAAGCCGCTACTCGTCGCGGGGCCAAATTGCCCGTGATGGTGTATGCCAATGGTGGATGCATGAACACCTCCATCCATCAGGAGAAGATGCTGATTGAGATTGCTTCTCATGGATATGTCATCATCGCTATTGGCGAAATGCAGAACTATCCGCATGATCGCCGCGAAGCTTCAACGCCCGCCTCTATGCTGACCGACGCCATCAATTGGATGGAGGCGCAGAGCAAAGACGAAGCCAGCCTCTATTACAACCGTGTGGATATGGACAAAGTGGCCGCAGCAGGCCATTCATGCGGTGGTGCACAGGTGTTGGCCGTAGCCGACGATCCGCGTTTGAAGAGCTATCTGCTCCTCAACTCCGGTATGGGTAAAATGGAGATGGCCGGAGCCAGCGCCAAGTCATTGAAGAAACTCCATGCCCCCATCATCTACATGATTGGAGGCCCCAGTGACGTAGCTCATGGGAATGCCCTTATCGATTACAAGTCCATCAAGAAAGTCCCCGTCGTCTTTGCCGATATGACCGAAGCCGGCCACGGAGCCACGTTCGCCCAACCCTACGGTGGCGCTTTTGCCCAAATGGTCATCCGCTGGCTCGATTGGCAACTGAAAGGCCGCGCCGAAAACGCCCCCATCTTCCTGCAAGCCGACCTGAAAGAATTCCCCGGTTGGACGATGGAAGCCAAAAACTTCAAATAAGTTCCCTCTTCCTCTCCTAAAATACAAGAAAAGGACAAGCTATCAAGTGGACAACTTGCTTGGCTTGTCCTTTTCTTATTTTCTTTCCCCTCTTTTTTCTCCTATTACCCGGTCCTTTTTCCTCCCCCGTCCGGAAAAACATTTTCCCCAACCGGGTAAAAATTCTATCCCCGCGCTTCCCGTCGCGGATTCCCATCCCTCCCATCCACCCCATCCCTCCCATTAACCCCACCAACCCCATCTCTCCCCCTATATATTAATATAATAAGGTATACGTTCCCCCTCCGTTTCCGCCCACGCTTCTCATTTTTATGTTATAGAACATATTTTTCCTCCTTCATTTCCACCGTTTTGCGCCAAAAACCGTATAAAATCCGAAAAATATTCCGAAAAAGTTTTGGCGGTTCGGAAAATAGCAGTACCTTTGCATCCGCTTTCGAACGGGAAGCACATGAAAAGAAGCGTTCTTTGAAGAATTTACATAAAACAGACAAGTAGTACAAGAGCCATCCCTGGCAGATGTCAGG